>NZ_JBAJNS010000001.1:5651798-5998596 GCF_037911585.1 Streptomyces sp. GSL17-111
GTCGTCTCCACCGAGAGCACCCCGCGCCGTCCCGTCAGACAGGCGTACTCACCGCTGCCCGAACCGTCGACGACGAGGACGTCGCCGTGCTGGAGGGCCTGCAGCGCCACGGAGCGCAGCAGCGTCGTCGTACCGGCCCCGGGCTGTCCGAGGGCCAGCAGATGGGGCTCGGTCGACCGGGGCCCGGTCCGCCACACGACCGGGGGGACGTCCAGGGACTCCGCCCCGTCCAGCACCGGCAGCGTCCGTTGCACGGCCTCCGCGTCGGTGAACCCCAGCACCATCTCGCCGGGCGTGACGACGAAGCGCTGCACGCACAGGTCCGAGGGCAGCGGAGCGAGCGCGGTGACCCGCAGCTCGTTGCCCTCCTCCTCCCAGTCGAAGCGCAGCTCCCGGGAACGGCCGATCTTGGCGCACAGCAGCCGCTCCACGCGCTGTCGCGGCTCCGCCTCGCCGTCCGGGAAGCAGGGCGGATAGCGCAGCACCAGCCGGGTCGGCCGGCCGTCCGCGTCGAACGCGTACGAGGTGAAGGCGCGCTCCCAGGAACCGTCGGGCGCGTACAGGGGCTCCGGGTGCGGATCGTCGGCGACGGCCAGGCAGGGCACCAGCGCCTCGTACAGCGTCTGGAGGCGGGCGGCCTGCTCCTCCGCGTCCGGCCCGGGGTCGGGCGCCTCGGCCTCCTTGGGCGGACGCCCGAACCAGGCGCACGCGCCCACGGCACCCGCCGCCGCCAGCCAGGGGCCGTACGGCATGACCCACAGCAGGGCGGCGCAGGCACCCGCCAGGAACAGGGCCGGGCCGCGCTGCTCCCGCGCGGTGTCCTGCCACCGGCGCCGGCCGGCAGCGGTGAGCCGGGCGGCGCCGCGGCCCAGCACGATGAGCGGGTAGACCACGTCGGCCGCGCCGTCCCCGAGCGTGCGGACCGCGAGCCGTCCCTGCGCGAGGGTGCGCCAGGCCACTAGAGGGTGATCCCGCCCAGCAGGCTGGCCAGTTTGTCGCTGCCCGCCTGGATGCCGGGCCCGATGGCCGTTCCGGACAGGTAGAAACCGAAGAGGGCGCAGACGGCGGCGTGCGACGGCTTCAGCTCGCCCTTGCGGAAGAGCAGGAAGCCGATCACCCCGAAGAGGACGACGCCGGAGATCGACAGGACCATGAACGCTCCTGGTGTGAGGGGTGCGGTCACCATGCGTCACACCAGCATCACAGAAGGACGGAGCGGGCGGTACAGGCAATCAGGTGATTTAACGGATCGTAGGATCGCATAAGGGTGGAACACGCCCCCGGTGCTCGCGATCGACACGGCTAGAGCGTCAGCCCCGAGACGAGGGAGGCGATCATGTTCCCGCCCGCCTCGATCCCGGGCGCCATCGTCGTCCCGGCCAGATAGAAGCCGAAGAGCGCGCAGACCAGCGCGTGGGACACCTTCAGCCCGCCCTTGCGGGTGAGCAGGAAGATCGCGATGCCGAGCAGGACGACGCTTGAGACGGACAGGGCCATGCGGAGCTCCAGGTGCGGCGGGTGGGAAGGTCGAGCACGTCGACGGAGGCGGCCGTGCCGAGGCCCCCTCAGGCTTCCCGGCGCCGCTGGCCGCCGCAATCGGGATGAGCCGGACGGCTGACCCGTGCCCTCGGGTGCGACGGACCGGGTCTTTCGACCCCACGGCACGCGCGTCGCCACGGCGAAGGGTGAAACCCCTACCACACGCGGTTACGCTCGGCGGTCAGTCCGTCCCCGACGCGACCACCGGGAGGAGCCGCCCGTGCGCCCCCGACGTCTCCTGCGGTACGCCGCGGCACTCACCCTCGCCGGCGTGGTGCTGCTCCTGCTCGTCCTGACCGGCTGGCGGCCCCTGTGGGACGCCGAGCGGGCGGTCGTCGCCGCCCTGCACCGGACGGCCGTCGGTGAACCGGGCTGGACGCACGCCAACCGCGTCCTCACCGACTGGGTGTGGGATCCGGTTACGATGCGGCTGCTGGCCGCCGCTTCCGCCGCGGTGCTGCTGGCGCGCCGCATGGTCAGGGCCGCCGCCTGGGTCGCGACCGCCACCCTGACCGGGCTCGGGGCGCAGAACGCGCTGAAGGCCCTCGTCGGCCGGGAGCGGCCCGTCTTCCCCGACCCCGTGGACAGCGCCCACTTCCACGCCTTCCCCTCCGGGCACGTCATGACGGCGACGATCGTCTGCGCCGTCCTGCTCGTCCTGGGCCTGCGGGAGGGCCGGGCCGGACGCCGGGGGCCGCAGGTGGGGCTCTGGGCGATCGCCGCCGTCTCCGTGCTCGGCGTCGGCTTCACCCGCGTCTACCTGGGCGTGCACTGGCCGGCCGACGTCGTCGCGGGCTGGCTCTTCGGCGGCGCGGTGGCAGCGGTCACGGCCGTGCCCTTCCTGCCCCTGGACCGTCGCCGACCGCCGACGCGGGGCACCGTCGGCTCCCCGGAACCCGGGTCGACGACGACCGCCCCCGGCTTCTCCTCCGAGGGGTCGGCCGGCTGAACCGTCACCGGCGGACGAGCCCGCGAGCGCTACCGGCCCCGCGAGCCCTTCCAGCCGGCGGCGCCGCGCTCGGGATGGGGCGGCGGCTCGACCGTGTGGTAGCACTGCCCGCACACGTAGCCGCCGCTCGGCCCCTCGAACACGACACTGCCGCAGTGCGCGCAGTGCATGGACGGCGCGGGCAGCGGGCTGTTCATCCGCTGGCTCCGCAGTTGTTGCACGCCCATCCCCCGTCCGGTCCCTGAATCACCACAGCCCCGCAATTCGTACAGTTCACCGTGCCCTCCTCGGTCGTGGGAGGACGTACTGACCGGTCCACGGTAGACGTGCGCGGCCGCTTCGGCCAGGGACGCTTCCCGGCGGCGCGCCGTTTGTCCGGAAACCGTGCTCAGTCCCCGACCACCTCGGCGGCGTAGAAGCACAGCAGGCCCGCGATGTCCGCCACCTCGGGCAGCGGCTCCGGGTAGGCCCACGCGACGTCGCGCTCCCCGCCGGGCAGCGACCAGTAGGACGCCGTCCCCTTGAACGGGCACACGGTGCGGGTGTCGGACGTCTCCAGCAGCTCGGTCCGCACGTCCTGCGGCGGCAGGTAGTACCGCACCGGCAGCCCCGTCTCGTGCAGCAGCACGGGGCGCCGGCTCTCCGCGACGACCTGGCCGCCGAGCTCGACGCGCACGTGCCGCTCGCCGCGCTCCAACCGGATGCGATGCCCCCCGCCCGAGGTGCCCCCGTGGTGCCCTGCTGTGCTCATGACGCCTCCCTGGTGTGCCGGACCGTGTGCGCCCCGCTGTGCGCACACCCCGCCATGGGACCACACCGACCGTGCGCGGGGCCGCCCGCAGGTGCCCTGTTCGCGGCGGGCACTCGTCAATAGCCTTGAGGGAAGGGCCCGTTCGACGTGGGGAGCACGATGGACAGCGCACCGCAGATCCCCGACATCCTGTCGCCCGCCTTCGCGGCCGACCCCTACTCCGCCTACCGGCTCATGCGGGAGCACGCCCCGCTCATCCGGCACGAGGCGACCGGCGGTTACCTCCTCTCCCGCTACGCCGACGTGGAACGGGCCTTCAAGGACCCCGGCTTCACCACGGACAACTACGCCTGGCAGGTCGAGCCCGTGCACGGACGGACGATCCTCCAGCTCAGCGGCCGGGAACACGCCGTGCGCCGCGCCCTGGTGGCCCCGGCGTTCCGAGGCGTCGACCTGCGGGAGAAGTTCCTCCCCGTCATCGAGCGCAACGCCCGCGAGCTCCTGGACGGCTTCCGGGAGGACGGGGAGGCCGACCTGGTGGGCCAGTTCGCGACCCGCTTCCCCGTGGGCGTCATCGCCGACATGCTCGGCCTCGACCGGGCGGACCACGCCCGGTTCCACGGCTGGTACACCTCCGTGATCGCGTTCCTGGGCAACCTCTCCGGCGACCCGGAGGTCGCGGCGGCGGGGGAGCGGACCCGCGTCGAGTTCGCCGAGTACCTGTTCCCGGTCATCGCCGCCCGCCGGGAGAACCCCGGTGACGACCTGCTCTCCGCCCTCTGCACCGCCGAGGTCGACGGCACCCGCATGAGCGACGAGGACATCAAGGCGTTCTGCAGCCTGCTGCTGGCCGCCGGGGGCGAGACCACCGACAAGGCCGTCGCCTCCCTGTTCGCGAACCTGCTCACCCACCCCGAGCAGCTCGCCGCCGTCCGGGCCGACCGCACGCTGGTGGACCGGGCGTTCGCCGAGACCCTGCGCTACACCCCGCCGGTGCACATGATCATGCGGCAGACGGCGGCCGACGTCGACATCGCCGGCGGCACCATACCCGGCGGCTCCACCGTCACCTGCCTGATCGGCGCGGCGAACCGGGACCCCGACCGCTACGCGCACCCGGACACCTTCGACATCTTCCGCGACGACCTCACCACCACCCGCGCCTTCTCGGCCGCCGCCGACCACCTCGCCTTCGCCCTCGGCCGCCACTTCTGCGTCGGCGCCCTGCTGGCCAGGGCGGAGGTGGAGACCGGCGTCAACCTCCTCCTCGACGCGCTCCCCGACCTGCGCCTCGCCCCGGGCCACCCGCCGCAGGAGCGGGGGGTCTTCACGCGCGGTCCCGCGCGGCTGCCCGTCCGCTTCACCCCGGTGCGGCGGCCCGCGCAGACGGCGCGGGGGTGAACCGCACGGGCAGAGCGGTCAGTCCGCGCATCCACACCGACGGCCGCCAGCGCAGCTCGCCGGGCTCCACCGCCAGGACGACGTCCGGCAGCCGCTCCAGCAGCGCCTCGATCGCGCTGCGGGCGATCACCTCGGCCAACTGGGGGGCCGGGTACGGGCAGCGGTGCTCGCCGTGGCTGAAGGAGAGGTGGGCGGAGTTGCCTGCCGCTCCCACATGGCCCTGCGGCCAGATCCGCGGGTCGGTGTTGGCCGCGGCGAAACCGAGCACCAGGCAGTCGCCCTCGCGAACGAGCCGACCGCCGAGCTGGGTGTCCCGCACCGCCCAGCGCCCGATGAAGTTCTGCGTCGGGGTGTCCAGCCACAGCACCTCGGTCAGCGCCTGGTCGATGCTCAGCCGGCCTCCGGTCAGGTCGAGCGCGAAGCGGTCGTCGGTGAGCATCAGCCGCAGCGCGTTGCCGATCCAGTTCGCCGTCGGCTGCTGCGCGGCCGCGATGACCGAGACGAGGTCCTGGACGATCTCCTCCTCGGCCAGGCCCGCCGGGTGCCCGAGCATCCGCGAGGTGACGTCGGCGCCCGGTGCGGCCCGCTTGGTCCGCACCAGGGCCTGGATGCGCTCCCGCACCCGCCCGTAGGCGGCGACCGGGTCGTCGTCCTCGGCGGCGTCCAGCGAGATGCACAGGTCCTCGGCCAGGCCGGCGGTGTCCGCGCCGCCCGGTGGCATCCCGCACATCTGGACGGCGGCCAGCATCGGCAGCGGGTGCGCGAAGGACGCCTGGAGGTCGGCCGCGCCGCGTCCGGCGAACACGTCGATCAGTGTGTCGGCGATCCGCCGGCAGGTGGTCCGCAGCTCGAACTGGTCGACCCCGCCCAGCGCGTCACTGAGGACGCCGGAGCGGCGCTGGTGCTCCGCGCCCTCGGTGAACAGCACCGAGGGCTGGTGGCCGACGAACGGCAGCAGCGGCCAGTCGGCCGGGATCGCCGGCCAGGCGTTCCAGCGCCGGGAGTCGCGCGCGAACAGCTCGTCGTGGCTGGTGACGTGGCGCACCTCCCGGTATCCGAGGACGAGCCAGGCCGGCACGTCGCCGTCCAGCAGGATCGGGGCCACCGGGCCGTGCCGCTGCCGCAGCTCCCGGTACAGCTCGGCGGGCGACTGCTGGTACTCCAGGCCGCTCAGGCGCGTCGCCTCCGCCCGTGCCGGGCACTGCGGGGGAGCCGCGAGGGGCTCGGCGGTCATGGGGTCGGTCACGTCGTCTCCCGGGCCGTGGACAGGTCGTACAGGTGGTTGACGAGCCCGATGAGCACGGACGTGGCCGACGCCCGCTCCCGGGCGTCGCAGTCGAGCATCGGCACGTCGTCGGAGAGGGACAGCGCCTCGCGCACGTCCGTCAGGCCGTGCGGCACCGCCTCCGTGAAGCGGTTCACGGCCACCACGAACGGCGTCCCGTGGTGTTCGAGGCGGTCGATGGCGTACCAGGAGTCGGCCAGGCGCCGGGTGTCGACGAGGACGACGGCCCCCAGCGTGCCGCTGAACAGCCGCTCCCAGAGGAACCAGAAGCGTTCCTGACCGGGTGCGCCGAAGACGTACAGCACCATGCGCGCGTTGAGGGTGATGCGGCCGAAGTCGAACGCCACGGTGGTCGTGTTCTTGCCCGCCGCCCCGGTGGGGTCGTCGACGCCGATCCCGGCCCGGGTCAGCACCTCCTCGGTGTTCAGCGGCCGGATCTCGCTCACCGAACGCACGAGCGTGGTCTTCCCCACGCCGAAGCCGCCTACCACCACGATCTTCAGTCCCGTGTCGGCCGTCGGGCCCAGGGGCGCCCGCGTGGCCCGGTCAGAGGTGGTGAAGTCCATCGAGCACCTGTTTCAGCAGCGCGGAGTCGGGCAACGTGGCGCGGGGCACCGGCCGGGGGTGACGGGCGGTGACCCGACGCGTCGCGAGGAGGTCGCCGAGCAGGATGCGGGTGACCGTCACCGGCAGGCCCAGGTCGGCGGAGACCTCGACGACCGCCGTCGGCCGCCGGCACAGCTCCAGGATGCGGACGTGCTCGGACTGCATACCGGGTGTCGGCTCGCACTCGCTGACCACGAGGGTGACGAGGTCGAAGCACGCGTCGTCCGGCCGGTGGCGCCCACCGGTGAGGGTGTACAGCCGGTCGGGCTCACCGAGGTCGACGGGCCGTCCGGTCATACCGTCCGGATCTCCTCGTCGGCCTGCCGGGGCGCCGCGCTGAGGTGCGCGCCCAGCTGTTCCACCAGCTCGCTCATCTGGTGCCCGACGACGCCCGGATCGGCGTCGTCGGCGGCCAGCACCGCCAGGTGGGCGCCCGCACCGGCCTCCACGATGAACAGCAGCCCGCCGTGGAACTCCGTCATCGACTGCCGGACCCCGCCGGTGCCGTCGCCGAACTCGATCGACGCGCCGTGTGCCAGGCTCTGGATGCCCGAGGCGATCGCGGCGAGCTGGTCGGCCTTGTCGACGGTCAGCTGCTCGCTCCAGCACAGCTTCAGGCCGTCCCGGCTGAGCACGAGGGCGTGCCGGGCGCCGGGCGTGCGGGTGAGGAGGTTCTCCAGCAGCCAGTCCAGGCTGCGGTCAGTCGTCTGCATCGTGGTTCCCGGGCCGGTCGCTTCCGTGGTGCGGCGACGCGGCCCGTGCCTCCAATCCGGTCGGGGGGGACGAGGGGGGCCGTCCGGCGTCGCGGAAGGCACTGAAGCGGCTTCCCGCGTCGGCGTGCGGACGACGGTGCGGTGCGGGTGCGGCGGGCGGGATGGCGGGGGGCGGGGAGCCCGACTGCGGCGCCGGGGCGCCGGGCGAGGCCGCGAGGGTCCGGCCCCGCTGCCGCTTGGGCAACCCGCCGCCGTCGGCCCCGTCGCCGCCGCCCCCGTCGGCCGGTGCGGACGCCACGCTCGGGGCGCTCGGGGGGCGGGGCCGCCTCGGTGCGGGGAACGTGTCCCACTCGCCCGCTGGCGTCGCCGCCGGAGCCGGGACGGTGGCGGCGGGCTCGGGAAGGGGCGGCTGGGCGATGAGTTCCTGGGGGACCAGCACGACGACACCGGTGCCGCCGCGTGAGGACGGCCGAAAGCTGACCGTGAGCCGGTGCTTCATCGTGAGGCGGCCGACCACGGCGAGACCGAGACGGGTGCCCTGAAGCGTCGCGAGGTCCGTGCAGCAGCCCGACACGCACTCCTCGGCACGGCGCAAGGCGGCGTCGGCCATCGTCAGACCGCTGTCCTCGATGGTGACGACGAGCCCCGCCGTGCGCTCCTCCACGTAGACGTGCACCTCGTCGGTGGGGGGTGAGAAGTTCGCCGCGTTGTCCATCAGTTCGGCCAGGGCGTGCATCACGCCCTCCGCCGCGTACCCGACGATCGCGGCCGTGCTCGTGCAGTGCAGCCGCACGCGCGGGTAGGCGGCGATGCGCCCCACCGCGCCGCGCAGGATGCGTTCCATGACGATCGGCTTGTTCCACTGACGGCTCGCGGTGCCGCCCATGAGGACGGCCAGCCGGTCCGCGAGCAGGCTGAGCTGCGCGGTGTGGTGGTCGACCGTCATGAGGTCGCCCAGGACCTCCTCGTCGTAACGATCCTGCATGTCCCTCAGCTGGGCGAGGATCGTGTTGGCCTGGGCCTGCACCCGGTCGACGGCCTTCACGGCGGCGGCCATGGCCGCCGCGCTGCGGCGCTCGCCGACGGCGATCTCCTCGGCGCACCGGCGCAGCAACCGGTCCAGCTGCGGGCTGCCGGGGCCCGGCACCCGGTCCAGCGCGGTGCCTGCCGACGCGCCGTCACGTACCTGCCGCACCACCGCCGGGAGAATGACGTCGGCGAGCTCCGCCGCGTCGTCCGCGGCCCGCGCCGCTCGGGCGCCCGCCTGGGCCAGCCGTCCGCGCAGCCGCTCGACCTCCGCCGCCGCCGCGGCCGCCGTTCGGCCCGAGCGGCGGGCCGTCACGGCCGCCACGCACGCCAGCACCGCGACGGCCGCACCGGCGACGACCGCGGTCCCCGCCGTCCACGGCCGGGCGGAGCCGGGCGCCGCGAGCGTCACGGCCGTGCCCAGCACGGCGGTCACCGCCAGCGCCCCGGCCCCGGCGAGGAGCCCGGGCCGCGCCGGTTCGAGCTGCTGACGGGTGGTCACTGGCACTGACATGCTCGGTCCTCGGTTGCTGGAACGACTGAACGCGCAGCGGTGTCGCGGGGACCGCGCCGTCCGCGCACGGTGCGTGCGGACGGTCGCCACCGCGACCGAACGTGACCCACGCGCCACACTGAGCAGTCATGCTAGCCACGCCGCGCGGCGGGGGGAGCGGGCTCGGGGGACGGCTCGCACCCACGAGTGACCTGGGACGGTTCGCCGCCCACCGGGAGCGGCCGCTGTGGTATCGACGCCCGTCCGCGCGCCCGCCACCGGCCCCGGCGTCGCACCGGGCGGCCCCGGACGCGAGAACCCGCCCGGTGCGACGGGGGATGCACACCGGGCGGGCACTGTTCTTCTTACCGCCCCCGACCGGTTCCACACCTGATCGGATGCGTCGAATTCCCGCCGTCTTCCGATCAGGTCAACGGTGCGGCCGTTCCGGGCCCGCTTCCGTGGACCGCGCCGCCGTCCGGGTGATGCCGGGCGGGACTCGGCCGCGACGCGCGGCCTGCGTTTGCGGTCGCCAGGACCCCGACGCAGAGTTGAAGAGGAGACGGCCGGCGGCACGGTCCGGTCACAGAGCGTCAAGGAGCGACGGATTGCGCTTCGGCCCGAGGCCCGCTCGTCGCCACGCAGGGTGACCACCTTCGGTCGTCCGTGATCTGCCCGTACTCCGCCGAGAAGAACTCTGCGCGTGCCTGCTCCCGCGGTCACCCGCCCATCACCGTCGCCAAGCGTGTCACTGGGAGAGCGAAGCAGATGAGCACCGTAGTTCCCCGAACGAAGCGCGCCCGCCACCCTCATGACGACGCGCCGGACACGGCGGGTGACCTGGAACGGCTCGCCTCACTGCCGCCCGGCCGGGAGCGCGAGCGGCTGCAGCAGGAGATCGTGCGGGCCTGGGTGCCCATGGCCTACCGGCTGGCCCATCGCTATCGCAACCGGAGCGAGAGCCTGGAGGACCTCCAGCAGGTCGCCGCGCTCGGCCTGGTCAAGGCCGTCGACCGCTACGACCCCGGGCGGGGCTGCGCCTTCGAGAGCTACGCCGTGCCGACCATCGTCGGCGAACTGCGCCGGCACTTCCGGGACAACCTGTGGGACCTCCACGTCCCCCGGCGGGTGCAGGAACTGCGCAACAAGGTCCGCGCCAGCCGACGGGAGCTGAGTCTCACCCTCGACCGGCGCAGCCCCACCATCGCCCAGATCGCCGAGCACACCGGGCTCAGCGAGGAGGACGTGCAACTGGGCATGGAGGCCCTGGAGAGCTACCGCACGCTCTCCCTGGACTCGCCCTACCCGCACGCCGAGGACGCCTTCACCCGCGCCGACACGCTGGGCGACTGCGAGCCCGGGTACGACCGCGTCATCTACCGCGAGTCGGTCAAGCCGAGGCTGCGCAAGCTCCCGGAGCGGGAACGCCGCATCCTCTACCTGCGCTTCTTCTGCGACATGTCACAGAGCCGGATCGCCGCCGAGGTCGGCATCTCGCAGATGCACGTCTCCCGCCTGATCAGCTCCACCTGCCAGCGCATCCGCCGCGAGGTCGAGGCCGAGACGACGCCGTCCGCCACGGGCGACGCGGCCCGGGGCGCCACCGGTGCCCGGCGCGGCTGACGGGAGGCCCGGGATCACTGGCCCCGCAGCCGGTCGAGTTCGCGGCGGTCCCGCTTGGTCGGCCGCCCGGCACCCCGGTCCCGCCGGGGCGCGGCCACGAACTGCTCCACGGGCGGCGGCGCGGGCGTGTTGTCGACGTAGGCCTGCACCGCGACCGGTGCCCCGACCCGCTTGCGCACCACCCGCACCACCTCGACGACGCGCTCCCGGCCCGCGTGCCACACCCGCACCTCGTCGCCGGGCTTCACCGATTGCGCCGGTTTCGCCCGCTCCCCGTTGACCTTGACGTGCCCCGCCCGGCAGGCGGTCGCCGCCAGCGACCGGGTCTTCACCAGCCGCACGGACCAGATCCAGCTGTCGACCCGCACGGGTCCCTCGTCTGCCGCCATACCCCGACTCTACGGCCGTCCGGGGTGGGGTGGGCATGCCCGTGGCCCCGGCGGGCAGGTTACCGCGCAGGTCGGCGACGCTACGGAGGGAACGGACGGCATGGCGGACGCGCAGCGCATGGTGGTCATCGGCGGGAACGCGACGGGCATGGCGGCCGCCTCCCACGCCCGCAGGCTCCGCACCCCGGAGGAACTGGAGATCGTCGTCCTGGAGCGCGGCGACTTCACGTCCTACTCCTCCTGCGGCATTCCCTACTGGGTCGCGGGTGACGTCGGCGGCGCCGAGGAGCTCGTGGTGCGCACGCCCGAGGAGCACCGCCGGCGTGGCCTTGAGGTGCGCATGCGGACCGAGGCCACCGCGCTGGACGTCGAGCGGCGGCGTGTGCGGCTGCGCCCCTCCGGTGCCGACGCCGTTCCCTCCGGGGATGCCTGGCTGAGCTACGACCACCTCGTGCTGGCCACCGGAGCCCGCCCCGTGCGCCCCTCCCTGCCCGGCATCGACGCCGCCGGGGTGCACGGCGTGCAGACCCTCGACGAGGGACGCGCCCTCCTGGAGGCCCTGGAGGCCCTGGAGGCCGAGGAGGAGGCCGGGGGGCGCCGATCCGGGGACGTCCCCGGCCGGCGGCGGGAGGCCGTCGTCATCGGGGCCGGCTACATCGGGGTGGAGATGTCCGAGGCCCTCGTCCGCCGGGGGTACGCGGTCACCGTGCTGGACCAGGCCGAGCAACCCATGAACACCCTGGACCCCGACATGGGTCGGTTGGTCCGCCAGGCGATGGACGACATGGGCATCTCCACCGTCACGGGCGCCGACGTCACCGCGCTGCACGCCTCGGCGGACGGCCACGTCACCGAGGTCGTCACCGGTGACGGCACGGCGTATCCGGCCGATGTCGTCGTCCTCGGCCTCGGAGTGCGCCCGGAGACGGCGCTCGCCCGTGCGGCCGGTCTTCCGGTCGGCGACTTCGGCGGGCTGCTCACCGACACCACCCAGCGGGTCCGCGGCCATCGCGACATCTGGGCCGGCGGGGACTGCGTGGAGGTGCCCGACCTCGTCGGCGGGCGCACCCGGCACATCGCGCTGGGCACCCACGCCAACAAGCACGGCCAGGTCATCGGGGCCAACGTCGGCGGCGACTACGCGACGTTCCCCGGTGTCGTCGGGACCGCCGTGAGCAAGGTGTGCGACCTGGAGATCGCCCGGACCGGGCTGCTGGAGCAACAGGCGAGGGACCTCGGACTGCGCTACGTGACGGTCACCGTGGAGTCCACCAGCCGTGCCGGGTACTTCCCCGGTGCCGCCCCGATGCACGTCAAGATGCTCGCCGAGCACCGCACGGGCCGGCTGCTGGGCGTTCAGATCGTCGGCCGGGAGGGGGCGGGGAAGCGGGTGGACGTCGCGGCGGTGGCGCTGACGGCCAAGCTCACGGTGGAACAGATGACGGCGCTCGACCTCGGGTACGCGCCGCCCTTCTCCCCGGTGTGGGATCCGGTCCTCGTCGCCGCGCGGAAGGCCACGACGGCCGTCCGCCGCGCGGTGGGCGGCTGACCCACCGCCGTGCGCCGTGCCCGCCGGGGTACGAGCGGGGCTCGGGCACGGACGGTGGGCATACCTCGCCGGTCCCGGGTACCCGGCCCGGGCCGCCGCCTCCGGGACGTCCGGAGCGGACCGCCGAGCGCCGAGGGGAAGGATCCTCATGACCCGCGCAGCCGCGCCCCGCCGTCCCGCCTCCGGGACGGACCGTCCCCGGACACGCCCTGACGGGCAACCGGACGGATGACGTGCTGAGCATTACAGTCTGAAAAGGGACTTACGGTGCTTATCGGACATGGCGCGGCACGCCGTCCGTGCCCGCCCGTACCCGGAGCTCCCGCCGAGCGGCGGCCCGGACGTCCGGCGCGGGGACGCGCCGCACGTCCCCGCGCCCCGAGGACGTGAGGACACCGACCCATGCGCATCGCCCTTCTCATCCACCACGCCTACGGCATCGGCGGGACGATCCGCACGACGCTGAACTCCGCTCAGGCCCTTTCCGAACAGCACGACGTGGAGGTCGTCTCGGTCTTCCGGCACCGCGACCGGCCCGTCTTCGACCCCGGCCCGGGCGTGCGGCTGCGCCACCTCGTCGACCTGCGTCCCGCCGGCCCCGACCACGACGGCGACCACCCCGACCACCAGCGGCCCTCCCGGCACTACCCGAGGGCCGACGGCCACTACACCCGCTACAGCGCCCTCACCGACGCCCGCATCGAGGAGTACCTGCGCACCTGCGACGCCGACGTCATCGTCGGCACCCGCCCCGGGCTCAACACCCTCCTCGCCCTGCGGGCGCCGCGCGGGCCCGTGCTCGTCGGCCAGGAACACCTCACACTGGCGTGTCACTCCCGCCGGCTCCGGCTGACGCTGCGCGACGCCTACCCCCGGCTGGACGCCCTCACCACCGTCACCGAGACCGACGCCGCCGACTACCGCAGACGGATGCGGCTGCCCGGCGTCCGGGTGGAGGCGGTGCCCAACGGCGTGCCGGAACCCGCCGTCGCCCCTGCCGACCCCGGCGCCAAGTGGGTCGTCGCGGCGGGCCGGCTGGCCCCCGCCAAGCGCTACGACCTGCTGCTGCGGGCCTTCGCCCGGGTCGTCGCCGAGCGCCCCGACTGGCGGCTGCGCGTCTACGGCGCGGGACCGCAGCGCGACCGGCTGCGCGACTGCATCGACAGTCTCGGCCTCTACAACCACGCCTTCCTGATGGGCGCCGCGCACCCCATCGAGTCCGAGTGGTGCAAGGGCTCCATCGCCGCGTCCACCTCCAGCCTGGAGGCCTTCGGTATGACCATCGTCGAGGCGATGCGCTGCGGCCTGCCCGTCGTCGCCACCCGCTGCCCGCACGGCCCGGCCGAGATCATCAAGGACGGCGTAGACGGCCGTCTCGTCACCATGAACGACGTGGGCGCCATCGCCGACGGGCTGCTCCAACTCATCGGTGACGACGACCTGCGCCGCCGTATGGGCGCCGCGGCCCGGGACAACGCCCGCCGCTACGACCCCGCGCTCGTGGCCGAGCGCTACACCGATCTCTTCACCGAACTCGCCACCCGCCGCGGACGCGGGGCCCGGCTGGGCACCGCGCGCACCACGGCGCACCGCGCCCGCGGAGCCCTCCTCAGCACCGCGTTCACCGCCCGGGACGGCCTGCGC
The DNA here is from genome assembly GCF_037911585.1 of Streptomyces sp. GSL17-111. Taxonomy (NCBI): domain Bacteria; kingdom Bacillati; phylum Actinomycetota; class Actinomycetes; order Kitasatosporales; family Streptomycetaceae; genus Streptomyces; species Streptomyces sp. GSL17-111. The sequence continues at coordinate 5,665,767 of NZ_JBAJNS010000001.1, forward strand.
AGAGCCCGCGCCGCCACCCGCAGCAAAGGATCCGCCGCATGACCCTCTCCCTGACCACCGACGACGACACCGGCCGCGATCCGGAGCGCTCCGCCGACCCCGGCCCCCCGCCCGCCCCGCACGCCGACTGCGTCTCCGACCAGGCGGGCGACATCACGTTCACCGTCGCCGTGCCGACCGCCGGCGGCCGGTGGGAGACGCTGCTGCTGCAGCGGCGCGGCGGCGACACGCCCGCCGACAGCGTGCACCTGCCCCTCACCGAATCCCCCGGCGGCGGCTCCCTCACCGCGACCCTCCCGCTGGCCCTGCGCCTGGCGGAGGGCCGCTGGGACGCCCACGTCACGCGGGGCGAGTCCCAGCGGACCCGGCTGCGGCCCGGGGTGAACGACCTGCGGACCCTCGCCGACGACGCGGGCCGCGCCCGGCGCACCGAGGGGGCGGTGTGCCTGCCCTACACCACCAAGTACGGCAACCTCTCCGTGCGGACCTGGCTGCGCTGGCCCCACGCCGAGGCCGGCCGCATCCACCTCACCGAGGACACCGGGACGGTGGAGGCGCTGCTCCTGGGCGCCGAACCCACCGCCCACGCCTGCCTGGAGGCCCGCGCACGGGGTCTGGACACCCCCGCGCTGATCGTGCCGGTCACCCGGCAGGACGCCTACGTCACCGCCCGGCTGGACCTCGCGGAACTCGCCGGCCGGCAGCCGGCGGACCGGGACCGCACCGAGTGGGAGCTGTGGCTGCGCCCGAACGGCGCGGGGCGTCACGCCGACGCCGACGCGGTACGCCTCGCCCGCATCCTGGACGACGTCCCCGACAAGCGCGCCGTCTACCGCTACCCGGCGGTGCGGGTCGGCCGGAACCGCACCGCCGCGTTCACGTACACCGGCGCCGGTGACCTGTCCGTGGAGGTGCACGTCCGGCCCTGACCCCGTGCCGCACGCCCCGTGTCACTCCTTCGGCCCTGGGCGGCGTTTCCTCCCCGCCCCCGGCGGGAACAGCGGGCCGGATGGTGCGATTCGGCTACACGATGATGACCGAGCAGGCAGGCCCGACCGACCTCGTGGACCACCTCGTCCTCGCCGAGCGGGCGGGTTTCGACTTCTCCGTCACCTCCGACCACTACTTCCCCTGGCTCGCCTCCCAGGGGCACGCCCCGCACGCGTGGACGGTGCTGGGCGCCGCCGCGCAGGCGACCACCCGCATCCCGCTGATGACCTACGTGACCTGCCCGATCCTGCGCTACCACCCGGCCGTGGTCGCGCAGAAGGCGGCGACCCTGCAGCTGCTGTCCGGCGGCCGCTTCCGCCTGGGCCTCGGAGCGGGGGAGAACCTCAACGAACACGTCGTCGGCGGCGGCTGGCCGCCCGCCGACGTACGGCACGAGATGCTCGAGGAGGCCGTGGAGATCATCAGGGCCCTCTTCGCCGGCGGGTACGTCAACCACCGTGGCACGCACTACGACGTCGAGTCGGCGAAGCTGTGGGACCTGCCCGAGCAGGCACCGCCCATCGGCATCGCGGTCTCCGGGCAGCAGTCCTGCGGTCTCGCGGGGCGCCTGGCCGACCTGGTCATCGCCACCGAGCCCAAGAGCGAACTGCTGGAGTCGTTCGCCCGTCACGGCGGTGCGGGCAAGCCCCGGGTCGGCCAGCTGCCGATCTCCTACGACCCCGACCGGGACGCCGCCGTGGCACGGGCCCACGACCAGTTCCGGTGGTTCGCGGGCGGGTGGAAGGTCAACGCCGAACTCCCCGGACCGACCGCGTTCGCGGCCGCCACCCAATTCGTCCGCCCCGACGACGTCGCCGGGTCCATTCCGTGCGGCGACGATCCGGACCGCTTCATCGCCGCCGTCGCCCCCTACGTGGAGGCGGGGTTCACGGAGGTGGCGGTCGTCCAGGTCGGCGGGGAGACCCAGCCCGCCTTCCTCGACTGGGCCGAGCGGACCCTGCTGCCCGCCCTGCGCCACACCTGGCCCGAGTGACGGCGCCACTCGCCGGCACGCGAGCCGGGCCCCAGGTGTGCCCGGCCGGTGGGCGGGTACCGCGAGCGGACGACCCAGCCGCCCAGTACCGGGAGGTAGAGCCCATGCCCACCGCAGACGACGACCGCGACCGCCGCGAGACGCCCGAGGCGGCGGAGGGCGCCGCAGGGGAGGGGAGCGGCGAGGAGGACGACGCCCCCGCACGCATCGGCAAGGCCGACACCCCGAACGTCGCCGGGAGCGACGTGCAGCAGCCCGAGATCGCCGAGGGGCCGGTCGAGGGGCTCCAGCCGGGCGAGCACATGGAGCGCGGCCCCTGGCACCCGCCGGTCGAGGTGGACCCGCCCACCGGCACCGACGTCCCCCGGGACGCGGCGGGGGAGCCCGACGCCGTCCGCCGCCAGCAGGAGGAGGGCGGGCCCTGACGCCCGGGACCGGCCCCGGCCCGGCAGGCGTGCGTGTGCGATCGGCCGGACGGGCAACCCGGTCCGGATGACACGAGCACGTCTGATGATCGCGTCCGTCCGGGGAGAGGCCCTGGCGGTCGGCAGGGCGGCCCGGCGGGCCACCCGGGGGCCGGGCCGCGAGCGCGACCTGCTGGTCCAGTCCCTGAAGGCCGCGCTGGCCGCCCTGCTCGCCTGGGGCGTCGCCGACGGCCTCGGCCTGCCGATGCCGGTCATCGCGCCCTGGGTCGCCGTCGTCCTCAGCCAGTCGACCGTCTACCGGTCCTTCACCCACGGGTGGCAGCAGCTCTTCGCCATCACCCTGGGCACGGTGCTGGCGACGCTCGTCGGGGAGGCCGTCCCGAGCGAACTGCTGGCCATGGCGATCGTGCTGCCCGTCCTGCTGGTCCTCGGCAACTGGCCCCGGCTCGGCACGCAGGGCGTCTACGGGGCCACCGCGGCCCTGTTCACCCTCAGCTACGGCGAGCCCAGCGCCTACGCGGCGGGCGCCCGCGTCCTGGAGGCGCTGCTCGGCGCGGCCATCGCCGTGGCCGTCAACCTCTTCGTGCTCCCGCCGATGTACCTGCGCAGCGCCCAGAGCGCGGTGGAGGGCGTCGTGCGGGAAGTGCGGGAGGTGCTGGAGTTCGTCGCGGACGGCCTGGCCGAGGACGCGTGGACACACCGCGAGGCCCGGCACTGGGACGAACGGGCCCGCCGCGTCCCCGGCCTCATCACCGACGTCCGCTCCACCCTCGCCTGGGACCGGGAGAGCCGGTGGCTCAACCCCCGCCGCCGGGCCCGGGCCCGGCAGGGGCGGCTGGAGGGGCCGCAACAGCACACCGTGTGGGTGCTGGAGCGCGTCAGCGACCACCTCGGCGACCTCACCCGTACCCTCACCGAGGCGGCGGACGAGGAACGGATCAGTCGCCGCCCCGACTCCGAGGCCACCACCCTCTACGCGACCTTCCTGCACCGGGTCGCCGACGCCTGCGCCGCCCACGGCCGCCTGGTCACCGGGGACACCCCCGAGGCCGACCGGGCCGAGCTGCGCGAGGCCGTGGAGGAGGCCCGGCGCGTGCACGACGCGCTGCGCGACCTGGCCGAGCGGGAAGCCGCGCGGGGCGCCGAGACGATGGTGCTCTTCGGCGCCCTCGTCCTGGACGTCCGCCGCATCCTGGAGGCCCTGCTGCTCGACCCGCCGGAGAACTCCGGCTCGGTGCCGCGCGAGACCGCGGGCGGCCGGGAGTCCGGTCCCGGCCGCCGTGCCGACGCCTGAGCCCGCGCCCGTCACTCGTCGAACGTGCGGGTGTCGCGCGGCTCGACGTAGGGCTCCTCCTCCGGCGGGTGGCCGCTCTCGATCGCCCGTCCCCGCTCGAGTTCGGCGTTGAGCTCCAGGCCGAGCAGGATCGCGATGTTGGAGATCCACAGCCACACCAGGAAGACGATGACCGTGGCCAGGCTTCCGTAGGTCTTGCCGTAGCTGGCGAAGTTGGCCGCGTACAGGGCGAACAGCGCGGAGGCGACCAGCCACACCAGGACGGCCAGGAGCCCGCCCGGCGTCACCCAGCGGAACCTCCGCCGCACGTTGGGCGCGGCCCAGTAGAGGAGCGAGAAGACGAGGGCCACGAGCAGCACGAGCACCGGCCACTTGGCGATGTTCCACACGGTGACCACGGTGTCGCCCAGGCCGAGGACCTCTCCGGCCCGCTCGGCGAGCCCGCCGGTGAACACCACGCCCACCGAGATCACCGCCAGGAGCACCACGGTCACCACCGTGATGCCGAGCCGGGTGGGGATCGTCTTCCAGAGCGGGCGGCCTTCGCGGACGTCGTAGATGGCGTTGCCGGCCCGCATGAAGGCCGCGATGTACCCGGAGGCCGACCACAGGGCCACGAGAAGACCAGCGACCAGGGCGAACCCGGCCGCGCCGGGTCGGTTCTGCAACTGCTCCAGCATGTCCGTGAGCAGGTCCCGCACCGCGCCGGGCGCCAGCTCGCCGACGTTGTCGATGAGGGGCTGGATGGCCGAACTGCCGATCAGCCCCAGGACCGACACCAGGGCCAGGAGTGCGGGGAAGACGGACAGGACCCCGTAGTAGGTCAGGGCGGCCGCCCAGTCGGTGAGGTTGTCCTCCCGGAACTCCGTGACCGTCCGCTTCAGCACGCCCTTCCAGGACCGCTTCGACAGGCCGGTGGGCCCGTCGGCGGGCTCGTGCGACCCGCCCGGCGTGGGGCCGGGCCTCTCTTCGTCGTCACCCGGTTGTCGCGGCATGGCCTTCTCCTCTCGACGTCGGTCCGCGGAACGTCCCGCTCAGTGGCGCAGTAGCCGCCCCACCCGAGGGGAAACGGGATGAACCTCTTCGGCCCACGGCCGGACGTCGCGCGGCCCCGGTGGGGAGCCTCAGGAACGGCCCGCGCGCAGTCGCGCCGTCCGCCGCCGCACCGCGCGGACGAGGCGGTCCAGCCGCGGGTGCTGGTCCCGCCGCTCCTGGGAGTACCGGTCGAGCTCCTCCGCGAGCCGCATCGCCCGCTTCTCCGTGTCCAACTCGTCCAGGACCCGGTCGATCTCCGCGAGGAGGGCGCCGTGCAGCTGCCACTGCCGGGGGTGTTCGCGCACGGTGGCCAGCAGCAGGTGCGCGACGTGCTCGCGGCTGGCGCGCGCGGCGGCCAGCTCCGTCTCCAGGAAGGCCTCCGCCTCCTCGGCGCTGGTGGTGATCTGGGTCGTGATGAGCACCGCGTAGCTCTCCACCGCCCCCGCCATGTACATGAACAGTTCGCGCAGGGCCGTGGCCACGTCGGGCGGGAAGAGCTCCTCCTCGGTGCGCTGCTTGGCGAGGTCGGTGAGGCTGCGGGCCGTGACCCGGAGCACCACCGCGCAGATCTCCAGCGTGTCCAGCCCGGTGCGCAGCACGATCCGGGACAGCAGCCCCTCCTTGACCCGCGGATTGAACCGGACGCTCTCCTCGGCGCGTACCAGCGAGGCGTCCACCTGGACGATGTCGTGGTCCAGCCGCCGTGCCTCGTGCAGCCTGCGCGCCGCCCGCTCCACCGGCTGGTGGCCGCCGATCTCCTCGCCGATGTCCTCCAGGAGCCGCCGCATCCGCCCGGCCAGCTCCTCGATGGCCTCGCCCGCCGTCTCGACCCACACGGGAGGCAGGAACACCATGTTGAACAGCAGCCCGACCACGGCGCCGATCAGCGTCTCCAGCACCCGGCTCAGCGCCAGGTCCGTCGCGTGCGACACCCCCAGGACGAGCATGGCGGAGATCGCCACCTCGGGCACGAACTCACCCGCCCGCACGACGTGCCCCAGCACCAGCGCGGAGATGATCAGCAGCCCCAGGCTCCACCAGGTCAGCCCCACGAGCGCGCTGAAGCCGACGGCGATCAGCACCCCCGCCACCACGGCGTTCACCCGGCGGATGCCGCTGGTGAGGGTCGCGTAGAGGGTGACCTGTACGACCAGTAGCGCCGTCAGGGGCGCCAGCAGGGGCGGCGGTCGGGAGCCGAGCAGCCACAGCGCCGCGATGTAGGCCAGCGTCGCGGCGGTGGCGGAACGCACCGTCTGCACGACCACCGGCTCGTTGCGGCGCTGGGCCAGTTTGATCATGGGTTCGGGGACGACGTAGGACACGTAGGACCCTCTTCCCGCTCCTCGGCCCGCCAGACCCACCCCCGTCGACCAGCACCCGTATGAACCGGTCCCCGCCATCGGGGCGACCCGTTCCCAGGCTCACGGCCGGTCTCGCGCGGGGGATGCGTCACTCATTTTGCTTGATCATGCGTGAAGCAGGCGAGAAAAGCTCAACTATTGACATGTAGGTGTCAGTGCGGCCACAGTCGTTCCGCCAGTGATGACTCCCAGTTCCGAGGAGTGCCGCTTCATGCCCGAAATGTCGGAGTTCTCGCGTCGTCTGGTGCTGGGAGGTGCCCTCGCCACGGGGGCACTCGCGGCCGGTGCCGGCGCGGCCGGTGCCGCGTCTTCGCACCCGGCCACCGCGGCCGCCCCGTCCGTGCCCCGCCGTGGACGCGGCCAGAGGTCGATGATCAACGTGCCCTTCGAGGCGCGCCGCACGGTGCGGCTCGGCATCGTCGGGCTCGGGAACCGGGGCCGTGGCATGGCGCCGGGCTGGGCCGCAGTACCCGGCTGCACGGTGGCCGCCGTGTGCGACGTCCGGGCGGACCGGGCGACGCGGGTCGCCGACGCCCTCGTGGCCGACGGCAGGGACCGGCCCCGGGAGTACGGGGGTTCGGAGAACTCCTACGCGCGCATGCTGCGCGACGAGGAGCTCGACCTCGTCTACATCGCCACGCCCTGGGAGTTCCACCACGAGCAGGGCCGGGCCGCACTGCGGGCGGGCAGCCACGCGATCGTCGAGCTCCCGGTGGCCACCGAGGTGCGCGAGCTGTGGGACCTCGTCGACACCTCCGAACGGACCCGCAGGCACCTCTTCCTGGCCGAGAACTGCAGCTACGGCCGCAACGAGCTGGCGATGCTGAAGATGGCCCACGAGGGCCTGTTCGGTGACATCACCAACGGACACGGGGGCTACCTGCACGACCTGCGCGCCCTGCTCTTCTCCGACACGTACTACACCGACGCCTGGCGGCGGAAGTGGCACACTCGCAGCACCGGCTCCCTCTACCCCATGCACGGCCTCGCCCCCATCGCCGCCGCCATGGACGTGAACCGCGGTGACCGCATGGTGAGCCTGGCCGCCACCGCCACGGAGCCGAGGGGGCTGGCCGACTACCGGGAGCGCTTCGTGCCGGCCTCGCACCCCTCGTGGCAGGAGACCTACGTCAACGGCGACCGCGTCACGTGCCTGATCGAGACCGCTCAGGGCCGGGTCGTGCGGGCCGAACACGACGTCAGCTCACCGCGTCCCTACAGCCGCATCAACAGCATCGCCGGCAGCCGGGGCATCTTCGAGGACTACGCCGGCACCTCGGCCACCGGCGGCCGGGTCTACCTGGAACCCGACCACAACGGCCACGCGTGGCGCGACTTCGACCGCTACCGCAAGGAGTTCGACCACTGGCTCTGGCGGGAGGTCGGCGACGACGCCGAGGAGAACGGCGGCCACGGCGGCATGGACTACATCCTCCAGTGGCGCACCGTCCAGCAGATGCGCGCCGGGCTCGTCCCGGACATCGACGTCTACGACTCGGCCGCCTGGTGCGCACCGGTCGCCCTGAGCGTCGAGTCCCTGCGGCGCGAGGGCCGTCCGGTGGACTTCCCCGACTTCACCCGTGGCGCCTGGGTCAACCACCGCCCCGGGCTGGACTCCCGACCCACCGGTATGCCGAAGGTCGGCTGAACCCGCACGCCCGTCCCGGTGCCCGCCGCCCGCACGCCCGTCCCGGCGTGTGCGGGCGGCGGGCACCGGCCGTGCCGCCGCCTCAGACCGCCACCACCTCCACGCCCGCCTCGGTGAGGCCGGCCACCATGGGGTCGGGGATCGCCGAGTCGGTCACCAGCACGTCGATGCGCTCCAGTCCGCAGATCCTGGCGAAGGCGCGCTTGCCCATCTTGGAGGAGTCGGCGGCGACGATGACGCGCTGGGAGCGCTCCGCGAACAGCCGGCTGATGCTCGCCTCCTCCTCCTGGTGGGTCATGATCCCCAGGCCCGGGTCCACGCCGTCCACGCCGAGCACGACCGCGTCGAGCACCACCTCGTTGAGGACGCCCACGGTCAGCGGGCCGACCAGTTCGAAGGTCTGCGGCCGGACCACGCCCCCGGTGGTGACGATCTTTATCTGCGGCCGTACGGCCAGCTCCCCGGCGATGTTCAGCGCGTTTGTCACGATGGTGAGCAGCGGCGCCGTGGCACTTCCGGGCGCGCCCTCGCGGGCGCCGCCGCCGGTGCGCAGCCCGAGGGTCCGCGCGACCTCCGTCGTCGTCGTGCCCCCGTTGAGGCCGACGACCTCGCCCTCGCTGATCAGCTCCGAGACGGCCGCGGCGATGCGCTGCTTCTCCGGGGCCCGGCGGGAGGACTTGTACCGCAGTGGCAACTCGTAGGACACGCCGTGTGCGACGGCGCCCCCGCGGGTGCGCTGCAGCATCTGCTGTTCCGCCAGCTCGTCGAGGTCCCGGCGGATGGTCGCGGCGGAGACCTCCAGGGCGGTCGCGGCCTCCTCGACCTCGACGCGCCCCTTCGCGGCGAGCAGTTCGAGCAACGTGCTCCACCGCTCATGCTTGGACATGCGTTGGACCTCCACTGGCGTCGTGTCTTTCGTGCATACGGCCGGTGGCCGCGCCGCGAGGCCGGCGGCATGGCACGGCCACCGAGCGATCACGCGCCCGTCACGATGCCAGATCCGGCCGCCGTCAGCAGTTTCCGTCCACGCGCGGCCACGGACGGCCACGCGCGGGCCGACCCTGACGGTGCGTCGACAACGGACCCGTAACAGAGCCTGGACCCCGGCCGCCGGTTCGTGGATACTCCCTTCCAAGCACGGTGAATGCGTGAAGCTGCTCGCAGAGAAAGGCTTACACGCATCATCACGCAGTGAAGTAGCTTTTCCAGTCAGCCACCCCGGCTGAGGGCTCCGCCGGGGTGACCGGACCCGACGCGGCAGCGGGTCCGCAGCGCGAAGGCGGTATCGGCAGTGAAGAAGCGAACGCTCAGATTCCCGGCGGCCTGCCTGGCCGGCGCCCTCGCCCTCACGGCGTGCGGCGGTGGCGGCGCGGACGACGGCTCCGTCACCCTCAAGCTCGTCGCTGCCGACTACGGCAACAAGGCGTCCAACAGCACCACGGTGTACTGGGAGGAGGTCGCCGAGGCGTTCGAGGCCGACCACCCCGGCATCCGGGTCGACGTCCGGGTCATCAACTGGAACGACATCGACTCGCAGGTCAAGACGATGATCCAGAGCGGAAACGTCCCGGACGTCCTCCAGACCGGCGGCTTCGCGGACAAGGTCGCCGACGACCTGCTCCACCCGGCCGAGGACGTGCTCTCGCCGGAGACCCGCGAGAACCTGGTCGACAGCTTCGCGCGGGCGGGCGAGGTCGACGGCACGCAGTACGGCATCCCCTTCGTCTCCTCCTCCCGCGTGCTCTTCTACAACAAGGAGATCTTCTCCGCGGCGGGGATCAGCGAACCGCCCGCGACCTGGGACGACGTCAGGGCGGCGGCCGAGCGGATCAAGGCCGAGGTCCCCGGCGTCACGCCCTACGCGCTGCCGCTCGGGCCGGAGGAGGCCCAGGGGGAGACCCTGATCTGGGAGCTGGGCAACGGCGGTGGCTACACCGACGCCGACGGCGCCTACACCCTGGACAGCGAGGCCAACGTCGAGACCTTCCGATGGCTGAAGTCCAACCTCGTCGACCCCGGGCTCACGTACGCGAACCCCGAGAGCACGGAGCGCAAGACGGCGTTCGCCGACTTCGCGGCGGGCAAGGCCGCCATGCTCAACGGGCACCCGTCGCTCATCCAGATGTCCAAGGACGGCGGGGTCGACTACGGCGTCGCCCCCATCCCCGGCAAGGACGGCGCGCTGGAGTCCACTCTCGGCGTCGCGGACTGGATGATGGCCTTCAAGGACAACGGCCACCAGGAGGAGATCAGGGAGTTCCTCGACTTCGCGTACGCCGAGGAGCACACGCTCTCCTTCATGGAGAGGTACAACCTGATGCCCGTCACGGACGACACCCTGGAGCGGATGCGGACCGGCGGCGACCACCCGGACCTGGAGCTCTTCTTCGAGCTCCTGCCCGACGCGTCCTTCTACCCCCTCGGTGACGTCACCTGGGACGCGGTCTCCGCCGAGATCAAGCAGAGCGGTGGGACGGCCGTCGCCGGCGACCCCGCCGAGGTCCTCGGGGACCTCCAGCGCAAGGCCGAGGACATCGTCTCCGACCAGCGCTGACGCACCGGCCCGCCCGCCCCGGACACCCCCCTCCCGCAGCGGTGTCCGGGGCGGCACACCGGGGCGGGCGCGGCCGGCCCCACACCCACCGCGCCCCACCCGGTTCACCTCGGCGGCCAGGACCGCCAGCACCCGGAAGGCATCCCGTGTCCACCCACACCACCCCGCGTCCACCGCGCGAAGTCCGCAGCCGCGCCCCGCGCCGCCCGTCGGGCATGGTGGCGCGGCTCGGCCCCCTGCCCTGGATCGGCCCGGCCGTCGCGCTCATCGTGCTCGTCGTGCTCTGGCCCGTCTACGAGATGGTCCGCACCTCCTTCCTGAACATCAGCATCAGCGGCTTCGTCCGCGGTTCGGCCGGGCTGGAGCAGTACCGCAGGCTCTTCGACGAACCCGACCTCGCCGGCGTGCTGACGGCGACCGTCGTGTGGACCGTCGCCGTCGTCGGCGTCACCATGACCCTCTCGCTGGCCCTGGCCCAGCTGTTCAACCAGCGCTTCCCCGGACGCCGCCTCACCCGCTGGGCGCTCATCGCCCCGTGGGCGGCGTCCGTGCTGATGACGGCCATCGGCTTCTCCTGGATGCTCGACCGCACGGCGGGTGTCCTCAACACCCTCATGACCGACCTCGGCCTCATCGACGCCCCCCGGGACTGGCTGGGCTCGCCCGCCACGGCCTGGCCCTGGATGATGTGCGTGGCGGTGTTCGTCTCCCTGCCGTTCACCACCTACACCCTGCTCGCCGGACTCCAGACGATCCCCGGCGAGGTCTACGAGGCGGCCCGGGTCGACGGCACGTCCCCCTGGCAGACCTACCGCCTGGTCACCCTCCCGCTGCTGCGGCCCGCCTTCCTCGTCGGTGTGGTGATCAACCTCATCAACGTCTTCAACTCGTTCCCCATCATCTGGGCCATGACGCGGGGCGGCCCGGCCAGCGACACCGCTACCAGCACCGTGTTCATGTACCAGCTCAAGAGTTCCGACATCGGCCTGTCGGCGGCCATGTCGGTGGTGAACTTCGCGCTCGTGGTGCTCATGGTCGTGGCGTTCCTCAAGGTCAGCCGCTGGAACGCGGACAGCAAGGAGGAGGCGCGATGAGCCCCCGCACGACGACCACCGCTCCGCCCGGCGCGGGGCGCACCCGCGGCGGCTCCACGGCGGTCACAACGGCCGCGCCGCCGCGCCGCCCCCGCCGGTTCGCCCCGCGCACCCTGCTCATCGCCGCGGTGGCCTGGTCGCTCGCGGTGGTGTTCCTCCTGCCGTACGCGGAGATGGTCATCACCGCCCTGCGCCCCGCCGACGAGCTGCGCGACGCGAGCTACCTCCCGGGGGACCTCGCCTGGTCCAACTTCGTCGACGTCTGGCGGGAGTCGGAGCTGGGCCAGAACCTGAAGGTCAGTCTGCTGGTCGCCGGCGGTTCGACGCTGCTCGTCCTGCTGGTCGCCCTGCCCGCCGCCTACTACACGGCCCGGACCCGCTTCCGCGGCCGGAAGGCGTTCCTCCTGCTGGTGCTGGTCACGCAGATGTTCCAGCCCACCTCGCTGCTCGTCGGCCTCTACCGGCAGTTCCACCAGCTGGACATGCTCAACTCGGTGTGGACGCTGATCCTGTGCAACGCGGCGTTCAACCTCGCCTTCGCCGTGTGGATCCTGACCGCCTACATCGGCTCGATCCCCGTCCAGCTGGAGGAGGCGGCGATGATCGACGGAACGGGCCGCTTCGGCGCCCTGGTCCGCGTCACCCTGCCGCTGGCCGTGCCCGGTGTGGTCACGGCCCTGATCTTCACCTTCATCACGGCCTGGAACGAGTTCGTGATGGGCCTGACCCTCGCGACCACCCCGGAGAGCCAGCCGCTGACGGTCGGGATCAACGGCTTCATCGGCAACTACTCGGTGCAGTGGAACTACCTGTTCGCCGCGTCGGTCGTCGCCATCGTGCCCGTGGTCGTCCTCTTCGCCCTCATCGAACGGCACGTGGTGTCGGGCCTGACGGCCGGGTCCGTCAAGTAGGCGGCCGGCGCCGCACGGACTCTTGTCGAAGAAGTGAACCGGTGCTTCACTTCTTGACGTGCCGTACCGCCGTACGCCCGCCGTCCAGGCCCGCCTGGACGCCCAGCGGGCCGACGTCCTCGCAGCCGCCGTCGGACTCCTGCGTGAGCAGGGGTACGGCGGCTGCTCGATGTCCGCCGTCGCCGCCCGCGCCGGCGTGGCCACCGGCACCATGTACCGGCACTTCCCCTCCAAGGCCGACCTCGTCGCCGAACTCTTCCGCACCGTCGTGCGGCGGGAGGTCGCGGCGGTGACGGAGGCCGCCGCCGCGCACCCCGACCCCGTCGCCGCCGTGGTGGCCGTCGTGGAGACCTTCGCCTCCCGCGCCCTGAAGGCCCCGCGGCTGGCCTACGCCCTCCTCGCCGAACCGGTGGCCCCGGCCGTCGACCGGGAGCGGCTCCTCTTCCGCACCGCCTTCCGCGACGTGTTCGCCGAGCGGATCGCCGCCGGGGTGGCCCTCGGCGTACTGCCCCCGCAGGACGCCCGCCTCACCGCCTCCGCACTCGTCGGCGCGGGCGCGGAGGCCCTCGTCGGGCCGCTCTCCCAAGGAGACGCCGGCCCCGCCACGCTGCCCGCACTGACCGCGTTCGTCACCCGAGCCCTGGGAGTCCCCGATGCCGGCCACCCATGACGTCGTCAACCAGGTCCCGCCCCTCACCGGCCACGACGTCGCCGAGGACCCCGCGCTGCTGGAGGCGCTGCACCGCGAAGGCGCCGGCTGGGCCGAGGAGGAACTGCACGAGCTCGGCACCCTCGCCGGGGAACGCGCCACCCAGGAGTGGGCCCGGCTCGTGGAGGAGCACCCGCCCGTCCTGCACACCCACGACCGCTACGGCCACCGCGTGGACGAGGTGGAGTACCACCCGCACTGGCACGACCTGATGACGGTCGCCACCGCCCACGGTGTGCACGCCGCGCCCTGGCGGCAGGAACGCCTCGGCGCGCACGTCGCCCGCGCCGCCAAGATGGTCGTCTGGGGTCAGACCGACCCGGGCCACCTGTGCCCGGTCTCCATGACCTACGCCGCCGTGCCCGCCCTCCGCGCGCAGCCGGAGCTCGCCGCGCTCTACGAGCCCCTGCTGACGTCCTCCTCCTACGACGTCGGACTGCGCGTCCCGACCGCCAAGAGCGGGCTCATCGCGGGGATGTCCATGACCGAGAAGCAGGGCGGATCGGACGTGCGCGCCAACACCACCCGCGCCGAACCCACGGGGGAGGGCTGGTACGCGCTGACGGGGCACAAGTGGTTCACCTCCGCCCCGATGTCGGACGTCTTCCTCACCCTCGCGCAGGCCCCCGGCGGGCTCTCCTGCTTCCTCGTGCCCCGCGTCCTGCCGGACGGCGAACGCAACGCCCTGCGACTGCAGCGGCTCAAGAACAAGCTCGGCAACCGCTCCAACGCCTCCTCCGAGATCGAGTACGAGGGCGCCCTCGGCCAGTTGGTGGGGGAGGAGGGGCGCGGCGTGGCGACGATCATCCGGATGGTCAACATGACGCGGCTGGACTGCACCCTCGCCTCCGCCTCCGGCATGCGGCGTGGCGTGGTGGAGGCCGTCCACCACGCCACGCACCGCAGCGCCTTCGGCGCCCGGCTCCTCGACCAGCCGCTCATGCGCAACGTGCTGGCCGACCTCGCCGTGGAGTCGGAGGCGGCGACGGCCGTGGCGATGCGGCTGGCCGGGGCCGTGGACCGGGCGGCCTGCGGCGACCCCGCCGAGGAGCCGTTCCGCCGGATCGCCCTGGCCGTCAGCAAGTACTGGGTCTGCAAGCGGGCCGCCCCCCACGCCGCCGAAGCGCTGGAGTGCCTGGGCGGCAACGGTTACGTCGAGGACTCCGGCATGCCCCGCCTCTACCGCGAGGCGCCCCTCGCGGGCATCTGGGAGGGCTCCGGCAACGTCGCGGCGCTCGACGCCCTGCGCGCGATGGCCCGTCAGCCCGAGACCGTGGAGGCGTACTTCGCGGAGGTCGACCTCGCGGCCGGAGCCGACCGCCGCCTGGACGCGGCGGTGGCCCGGCTGCGCAAGGACCTCGCCCGTCCCGACGACGCCCCCTACCGGGCCCGGCGCACGGTCGAGACGATGGCGCTCGTCCTGCAGGGATCGCTCCTCCAGCGCCACGGGGCCCCGGCCGTCGCCGACGCCTTCTGCGCCTCCCGGCTCGGGGCCGACTGGGGCGTCGCCTTCGGCACCCTGCCCACCGGCGTGGACACCGCCGCCGTCCTCGACCGGGCCCGGCCGCACGTTCCCACCACCGGCGAACGACCCGGTTCACGTGCTCACCCGGTCACCTCCTCGTAGGGGCCGAGGTAGCGGAAACGGCCGCCGGAGGCCCGGAAAAGGTAGAGCCCCTCCGTCGTGTTAGCGGCGGCCGTCAGGCGGCGGGGTCGCGCTCCGCAGCAGCAGCATGGCGATGTCGTCGGTGTACCGGCCGGTGGGCCACACGCGACGGATCAGCCCGTCGACGAGGAGGTCGAGGCGCTGGTCACCGTGGGCGGCCAGGTGCTGGACGAGGGCGGCCGTGGTCCGGTCGATGTCCGTTCCGGGGGCCTCGACGAGCCCGTCGGTGTAGAGGGCCAGGGTGGTGCCCGGCCGCAGGGTCAGCCGGGTGACGGGATAGGGGCTGCCGAGGTCGATGCCGAGCAGCGGGGCGGGGTCGAGCGCGACGACCTCGGCCGGACGCCCCGGGTGGTGCAGGAGCGGGGGCGGGTGGCCCGCGCTGGCGATGGTGACCTGGTGGCGGCTCAGATCGAGGTGCGCGTAGAGGCACGAGACCAGCAGATCGCTCTCCAGGTCGGCGAGTACCCGGTTCGTTCGGTGGAGCACCTGGGCGGGCGGCGCGCCGGCGGTGGCGTGGATGGCGGTGCGCACCTGGCCCATCAGGGCGGCGGCCGCCACGTGGTGCCCCTGCACGTCGCCGATGACGGCGGCGGCGGTCGTGGCGTCGAGTCGGATGACGTCGTAGAAGTCGCCGCCGATGTCCATGCCGTGACTGGCCGGCAGGTAGCGCGCGGCGATCTCCAGCCCGGGCAGCTTCGGCAGACTGCGGGGGAGGAGGGCCTGCTGCAGGCCGTGGGCGAGGTCGTGCGCGGCGTCGTAGAGGCGCGCCCGGTCCAGGGCCTGGGCGACGAGCCCGGCCAGCGAGGTGAGGACGGCGCGTTCGTCGGCGGCGAAGACGTGCGGGCGCGCGTAGGACAGGACGCAGCAGCCCACCGGGCGTCCCGAGACGACCAGCGGCAGGAAGGCCCACGCCGCCTTGTCACTGATGTTCGGGGCCTTCGGGTAGCTGCGGGCCATCTCCGCGCGGTCGGCGAAGAAGAGCGGCGCGCCCGTGGCCAGGACCTGCCCCGCCGGGGTGAGGGCGGTGTCCAGGGCCAGGCCGTCGAGGCGGTCGATGATCTCCTGCGGGTACCCGTGGTGGCCGGTGATCCGCAGCCGGCCCGCGTCGGCGGTGGACAGGACCAGGCCGTCGGCCCCGAAGGCGGGCAGCACCTGGTCGGCGAGGAGTTCCACCACGTCGCGCACGGCGACGGTCTCGGTCAGCCCGGCCGCCAGGTGCACCAGTTGGTAGAGCCGTCCCGCCTGTGCGGTCCGGCTCGCCGCCGCGCCGGTGCGGTCCGGCGCGTCCGCGCGGTCCGGCGCGTTCGACGGGTCCCACCGCCCCCGCCGGCCCGCGTCGGACGCGTCGGCACCGGGATGGCCGTCGCCCGGCCCCGGCTCGGGGGTGATGCGCACGCTGATGCCGCTGACGTCGGGGAAGAGCTGGAAGTGCAGCAGGCGGTCCGGGGGGCGCAGCGCGCTGAAGGCCACGGGCTCGCGGCTGACGACGCAGCTGCGGTAGTGGTCCTCGACGACCGGGTCCTCCAGCCAGGGCAGGGACTGCCAGGGCCGGGTGCCGAGCAGCTGGTCGGTGTCGAGGCCGAGCAGCTCGGCGGCCGTGGTGGAGAGGAAGGTGATCCGCCCTTCGAGGTCGAGGGCCACGGCCCCTTCCGGCAGCCGCTCGGCGTAGTCGGCCGCAGCCTGGTTGGGACGCTCGCGACGGGGGCGGGAGCCGGTGACCGGGATGCGGAAGGGGTGCTCGGGGATGAGCGGCGGAGTGGGCGCCTCCTCCAGCGCGAGGGTGAGGCGCCGGGCCGCCGAGGTGATGTTGGCGCGCTCCCGCTCGCTCGCGGTCTCCGGGTGGGAGGCCGGCCACAGCAGGAGCAGGGCACCCCAGCAGCGGGACCGGCCGGGCAGCGGCGCGGCGGCCAGCGTCAGGCGGTACGGCAGTGTCGCCGCCGCGCGTGGGTAGGCGCGGGCCATCGCGTCCTGGGAGCCCATCCACACCAGACGCCCGTCGTGTACGGCGTCGGTCACCGGGGCCGGGGAGGTGAGGGGGATGCGCCGCCAAGGCGAGGCCACGTCCACGGGGATCCCGCACATCACCGCCAGGCACAGCGTCTCCGTGGCGTCGTCCAGGAGGTAGAGGCCGCCCGAGGAGGCCCCGGTCCGCCGTACGGTGTCGGCCAGCGCGTCGCCCAGGAGTCCGGGACCGCTCAGGCCCTCACCACGGCCGGGCACCGTGACCCCCTGGCCGGCCCCCGGACGCGGGCCTCCCGCCGTGCCACGGACCCCCGCCGGGACCCGGCACGACGGCTCGGGTCCACCGCCCTGCGGCCCTGTGCGGCCCGGCGGCGCGGTACCCGGCGCTGCGCCTGTCGCCCATACCGCGACCATACGCTCTGCGGGCCGAGCGTGGCGTGCCGTCGGACTCCGGTGCGCGCCGAGGTCCCGGTGCGTGCCCGCCCGGCCGCCCGGCGTGACCCCGCCGACGTCCTTGTGCGGCCTCCCACCGAGGCCGGGGCGGTCCTCGGCCGTCCGCCGTGGCACCCGACGAGCCCTGCCGGGCGCACCCGGCAGGGCTCGTGGTGTTTCGGGCCGGGCCCACGTGCGGGCGCCGACCGCGCGGCTCGCCGCTCAGGCCGGCGCGTACGTCATGCAGTCCACCGCGGACTCGACGTGTCCCACGGTGATGCCCGGAGCGCGGCACTCGAACTGCTCGTTGTGCCGGCAGTTGGCCACCTTGCACGCGCCGACCCGGCCGGTGGCGCTGGGGTCGCCGCCCTTCGCCGGTGCGTTGAGGTAGGTGTCGCAGTGGGGGTGGCGCATGTCACCCACCGTGATGGCCTGCGCGTGGCAGGCCTGGTCCCTGTTGTAGACGCACTCCTCGACCGTGCATTCCCGTACTACTGGCATCTCCATGAAAGGTCTCCTCGGAAGTTCTCGGCGAACGGGCCGGCGGGCGGAGTCCGCGCGCGCCGACGGCCCGTCGCGCCGGTGCGGGCTTCTCACGACCGTCTCACCCACGGCGCCGGGGCGCCCGCGCACGCCGCCGGTGCTACGCCCAGGTGGAGCAGTGCGGCCACCGCCGCGCGGCCGGTTTGCCGTTCCGGCAAGCTCTTTTGATTCCCGCGCGACGCCGAGTGAACCTGGCGCCCGGAACCACCGAGACCGTGCCGAGGAGTGCCGATGTCCGAAGAACCGACCACCTCCGCCGAATCCACCGCACCGGGTACGCCCGAGGACGCGCGGACGTTCTGGGAGGAGCGCTACCGCGACAGTGACCGCGTCTGGAGCGGCAACCCGAACCCCCTGCTCGTCCGCGAGGTGGCCGGCCTGGAGCCGGGCCGTGCCCTGGACCTCGGGTGCGGGGAGGGCGCCGACGCCGTCTG
Organism: Streptomyces sp. GSL17-111; assembly: GCF_037911585.1. Lineage (NCBI taxonomy): Bacteria > Bacillati > Actinomycetota > Actinomycetes > Kitasatosporales > Streptomycetaceae > Streptomyces > Streptomyces sp. GSL17-111. The sequence continues at coordinate 5,683,819 of NZ_JBAJNS010000001.1, forward strand.
GCTGGCGTCGCACGGCTGGCGGGTCACGGGGGTGGACGTCTCGAAGACCGCCCTGGACCGCGCGGCGGCCCACGCCGAGGCCGAGGGGGTGGCGGACGGGGTCACCTGGGAGCGCCACGAGCTGGGGAAGACGTACCCCGAGGGGAGCTGGGACCTCGTCAGCGCCCAGTTCCTCCAGTCACCCGTCGAGCTGGACCGGGGTCGCGTCCTGCGCTGGGCGGCCTCCGTCGTCGCGCCCGGCGGGACGCTGCTCGTCGTCATGCACGCGAGTTGGCCCTCCTGGCAGGGCGAGCACGACCACCCGTTCGCGGCCGACTTCCCGACCCTCCAGGACGTCCTGGGCGAGCTGGCGCTTCCCGCCACGTGGCGGGTGGAAACGCTTGAAGAGGTCGAGCGTGACTCCCCCTCGCCGGAGGGGGCGCCGGGGACGCGGGGGGACAACGTCTGGCGGTTCACCAGGACCGCCTGACGCCGTCCCCCCGGGTGTGGGCTCAGCCGCCGTCCGCTGCCGCCGACCGTGCCTTCTCGGCCGGCTCGCCCGGTTCCCGCGCCGGACCGTCGGCGCGCAGGCGGCTGGGCCACCACACCGCCGGTCCGATCCACCGCACGAGGGCGGGGACGAGGAGGGAGCGGACGACGAGGGTGTCCAGCAGCACGCCGAAGGCGACGATGAAGGCGATCTGGACCAGGAAGGAGAGCGGGATGACCGCGAGCGCGGCGAACGTGGCCGCGAGCACGACACCGGCGGAGGTGATGACGCCACCGGTGGCCGTGAGCCCGGTGAGCACGCCCCTGCGGGTGTCGGACCGGAGCGTCTCCTCCCGCACGCGGGTCATCAGGAAGATGTTGTAGTCGACGCCCAGCGCCACGAGGAACACGAAGCCGTACAGCGGCACCGACGGGTCGGTGCTCGTGAACCCGAGCAGGTGCTCGAAGACGAGCGCCGAGACGCCGAGCGTGGCGAAGAAGTTCAGCGCCACGGTGGCCACCAGGAGCACGGGCATGAACAGGGACCGCAGCAGGACGGTCAGGATGAGCAGGATGATCACCAGCACCACCGGGGTGATCACCTCACGGTCCCGTTCGGCCGTGGTGCGGGTGTCGTAGGTCTGCGCGGTGTACCCGCCGACGAGGGCGTCCGACCCCGCGACGTCGACCGCCTCCCGCAGCCGCTGCACCGTCCGCTGCGCGGCGTCGCTGTCGCTGGGCGCCTCCAGGGTGGCGTTGACGAGGACCCGTCCGTCGACGACCAGCGGGGCACCGGCGCCCGGGCGCGGCCCCTCGGTGAGCACGTTCACCTCGGCGACGCCCTCGGTCTCCCGGGCCGCCGAGGTCACCTGCTCGGCGGCGTCCGCGTCGGCGATGATCACCGCCGGGTTGCCGGAGCCACCGGGGTAGTGCTCGCTCAACCGTTCCTGGGCCTCCACCGACGGGGCGTCACCCACGAACGTCTCGCTCAGCGGCGCGCCGTCGGTGCGCAGCGTCCCGGAGAACGCGGCGGCGGCGCACAGCGCCACGAGGGTCGCCGCCACCACGCGGCGCGGCCTGCGGTCGACCAGCGAGGCGACCCGCTCCCACACGCCCTGCTGCCCCGTACCGGCCTGCCGGGGGCGTGCGGGCCAGTAGGCCGCCCGCCCCAGCAGCGCCAGGGCCGCGGGCAGGAAGGTGAGGGTGGTGAGCACGGCGCAGGCGATGCCGATCGCGCCCACCGGGCCCAGCGCGCGGTTGTTGGTGAGGTCGCTGAGCAGCAGGGCGAGCAGGCCGAGCGCGACGGTCGCGGCGCTGGCCACGATGGCTCCGGACGAACGCCGCACGGCCGCCGTCATCGCCGCCAGCCGGTCGTGCCCGTCGGCGAGCTCCTCCCTGAAGCGGGCCGACAGCAGCAGGGCGTAGTCCGTCGCCGCTCCGATGACGAGGATGGACAGGATGCCCTGCACCTGCCCGTCCACCCGGACGACGTCCCGCTCCGCGAGCTGGTACACGACGGCACTCGCCACCGACAGCGCCATGACGGCCCCCGCCATGACGACCAGCGGCAGCAGCACACTGCGGTAGACCAGCAGCAGGATCAGCAGGACCACGCCGAGGGCGACGAACAGCAGGAGCTCGTCGATCCCCGCGAACGCCTCGCCGAGGTCGGCCTGCGTGGCCGCCGGACCGGCCACGTAGGCGGTCGTCCCGGAGACGCCCTCCGCCGCCTCCCGCAGCGCGTCGACGGCCGTGCCCGTCTCCTCGCCCAGATCGCCGCTCAGTTGGACGACGGTCTGCAGCGCCTCACCGTCCCGCGAGGGCACCACGGGGGAGGGGCGGCCGGTGACGCCCTCCGTCTCGGCCAGCCTGCTCGACGCGGCCTCGGCCTGCTCGCGCTGGGCGGGGGAGACGGCCTCGCCGTCCGTCGTCCAGATCACGATCGCCGGGACGGTGTCGTCCTGCCGGAAGTCCTCCTGGGCCTCCAGGACGCGGGTGGACTCGGCGCCCTGGGGCAGGAACGCCGTCTGGTCGTTGGTGGCGACCTCGCCCAGCTTCCCCGCGTAGGGCCCCGCGGCCCCTCCCACGACGAGCCAGACGAGCAACAAGGCGACGGGCAGCAGCCAGCGCGGCGCGCGCGACGTGAGTCGCATGGCACACCTTTCGGTCGGGTACGCGGCACAGGCCGCCTCGGACGGCGACCAAGATATCTCAATCATCGAGAGAACTCTTAGGGTGGGGGTGTGAGCACACCCGACGAGCGGCCCCCCGCCGGGGCGACGACACCCGGACCCGACCGTCCCGGACCCGACCTGCTCGCCCTGGCCGTCCGGCTGCGGGGCATCACCGCGAGCGTCACGCGCACCGGGCAGGACTTCGCCCGGAGCCATGGCCTGCACCACACCGACCTGCTGGCCCTCATCGCGATCCTGGACGGAGACGGGCATGGCGGCCCGATGACGCCGGGCCGGCTCCGCGCCCACCTGAACCTCACCTCGGGTGCTGTCACCGCCTGCCTGGACCGCCTCGAACGCGGCGGTCACATCACCCGCACCCGCGACACGGCCGACGGACGGGTCGTGCACCTGCACTACGCCCCCGCCGGGCGCACCGTCGCCCGTGAGGCGTTCCGCCCGCTGGCCCGGCGCACCGAAGCCGTCCGCCGCCGCTTCACCGCCGAGGAGATCGAGGTCGTCCTGCGCTTCCTCACCGCGCTGGACGACGAACTCGACGCCGAGGCCCGGCCCGACACCGACCCCCCACCCCGCCCCCGCACCTGACCCCACCCCCGCGCCGATCCGCCGCCCGGCGCGGGCGGCCGGCGCGGTGCGGCGCCCGGGCCGCGGTCGGTGCCCGGGCGCCTCCGCTCAGTACCGCCAGGCGCCGTCGACGCGGCGGGGGAGCCCCAGCGGGTTGTCCTCGCGCAGCTCCGGCGGGAGGACGGAGGCCGGGGCGTTCTGGAAGACCACCGGCCGCAGCCAGCGCGTCACCGCCGCCGCGCCGACCGACGTGGCCGGTGAGGTGGCCGCCGGGTAGGGCCCACCGTGGTGCTGCGCCCAGGTGACGGCGACGCCCGTCGGCCAGGCGTTGACCACCACCCGTCCCGAGGAGCGGGCCAGCACCTCCACCCAGGGCGAACCGGCGGCCAGTTCCCCCGGGCCCAGCTGCACGGTGCCCGTCAGACTGCCCGCCAGGCCGGCCAGGACCCCTTCGGCCTCGGCCCGGGAGCCGTAGCGCACCACCACGGCCAGCGGGCCGAAGCACTCCTCGCCCAGCAGCGGCGTGAACCCGTCGGCGTCGACCGTCAGCAGCCCGGCGGAGACCGCGGTGCCGTCCACGGACGGCTCCACGAGCCGCGTCACGCCCGGTGTGGCCGTCCGCTCCCCGACGCCGGTCACGAACGACTCCCGGATCCGCTCGGTCAGCAGCGCCCCGCCGGGCACCTCGGCCAGCCGCCCCGCCAGCAGCCGCACCAGCTCGTCGCCGTCCTCGCCGCGCGGTACCAGGACGACTCCGGGCTTGACGCAGAACTGCCCCAGGCCCAGGGCCACCGACCCGGCCAGCCCCTCGGCGATCTCCGCTGCCCGGATGGCCGCCGCTTCCTCGGTGACCACCACGGGGTTCACGCTGCCCAGTTCGCCGTGGAAGGGAATCGGCACCGCACGCGCCGCCACCTCGTCGAACAGCGCGCGTCCGCCGGCCACCGAGCCGGTGAATCCGACGCCCGCCACCCGCTCGTGCCGCACGAGCAGCAGGCCCGCGTCGAAGCCGTGGACCACCCCCAGCACCCCGGGCTCCAGCCCGGCCCTCCCGGCCGCCCGCCGCAGCGCGGCGGCGCACAGCTCCGAGGTGTGCGGGTGTCCGGGATGAGCCTTGACCACCACCGGGCACCCCGCCGCCCAGGCGCTGGCGGTGTCCCCGCCGGGCACGGAGAACGCCAGCGGGAAGTTGGAGGCGGCGAAGACGGCGACGACGCCGAGAGGAACCTGGTAGCGCCGCAGGTCGGGCCGGGCCGGCACCACGCCGGTGTCGGCGTGGTCGATCGTCACACCGAGATGGCCACCGTCGGCGACCTCGTCGGCGAACAGCCGGAACTGGGCGACGACCCGGGCGAGTTCGCCCTCCAGACGCGGTACGCCGAGGCCGGTCTCGGCGTCGGCGGCCGCGATGATCCGCTCGCCGTCGGCCGCGATCTCCCGCGCCGCGGCCCGCAGCAGCGCGATGCGCACCTCGCGGTCCCGCAGCGGTGGCGCCGCGTCGGCCGCCGCCCGCACCGCCGCGTCCACCTCGCCCGGCGTCGAGGCGCTCGTCTCCCAGTCACGCGGACGGCCCGACCGCGCGTCCCTGCTGACCACCCGGCTCGGCTCGTGGGTGTCGTGTGCCGTCCTCATGCGGACCCTGCCTCTCCTCGTCGTTCGTCTGATCCGGGCGGCGCCGCGCCCCGCTCACCCGCGCCGGACCGGCCCGGTGGACTCCCGCACGGTGAGACCGGTCGCCAGACTCGCCTGCGCGCTGACGCCGCCACCGCCGTCGGTGATCGTCTGCAGCAGAAGGTCGACCGCCGTCCGCCCGGCGGCCGGGGTCGGCATGACGATCGTCGTCAGTTTCGGCCGGTTCAGCCGGCCCGCCACCGTGTCGTCGACGCCGACCACGCTCACGTCCTCGGGCACCTGGACGTCCAGGTGCCCGAGCCCCTCGATGACGCCGATCGCCACCAGGTCGTTGTAGGCGATCACGCCCGTGGCCCCGGTCCGCCGCACGCGTGCGGCGGCCGCCGCTCCGCCCTGCTCGGTGGGGGCGTTGGGGCCGCTGACGGTCAGCTCCAGGCCGTGCTCCGCGGCCGCGCTCCGCGCGGCCTGCTCCATCTGCTTGCTGCTCCACGAGCCGCGCGGGCCGGCCAGCACCATCAGCCGCCGGTGCCCCAGGCCGGCCAGGTGGGAGACGGCCAGCTCGGTGCCGTGGCCGACGTCCATCAACACCGCGGACACGCCCTTGACCTGCCGGTTCACCACGACGAACGGCAGGTCGAGGCTGAGTCGTTCGATCTGCTGGTTGGCCAGTCGCGGGGCCACCAGCACGACCCCGTCCACCTGTTTGGCCAGCGTGCCGATCAGTTCCTCCTCGGCCTGCGGGTCCTCGTCGGTGTCGGCCACGAACACGTGGTACTCCCGTTCCCGCGCGTAGGCCTGTGCGGCCTTGATCAGCGGCGGGAAGAACGGGTTGGCGATGTCGGCGACGATGAGGCCGAGGTTGTGGGTGCGCCCGGTGGTCAGCGCCGAGGCCGCGCGGTTGGGTCGGTAGCCGAGCTGCCGCGCGGCGGCCATCACCCGTTCCCGGGTCGCGGCGTTCACCAGGTGCGGCGCCGACATCGCCCGGGAGACCGTCGACACGTGCACCCCGGCCAGCGACGCGACGTCGCGGATGGTCACCGCCACAGCCCAACCCCCTTCGTGTCGGCGGCCCTCTGCTGCCCGAGGTCCGTGCCGAACCGGTACACCGTAGTGGAGCGGTACTCCTGGCCCGGACGCAGCACCGTGGTGGGGAAGGAGGGGCGGTTGGGGGAGTCCGGGAAGTGCTGGGTCTCCAGGCACAGGCCGCTTCCCGGGCCGAACTCGGCGTCGCCGAGCCGGTGGCCGGAATAGCACTGGAGGCCCGGCTCGGTCGTGAGCACCTCCATGGTGCGTCCCGAGCCGGGCTCCCCGAGCCGGGCCACCGGGCGCAGGGAGCCCGCCGGGGTGCGCAGGACGTAGCAGTGGTCGAAGCCCCCGGCGATCCTCAGCTGGGGGTGGTCCTGCGCGAGCCGCTCACCCAGTGGCCCCGGGTTGCTGAGGTCGAAGGGTGTGCCGGCGACGGGGGCGAACTCGCCGGTCGGTATGAACTCCTCGTCCACCGGCAGGAAGTACTCCGCGTCCACGACCAGCCGGTGGTCCTCGACGCCGCCGTGGCCGGCGAGGTTGAAGTAGCTGTGGTTGGTGAGGTTGACGTGCGTGGGCGCGTCGGTGACCGCGTGGTAGTCGAGGCGGAGATCCGTGTGCGTTTCACTCGCGGACACCCCGTAGCGCAGTGTCACGTCCAGGGTGCCCGGATAGCCCGCGTCGCCGTCCGGGCTGCGGTGGCTCAGCGTGAGGTGGTCCGGCGTCGCCTCGACGACCCGCCAGACGCGGGCGTGGAAACCCTCCGGCCCGCCGTGCAGGCTGTTGCGGCCGTGGTTGCGCGGTAGCCGGTACTCCAGGCCGTCCAGGGTGAAGGCGGCGTCGGCGATGCGGTTGCCGTAGCGGCCGATCACCGAGCCGAAGAAGCGGCTGCGGGTCAGGTAGTCCTTCATCGAGTCCAGCCCGATCACCACGTTGCCCGGTGTCCCGGACACGTCCGGGACCTGAAGGCACTGGACGACGCCCCCGTAGGTGAGCACGCCGGCCGAGATGCCCCCGGCGCGCAGCGTGTACCGGTGCACGGGGACGCCCCGGGGGTCCGTCCCGAACTCTTCTCCCACTCCGTCTTCAGTCACGTCCCCCACCCTAGGCGGAAACCGGTTGCAATCAATACCTGCGCAAGGTCTTGACCCGCTTGATTTTCTGGGCCACGGTTCTGCAACCGCTTGCTGTGAAGGGGAGATTGGGTCTGATGAAGGTTCTCGTAACCGGCAGCGCCGGGCGCTTCGGCCGAGGCGTCGTGGCCACGCTGGCCGAAGCGGGCCACGAGGTCGTCGGGGTGGACATCGGCCCCGACGACAGCGGGCTGTGCGCCGCCTCGCTGCCGGCCGACATGACCGACGCCGGGGAGGCATTCGAGGTCGTCTCCCGGCACCGGCCCGAGGCCGTCGTGCACCTGGCCGCCATCGCGACCCCGTTCAGCAGGACCGACACCCTCACCTACCGGGTCAACACGCAGGCGGCGTTCAACGTCTGCCAGGCCGCCCTGCACGGCGGGGTGCGCCGCGTCGTCGTGGCGAGCAGCCCCACCGTGATCGGCTACGGCGCTCCGGACGGCAGCTGGCGGCCCAGCCGGCTGCCCATCGACGAGACGCACCCGGTGCGGCCGTGGAACGCCTACAGCCTCTCCAAGGCCGCCGCCGAGCAGATCACCCGCTCCTTCGCCGTGGCGGCCGGTGACCGCACGGCCTTCGCGGCGCTGCGGCCCTGTTTCGTCATCGCCCCCGAGGAGTGGGCCGGAGCGCCCACCCAGAGCGGGCACACGGTGCTCGAGAGGCTGGACGACCCCGCGCTCGCCGGCACCGCGCTCTTCAACTACCTCGACGCGCGCGACGGCGGCGAGTTCGTCCGGGTGCTGCTCGACGCACTGCCCGAACTGCCCAACGGCGAGGTCTTCTTCGCCGGGGCCGCCGACGCGCTCGCCCGTCGTCCGCTGGCCGAGATCCTGCCGGCGGTCCACCCGGAGCTCGCCGGGACCGCCGGAGCCCTGACCGGTACCGCACCCGCCTTCTCCACCGCCAAGGCCGAGCGGCTGCTCGGCTGGCGCCCGCTGCGCAGCTGGCGCACCGAACTCGTCGAACCGTCCGTGCCGGACCTGCCCTGATGGGAAAGCCCATGAAGCTCTCGGGAGTGCTCTTCTTCCCGGCCACCCCCTTCGACCCGCGCGGCGAGGTGGACCCGTCCGTACTGCGCGAACACATCACCACGGGTCTGGCCCACGGGCCGGGAGGCGTCTTCGCCGCCTGCGGCACCGGTGAGCTGACCTCGCTCTCCGAGCGCGAGCAGGCTCTCGTGGTGCGCACCGCCGTGGAGGCGGCCTCCGGCGAGGTGCCCGTGTTCGCCGGGGCCGGCGGACCGCTGGGCACCGCGCTCCACCACGCCCGGGCCGCCGCCGAGGCGGGCGCGGACGGTCTCCTGCTCCTGCCCCCCGTGGCCCGGGGCGCCGTCGACGGCCTGTCCGCCTACGTGGCGGCCGTCGCCGAGGTCGGCCTGCCGGTGGTGCTCTATCAGCGGGCTCCACTGGTCCTGGAGTCGTCCACGGTGGTCGAACTGGCCGGTATCCCGGGCGTGGTCGGCTTCAAGGACGGCCTCGGGGACATGGACCGGATGCAGCGCATCGTCCTCGCGGTCCGCGCGGCCCTCGGCGAGAGGGAGTTCACCTTCTTCAACGGGTTGCCCACCGCCGAACTGACCCAGCCCGCCTACCGGGCGATCGGTGTGGACCTGTACTCCTCCGCCGCGTTCAGCTTCGTCCCGGAGGTCGCCACCGCGTTCGCGCGTGCGCTCCCCGCGGGGACGCCGGTGGCCACGGAGCTCCTGACGAGGTTCTACGCCCCCCTCGCGGAGCTGCGCTCGCGGGTGCCGGGCTATGCCGTCTCGCTGGTCAAGGCCGGTCTGCGGCTGCGCGGCGTGGCGGCCGGTCCCGTGCGGGCGCCGCTGACCGAGCCGTCCCCGGAGCATCTGGCGGAGCTGTCCCGCATCGTCGACGCCGGCCTCGGCGTGGTGAGGGACGCCGCATGACGCTTCCGAGGATCACCGCGCTGACCGCCCGGCACGTCCGGGTGCCGCTACCGCGCCCGTGGGGACCGGACGTCCCCGCGAACCACCTGGTCGTGGCCCGGCTCGAACTGGACGACGGCCGCACCGGCACGGGGTTCAGCTGGACGCCACGGGCCGGGGCGAGCGCCGTGCACGCGCTCCTGATGAGGGACTGCAAGGAGGCGGTGCTGGGGCTGCCCGCCCACCCGGAGACGGTCTGGGACCTGCTGTGGAACCGGCTGCACGAGGCGGGCTCCGGCGGCGTCACCACGCTGGCCATGGCCGCGGTGGACACCGCGCTGTGGGACCTGCGCGCCGCCGCCGCCGGGCACGGCCTGGCCGACGAGCTGGGCCGTCGCCGGGAGTCGGTGCCCGTCTACGGCAGCGGCATCAACCTGCACTACACGCGGGACGAGCTGGTCGCCCAGGTGGGGCGCTGCGTCGCGCGCGGCGCGTCGGCGGTGAAGATCAAGGTGGGCCACGCCTCGTGCGCGGTGGACGCCGAGCGGGTCGCGGCCGTCCGGGAGGCCATCGGGCCGGACGTCCTGCTGATGATCGACGCCAACCAGCGCTGGGATCTGCTCAGGGCCCGCCGCGCGCTGACCGCCCTGGCTCCCCACGACCCGTACTGGATCGAGGAGCCGCTGCTCGCGGACGACCTGACCGGGCATGTGCGGCTGCGCCGGGAGTGCGGTCTGCCGGTCGCGGTGGGGGAGAACATCCGCACGGTGCACGGCTTCAAGCAGTGGCTGGACGCCGGCGCCTGCGACGTCGTGCAGCCGAACGTGGCGCGGGTCGGCGGGATCACCCCGTTCCGCAGGATCGCCGAACTGGCGGCGCTCTACTCCGTCCCCGTCGTCCCGCACCTGCTGCCGGACGTCTCCGGTCAGCTGGCCTGCGCGCTGCCCCTGCCGACCATGGTCGAGGACGTGGAGGACGCCTCGTTCGCCGCGCTCGGGCTGCTGCGGGACGACGGCCCCGTGGAGATCACCGGAGCGCGCCTGCGCACCACCGGCCGCCCGGGACTGGGGCTGGACTTCGCCCTCGACGGGCTGACGGAGGTGGCCCCGTGAACGCGGTGCGCGTGGTGCTGGCCGGCATCCACGGCTTCGGACGCAACTACCTGCCGGTGCTGCGCGACCTGGCCGCCGAAGGCATCGCCGAGCTCGCCGGCGTGTGTGACCTGCGGCCGGCCTCCCCGGACCAGCTGGCCGGCCTGGGCCGCCCCGGCCAGTCGACCGACCTCGCCGAGCTGGTGCGACGGCACGACGCCTCCCTCGCCGTCGTCGCCACCCCTCCGCACACCCACGCGCCCCTGGCGCTGGCCACGATGCGGGCGGGCGCACACGTCCACCTGGAGAAGCCGCCGGCGGCGTCCTTCACCGCCTACCTCCAGCTGCTCGCGGAGAGCGGGCGGCTGCGCCGGGCGGTGCAGGTCGGCTTCCAGAGCCTCGGCTCCGATGCGCCGGGCCGGGTGCGCGAGCTGATCGCCTCCGGAGCCGTGGGCCGGGTCCGGGGGATCTCCGCGACGGCCGCCTGGAGCCGGGACACCGCCTACTACCTGCGCGCCCCGTGGGCCGGGCTGCGGCGCCTCCCCGACGGCACCGACGTGGTCGACGGCGCGCTGACCAATCCCCTCGCCCACGCGGTGGCCACGGCCCTCGCGGTGGACGGCGGGGAGATCGTCTCGCTGGAGACCGAGCTCTACCGGGCCTTCGACATCGAGGCGGACGACACCTCCTGCCTGCGCGCGGTCACCCGGGGCGGGCTCGCGGACGGCGCCCCGCTGCTGGTCGCGGTGACGCTCGCGGCACCGGAGCAGACCCCACCCGTCATCACGGTGACCGGTGAGCGGGGGCGGATCAGCTACTGGTACACCGAGGACCGGGTGCGGCTGGAAGCCGCCGGCCGGCCACCCGTCGAGAGCGTCGAGCACCGGACGGTGCTGCTGCGCCACCTCGTCGAGCAGCTGCACGCCCACGGCCCGGAGGACCCGCCGCGGGCGCTGGTCCCCCTGACCTCGGTCCGCTCCTTCATGCAGGTGCTGGAGGCCGTCCGTGCCGCCGCGCCGCCCGTGCCGCTGGTCGCCGCGCGGGACCTGCCCGCTCAGGGCGGAGCGCGGCGTCGGGTGCTGCCCGGAATCACCGAACTCATCACCACCGCCGCGGAACGCGGAGCGCTCTTCTCGGAGCTGCCGCGGTTCTCCACGGTCGCCGGGAGGAATCCATGACGCACGCCGACGTGCATCCTCATCAGACCGCCCCACCCGGGGCGCGGCCCGCACCCGTGGCTCCGGGCCCCGGTGCGGACGTCGTGCGGGCCGACCGCGCCCGCCGCAGGAGGCGGCGCAAGGAAGCGCTGACGGCCTACCTGTTCCTGGCGCCCTGGTTCGTGGGTCTGGTGCTGATCACCGCCGGGCCGCTGCTCGGCTCGCTGTACCTGTCGTTCACCGACTACAGCCCACTCGGCGGCGCGAACTGGGTGGGGGTGGACAACTACACCCGGATGTTCGACGATCCGCGTTTCACCAAGGCCCTGACCAACACGGCGGTCTACGTCTTCGTCTCGGTGCCGCTCCAGCTCGCCTTCGCCCTGGCCCTGGCCCTGCTCCTGGACCGGGGCGTGCGCGGACTGTCGATCTACCGCTCCGTCTACTACCTGCCCTCCCTGCTCGGCAGCAGCGTCGCCATCGCCATCCTGTGGCGGAAGGTCTTCGGCGCGGACGGCCTCTTCAACGAGTTCCTGTCTGTCTTCGGGGCGGACGGCCGCAGCTGGGTGGCCGACCCCTCCACCGCGCTGGGCACCCTCATCGTGCTGAACGTCTGGACGTTCGGTTCGCCGATGGTCATCTTCCTCGCCGGACTGCGCCAGATCCCGCCCAGCTACTACGAGGCGGCGAGCATCGACGGGGCGGGGAAGCTTCGGAAGTTCTTCTCCATCACGCTTCCGCTGCTGACCCCGATCATCTTCTTCAACCTGGTCCTGCAGCTCATCAACGCCTTCCAGTCCTTCACCCAGGCCTATGTCGTGAGCGGGGGAAACGGAAGTCCGGCGGACTCGACGCTCTTCTACACGATGTACGTGTACATCAAGGGATTCACCTCCTTCGAGATGGGATACGCCTCGGCGATGGCGTGGTTCCTCGTCGTCATCATCGCCGCTCTGACCGGTATCAACTTCATCGTGTCGAAGTATTGGGTGTTCTACGGTGACAAGTGAGAAGAACCGAACCTCGGACCTGAACGACACGCTCCTGGCCAGGACGCTGCTCGCCGTGCGCGGGAAGAAGCTGTTCACCCATGCGGCACTCATCCTGTTCGGGCTGGCGATGCTGTATCCGCTGCTGTGGATGATCTCCAGCGCCCTGAAGCCGGAGGAGGTCATCTTCCGTGAACAGGGCCTGATCCCCACGTCCTTCACGCTGGAGAACTTCAGCAACGGATGGAACGCCATGCGGCATTCCTTCGGCCACTACTTCCTCAACTCCGCGATCATCACCGCCGGCGCCGTGGTGGGGAACCTGTTCGCCTGCTCGCTGGCCGCCTACGCCTTCGCCCGCCTGGAGTTCCCGCTCAAGCGGTTCTGGTTCGCACTGATGCTGGGCTCCATCATGCTGCCCCTGCACGTGGTGATCGTGCCGCAGTACATCCTCTTCTCGGAGATCGGCTGGCTGAACACCTTCCTCCCGCTGATCGCGCCCAAGTTCCTCGCGACGGACGCCTTCTTCATCTTCCTCATGGTGCAGTTCATCCGCACCCTGCCCCGGGACCTGGACGAAGCCGCCCTGATCGACGGTGCCGGGCACTGGCGGGTCTTCAGCCGGATCATCATTCCGCTGTCGATGCCGGCACTCGCCACCACCGCGATCTTCACGTTCATCTGGACCTGGAACGACTTCCTGAGCCAGTTGATCTTCCTCACCGATCCCGACATGCACACCGTGCCGATCGCGCTGCGGCACTTCCTGGACTCCACCGGGGAGTCCTCCTGGGGACCGATGTTCGCGATGTCGGTCCTCTCGCTCGGGCCCATCTTCGGCTTCTTCCTCGCGGGCCAGAAATACCTGGTCCGAGGCATCGCCACCTCGGGCCTCAAGTAACACCTCGGGCGGCCGCGACATGGCGCACCGCCGCACCACCGAAAAACACCGCCGTCACGGGCGGGAAAGAGCTCAAAGGAGATTTCCGTGTCCTTCCGCAGACAGAAGACCTGGCCGGTTCTGCTCATGGCCGGCGCCCTCACCCTGACCGCCGCCTGCTCCGGGGGTGACGGCGGCTCCGGCTCGGGCGACGGGCCGGTGACCATCGAGTTCCGCTGGTGGGGCTCGGACGAGCGGCACGAGCTCACCCAGAAGGCCGTCGACGCCTTCGAGGCCGAGCACGAGGACATCAAGGTCAAGGTGCAGACCTTCGAGTGGGCCTCCTACTACGACCAGCTGACCACCACCATGGCCTCCGGTGACGCCCCCGACGTCTTCGCCGTGGAGATCCGCAGACTGGGCGAGCTGGGCCGGGCCGGGCAGCTCGCCGACATGGGGGAGCTGGTGGACACCGGCGACCTCAACGCCGAACTGCTGAACTCCGGTGAGGTCGACGGCGTGCTGCGGGCCGTGCCGACCGGTGCCAACACCTTCTCCGTGATGGTCAACACCGCGATCCTGGCCGACGCCGGCGTCGAGTTGCCGGACGACTCCACCTGGACCTGGGACGACTACCACGCGCTGGCCGCGGAGATCAGCGAGAAGACCGGCAGCGACGTGTACGGCACCCAGATCAACTTCAACGACGCCTACCTGCGGATGTTCGCCGCACAGCGCGGGGAGGAGTTCTACGAGGACGCCGCGCTCGGTGTGTCCGCCGAGACGGTGGCCGACTGGTACCAGACGCACCTGGACCTGCTGGAGAACGGGGCGCCCTCGGCCGACCTCAGCACCGAGATCGGTTCGACCGGGGTCGAGCAGTCGCTCATCGCCACCAACACCGGTGCCATGGGCATGTGGTGGAGCAACCAGCTCGGCGTCCTCACCAGCAGCTCGGGTGAGGAGGTCGCCATGCTCCAGATGCCCCGGGAGCCGGGCGCCGACACCAACGGCATGTTCCTCCAGCCGACGATGCACTGGACGGTCAGCGAGCGCAGTGACGCCAAGGAGGCCGCCGCGGAACTGGTGGACTTCCTGGTCAACGACCCGGAGGCCGCCGCCATCCTGGGCAGCGACCGCGGTCTGCCGATGAACAGCACGGTGCTCGCCGAGATCCGCGACGAACTGCCCGAGGCCGACCAGGAGTCGCTGGCGTTCATCGAGGAGAACTCCGAGGAACTGACGGCCCCGAAGGTCTACCCCAACGGTGCCGGTGAGGTCCCCGCGATGCTCCAGCGCTACGGCGAGGAGGTCATCTTCGGCCGCATGACGCCGCAGGAGGCCGCCGAGGCCTTCATCGACGAGGCGGGGAGCACCCTCAGCTGAGGCCGCCCCGCCGGCCGCACCCGAACCGTCCCCGCTGAACCACCCGCGTCGAACCCTGTGTGAGGACCGTACGTGACACGCCGCTATGCCTTCGTCGGACTGGGCCACCGGGCCCAGATGTACGTGGACGCCCTGCTCGGCGACTGGAGCGACACCGGAGCGATCGTCGCGTTCTGCGACACCAACCGGACCAGGATGGAGTACTACAACGAGCAGATCGTCCGAGCCGGCGGTGCCGAGGTGCCGGCCTTCGGGCCGGACCGCTTCGGCGAACTGCTGGAACGGGCCGACACGGTCGTGGTGACCTGCGTCGACTCGGCCCACGCCAGGTACGTGTGCGCCGCCCTGGACGCCGGGCGCGACGTGATCGTGGAGAAGCCGCTGACCGTGGACGCCGCGAGCTGCGCGGCGATAGCCGCCTCGGCCGAGCGCAGCTCCGGCACCCTGGTGACGACGTTCAACTACCGCTACTCCCCGCGCAACACGGCGGTGCGCCGGACGCTGGCGGCCGGGGAGATCGGCACGGTCACCTCGGTGCACTTCGAATGGACCCTGGACACCATCCACGGTGCGGACTACTTCCGGCGCTGGCACCGAGACGCGTCCCGGTCCGGCGGGCTGCTGGTGCACAAGTCCAGCCACCACTTCGACCTGGTGAACTGGTGGCTGGGGGCCCACGCCGAGCTGGTGTTCGCCCAGTCGGCGCTCCGCTTCTACGGAGCGGCGAACGCCCCCGGCGACCGCCCGGAGCGCGGTCACGGGGCCCCTCAGCTCGGCACGGACCCGTTCCTGCTCGACCTCACCAGCGATCCGCGGCTGGCCCGGCTCTATCTGGACGCGGAGCGCGAGGACGGCTACCTGCGGGACCGGGACGTCTTCGCCGAGGGCGTCTCCATCCAGGACAACATGGCGGTGCTGGCCCGGTACGACAGCGGCGCCCTGCTGACGTACTCCCTCAACGCGCACGCCCCGCACGAGGGCTACCGGGTCTCGTTCAACGGAACCAGGGGCCGCCTGGAGCTGGAGGTGTGCGAGCGGGTGTGGACCCCGCCGCACGCCGCCATCGACGCGTCGGCGGCCGGAAAGGAGCACACCCCCGGCGCGTGGGAACGGCTGACGCTGCACCGGCACTGGGAACAGGCCGAGGAGGTACCGATCGAGGGCGGCGCCGGAGCGCACGGCGGCGGCGACCGGCTCCTCCTGGACGACGTGTTCCGGGGCCCCGGACAGGACCCGCTGGCCCGGCAGGCCGGGTACCGGGCCGGTATCCGCAGTGTGCTGATCGGAGTGGCCGCCAACCGCTCCGCCCGCACCGGGCAGCCGGTGCGGCTGCTGGACGGCGGGACCGCTCTCGCCGAGGACGGTCCGGCCGACGCGACGGCACCCGCGCGCCCGGGGGAAGGCGGCGGGGCGTGAACGACACCGACCGACCGCTGCGCCTGGTCCATCACGTGGGGGAGCGCGTCGACCTCCGCCTGGGCGAGCTGAGACTCCTGAGCCTGGTCTACCGCCCGGAGGCGGCCTGGGAGGCGCCGAAGCCCTACCTCCACCCCCTCACCACGCTGGCGGGCGGCGTGGTCACGGGATACCGGCCGCACGACCACCGCTGGCACAAGGGGCTCCAGCTGACCGCCTCGCACCTGTCCGGGCAGAACCTCTGGGGCGGCCGCTGCTACGTACGCGGCAAGGGCTACCAGCCGCACCCCGAACGGCTGGGCTCGATGACCCACGAGGGCTTCGAGGAACTGTCCGCCGGAAACTCGGAGGCGGTCCTCGCCGAGCGGCTGGCCTGGCGTCACCACGACGGTACGGCCTGGGCCACCGAGCGCCGGCGGATCAGGGTGCACGACATCCGCCCCCAAGCCGGGTTCTGGGTGCTGACCTGGTCCTCCGCCGTCACCAACCTCCGTGACGAGCCGCTGCGGTTCGGCAGCCCGACCACCGAGGGCCGCGAGATGGCCGGGTACACCGGTCTCTTCTGGCGCGGCCCGCGCGCCTTCCGGGACGGGCGCGTGCTCGGCCCGCACGGCGAGGGTCAGGAGCTGATGGGCACCCAGGCACCCTGGCTGGCCTACGGCGGGGAGTTCGACGAGATGGACGGGCACGCGACGCTCGTCATCGCGCACGCTCCCGAGAACGACCACTCCGGTGAGCTGGGCCGGCACCCGGCGCACTGGTTCGTGCGCAGCGAGCCCTTCGCCGCCATGGCGCCTTCCTGGGCCTTCTTCGAGGAGCTGCTGCTGCCGCCGGGCGCGACGCTGGCCCGGCGCTGGCGCGTGATCGTCGCCGACGGCGCCTGGGACCGCGAGCAGATCACCGACCACCTCTCCGGCATCCCCTGGTAGGCGGCGGGGGCGCGGCCGGCCGACCCGGCCGCGCCCCCGCCCGCCGCCGCGCGGCCGGACCCCGCGCCGCAGCCCCGGCCCGTCGCCGTCCGGGGCGGCATCCGTGTGCGGCGGCGCTGTCCAGACCATTGCCACTGCGAAGCCGAGGTCCTCAAACCGTGCCCGGGGAAGACGCTTCCGTAGAGCCCGCGGAACTGCTCGCGGGAGAGGTAGCGGTCGCTGAGAAGGTGCGCCAGCCAGGGGCGGCTGTGCCGGATCCGCAGTTGGAACCACGCGTCGCGAAGCCCCACGCGTCGCATCTCTGCGGAAAGGCGCCACAGCGCGGGCCAGGTGCAGGCCCGGCGTGGCGGCGTCGGCCGCGCATCACACACGTTGTCGACCAGCGCGACGGTGCCACCAGGGCACACCAGGCTCCTCACCCGGTTCAGGCCCGCGCGGCAGCCCTCCAGGTGGTGCGGCATCGTGTGGCTGTGGAGCAGGTCGAAGCCGCCCCGGCCTCGGGGAACGTAGGTGAAGCGATCCTTCTCTCGTTCCACGACCCTCGTCGCTGCCGGGCAGTCGACCGCGGTCTCACTCAGCGCCTGCGGTCAGCCTGACCCATGTGCCGTCCGAAGACCGCCCGGCGGCCGACCGGGCGGCATCATCCGCGGCGCGGTCTCCGTCACCGCCCGCCCCGCCGAGGTCGAGGACCGCAAGGTTCCGGCCACGGGGAGGGCGACCTCATGACGGGCGCCCGGCCCTCCGCCGTCGCAACCAGTCGCGCTGCCGGACGGCATCGACTGCGGTGGACGCTCACCCGGGATCGCGGCCGGGAGATCGCCGAGCACCAGGCCATCGCCACCGAGACCAGGATGCCGACCTACCTCTGCAAGCCGCGGAGCCGGTGGCAGCACGGCACCGACGAGAACACCGACCGGCTGCTTGGGCAGTACCGCCCCACGGGCGCCGACCTCCGTACGTTCAGCCAGACCGAGCTGGCCACCATCGCTCACGAACTCAACCGCCGTCCGCGCAAGACCCACGTCCACCGCACTGGCAGAGGTCTACGCCGACCTTGCGAACAGCACTGATGTGCTGACCGCTTGAGCTCGCCCTCGTGTGCCGACACCGCAACAGGTGGCAGCGGGCGTTGACATCACTGGTGCGTCAATCATGACGATCTTGGTGTTGGTCCTCGGGTGCCGCCCGGTGCAAAGCTGAAGCCTCGCCCTCCCCGGCTATTTGGCGTGTACTGAGAGGCACTCTTTCAATGAACACCTTCAGGACGAAGAACGGTTCGGTACAAGGGTTTCGGGCTTCAGCCGAAGTCGTCGCCGTCCTTGGTGTCCCCTATGCCGCCCCACCGTTCGGCGCCAATCGGTTCCGGGAACCCTTCCCGGCACCGGCGTGGAGTGGGGTGCGGGACTGCACGGTCTTCGGCCCGGTCGCTCCGCAGTCAGCTGAGCTGCCTGGCGCGCCCGTATGGTCGCCCGACGATGAGGACATCCTCACCGTCAACATATGGACCCCGGCCTCTGAGGGCGGCCGTCTGCCCGTCCTGGTCTGGATTCACGGCGGTGCCTACACCTTCGGATCCTCAGCCCAACCCGACTTCGACGGAACCGCACTGGCCGGCGCCGGTCTGGTCGTGGTCACCCTCAACTACCGGCTCGGCTTCGAAGGTTTCGGCCACGTCCCCGCCGCCGAAGCAACCGCCTACCCGGACAACCGGGGTCTGCTCGACCAGGTCGCGGCCCTGCGCTGGGTTCGTGAGAACATCGCCGCCTTCGGTGGCGATCCTGGCAATGTCACGGTCGCCGGCCAGTCCTCAGGAGCCGCGTCGGTTGCCTGCCTGATGGTGATGGATCGCGCCGACGGTCTGTTCCACCGTGCCATCGCTCACAGCGCCGCCAGCTCTTGTTACACGCGCGAAGTCGCTGCGGCGACCACACGTGAGATCGCTGCGGCAGCCGGCTGCCCCGCTACACCCGGGGGCCTCACATCCGCGACTCCGCAGGCCCTGGTCATCGCCTCCGACAAGGTGGTCGACGCCTACCGGTGTGACCCTGCCTCTGGGTCCCGCCACTACGACCCCGCCCTCTACGCCCCCGTCCTTGACGGTGCTGTACTGCCTGCCGACCCCCTCACGGGGATGGCATCCGGTGCGACCCGGGACGTGGACCTGCTGGTCTGCCACACCACGGAGGAATACTGGCTGCTCGACGCTGTCGGCAGCAGTGCGAAGGTCACCACCGATGAGCAACTGGTTCTCTTCGCCGAAGACTTCCATCTCCCTGACGGCCTGGTGGCAGGCTATCGCGCTGCGATGCCCCACGCCCCGGGGCTCGACGTCTACCTCGCCGTTTTCGGGGATCTTCTGTTCGGCGAGTACAGCAACCGACTCGTCGAGCATCACGTCCGAGCGGGCGGCCGGGCGTTCCTGTCGCGTTTTGATCGTCGGCGCACCGGCCCGAGCGGGGTGGTGCGGGCCTGGCACTGTGCGGACATCCCCTTCGCCTTCGGCACCCTCGACACCGACTGCCTGGCTTTCCTCATCGGCGGCGCACCCACGCCCGCGGACCACGGACTGGCCCGCCGCATGGTGCGCGCGTGGGTTGATTTCGCTGCCATGGGGAATCCTGGCTGGCCGTCGGTCAATGACGCCCCCGCCGAGCGCAGGATATGGAGCACCGAGGACGCCCCCGCCGACGGCACGGCCACCGCTGTCCGAGCCCTTTGGGCCGAGGTCGACTTTCCCGTTCTGTGTCCGTGAATTGGCGAATCACCCCGGCATCTCCAAGTTGGTCCTCCATGCCGTCGCGGTGGGCTTGGTGGATGGTGCCACGCCTGCAGTGGCACACGCGCTGACGGGCTTGTAGCGCGACTCCTGCACGGTGAGCCGCCGGTTCGTCTGATGGCGGTAGGTGTCGTCGACCGGGTCGACCACGCGCAGCAGGACGACGGCACGGATCTGGTAGGTGACCAGTTCAGGTTGACCCGTTTGCGGGCCAGGTCCTCCGCCATGCCGTAGGCGCCGGTCTCGACGTCGGCATCGTGGCCCGCCAGAACCGCTGGTCGTCCAGGTCGCGGAAGCGCGGGCTGAACTTGTAGTCGGGGCGTCGACGGCGTTGAGCCAGGTGATGTCCCGCTTGGACCCGAAGTACTTCGGCGAGGGCGCCGCGCTGATCGTGCGGACGGGGACGACGAACCGCAGCCCGCCCACCAGGCGAGCAGGCCCTCGCCCGAGAACTTCGCGATGGGCACCTCGGCCTACGCGGCGATGGTGTCGGCGGCAGGTAGTGCTGCGACGTGCACGAGCCGGGCCCTGACGCGGAGCCCCCGCGACGGCGCACGGCCGCGCCGGGTCGGCGGCCTGCGTGGCCGCCGACCCGGCGCGGAAGCGTGCGGGACGGGAAGTGCTCCCCGTGCCTACGCGTACGTCTCGTACTCCGCGACGCGCGGCGTACCGTCCGCGCTGGTGATCTCGAAACTGATCTTGCGCAGTGTGGTGGAGGGGATGTCGATGACGCCCGCTCCGTTCCCGGTGGCCAGGACCTCGCCGCTGTCGTGGTCGAGTACCCGCCAGGAGCCGATGGTTCCCTCGGTCCCCGCCGCCTCGCGGACGTTGATCACGGAGACGGTGGTCGGGCTGCCCCACTTGATGGAGATGGTCCCGGTGGAGCCCCTCGGCGACCAGTAGGTCGACATGTCGCCGTCACGGACGTTGCCGTAGCTCGTACCGCTCGCCTTGCTCGAACCGTCCGAACCGGCGTCCAGGCTGAGGTTCGGTCCGCTCGGGTCGGTGGGGTCCGGGTCCGGCGGGTCCGTCGGGTCAGGCGGGTCCGTCGGGTCGGGCGGGTCGGTGGGGTCCGGCGGGTCGGTCGGGTTGCAGTCGCCGTCCGACTCCAGCAGACCCTTGCCGGCCCCGGCCGTCCGCTGAACGATCTGCGGCACGCAGTCGGCCGCGTCCAGCGTGTAGGAGTAGGGGATGCTGATGCTGGTGTTGGACCGCGGGTCCGGTCCGGCCGGGTAGTTCTTGTCGCCCTCGTCGGACCAGGTCACGTTGTCGTAGATGTTGCCCGAGACCTGCCAGTACCCCCGCTCGTTGGTGTAGAAGGTGCCGAGAACGTCCTTGGAGTCCTCGAAGTAGCTGTTCTCGACCTTCGCCCGGCCGCCCGCACGGGAGTTGATGCCGGACTTGACCAGGCCCGTGTAGTGGTTGTTGTAGATGTGTGAGACGCCGCCGCGCAGCAGCGGGGTCCTGGAGTCGATCGTCTCGTAGCGGTTGTGGTGGAACGTCACGTAGCCGTTGGAGACGTCGCTCTCGCTGGAGCCGATCAGCCCGCCGCGGCCGGAGTTCCGCAGGATGCTGTAGGAGAGGGTGACGTACCGCGTGTTGTTCTTCATGTCGAACAGCGCGTCGTAGCCCGCGTCCTCACCGCCGGAGGCCTCCAGCGTCGTGTGGTCCACCCACACGTTCCGGACGTCCGCCTCCATCCCGATGGCGTCGCCGCCGTTGGACGTGGGGGAGCCGGACTTCTTCACGTTCCGCACGGTCACGTTGCGGATGATGATGTTGCTCGACTCCCGGATGTGGATGCCCAGCTGGTCGAAGACGGCGCCGTCGCCGACACCGATCAGCGACACGTTGCTGATCCCCTTGAGTTCGATCACATCGTCCGCGGTGTCGCAGCTCGGGCCCGAGACCTTCTCGGTGTTCCCGTGGTCGATGGTGCCGTCGACCTCGATGACGATCGGGGTGCTGCTGCTCTCCCGCTCGCACAGAGCGCGGTGGATCTCGGTGCCCGTGGTGGCGCGTACGGTCCGCCCGCCCTCGCCACCGGTGGTGCCGCCGTTCTGCGAGGCGAACCCGGTGGCGGTTCCGCTTGTGGTGGTCTCCTGAGAGGCGGCCACCTGCGTCGTGGACAGCGCCACTCCGGTCGCCGCCGTTGCTATGGCGAGCGCTGCGGTACTGCACCGCATGACTAGGGAACGTTTCACGCTGTTCTCCCTTCTGGTCGTTGCCCGTCGGGACGGCTGTCCCGACCTGTCGCCGTACCGTGCCCCTCAGCGCGCTATTGGCGTGATCATGTCATGCCTGGATCGCTGTGCCCACCTTGGAATGCTGAAGGTGGGCGCCCGCCGTGACTCGCCCGCAGAGGACGGGTCCTTGGTCGCGGGTGGCGGGTAAGGGGAGTGGGACGCCGGAAAGAAAGCGCTTTCCAGTGCTGCGAAGATAGAACCGCTCCGACGGGCTGGCAAGGCACCGTGCCGAGAAAATCTCCGTTCAGCACCGCAAATTCTGCAACCGTCGATGGCGGGCACGTCCGGCGTCTCGAACGGGCCGGGCGGTGCTCGCTCAGGGTTCCGCCTGCGCCGACGCGCAGGTTCGAGTGCCACGCCGGCCCGGTGAAGGCTGTGTGCCCGGGGCCGGCCGGTCAGCCCGAGGCGGGGCTCAGGCGGGGCTTTCGGGCGGCGGGCCGCAGCTGTCGCGCACCACCAGTTCGGGCGGCGGGAGAGGGGCCGGCTCCTGGTCGAGGACGAGCCGGACCGCGTGCCCACCGGCCGCCTCCAGCGGCAGCCGGACCGTCGTGAGCGACGGGCACAGGTCGGCGGCGAAGGGGACGTCGTCGAAGCCGACGACCGAGAGGTCGGTCGGCACCGCCCGCCCGAGGTCCCGCGCGGCGGCGAGGACCCCGGCGGCCATGACGTCGCTGAGCACCAGAGCCGCCGAGACCGTCGGCCGCCTCAGGAGCATCTCCCGGGCGGCCTCGCGCGCGCCGCCACGGGTGAAGTCGGTGTGCACCACCCGGGTGTCGGGCAGCGCACCGCCGAGGGCGGCCAGTTCGGCGCGGATGCCGGCCAGCCGGTCGTGCACGGTCAGCAGCTCCCCGGGGCCCGCGACGACGGCCAGGTCGCGATGGCCCAGGTCCCACAGGTGCCGCACGGCCCGGGCCGCGCCGGAGCGGTGGTCGAGACCGACCTGCGCCGCGGCCGGTACGGACCGCCTGCTCACGCAGACGATCCGGCCGCCCGCCTCCGTGAACGCGGCCGCCTCCGTGTCGAGTTGACGGGCGAGCTCGGGATCCGCCGTGCCGCTTCCGGCGAGGATCACGGCACGCGCCCGCTGGGCGCGCAGGGTGCGGACGTAGGTCAGCTCCAGCTCCGGATCGCGGAAGGTGGCGGCGATCATCACCATCAGTCCGTCCTTGCGCGCCGCCCGCATGGCCCCGGCCGCCAGCGCGGAGAAGTACGGGTCGGCCACGTCGTGGACGACCAGGCCGACCACGGAGGTCCGGGCCCGGGCCAGCGCCTGGGCGGGTGCGTTGGAGACGTACCGCAGGGCGCGGGCCGAGGCCTCCACCCGGCGCCGCAGGTCCTCCCCGACCTTGCGGTTACCTCCGTGCAGCACGCGGGAGGCCGTCGCGATGGAGACACCGGCGTGCTCCGCGACGCGCTGCAGGGTGGGGCCCCCGCTGCTCGCCCGTGCCGCACGCGTGGTTGACCGCTTGTCTGCCATCTCCGTAACCTATCGCTTGGTAAGCGCTTACCGTTTGCCTGAACCGCTTCTGAGCAAGGGAGACCGCCATGACCCGCAGAACCGTCGGTATCCTCATGAACGGCGTCACCGGGCGCATGGGCTACCGCCAGCATCTGGTGCGCTCCCTGCTCGCCCTGCGCGACGAGGGTGGTCTGACCCTGCCGGACGGCACCGTGGTGTGGCCGGAACCGTTCCTCGTCGGCCGCGACGCCGGCAAGCTGCGCGCGATCGCGGAACGCCACGGCATCGAGCGCTGGAGCACCGACCTCGACACCGCACTGTCGGACCCCGGCACCGAGATCTACTTCGACGCCCAGATCACCCAGGCCCGCCAGGCCGCGATCAAGGCGGCGATCGCAGCGGGGCGGCACGTCTACACCGAGAAGCCGACCAGCGACTCGCTCGACGGGGCACTGGAGCTGGCCCGGCTCGCGCAGGAGGCGGGGATCAAGGCCGGAGTCGTCCAGGACAAGCTGTTCCTGCCGGGCCTGCTCAAGCTCAAGCGGCTGGTGGACGGCGGCTTCTTCGGCCGCGTCCTGTCGGTGCGCGGAGAGTTCGGCTACTGGGTCTTCGAGGGCGACTGGCAGAACGCGCAACGGCCCTCGTGGAACTACCGGGCCGAGGACGGCGGCGGCATGATCCTGGACATGTTCCCGCACTGGCAGTACGTGCTGGAGCACATCATCGCGCCGATCACCTCCGTCTACGCCCACGCGGCCACCCACATCCCCGAGCGGGTCGACGAGCAGGGCCGCACCTACCCCGCCACGGCGGACGACGCCGCCTACGGCGTCTTCGAGCTGGAGGGCGGCGTCGTCGCGCAGATCAACTCCTCCTGGGCCGTGCGCGTCGACCGCGACGAACTCGTGGAGTTCCAGGTCGACGGGACGCACGGAAGCGCGGTGGCCGGGCTGCGCGGCTGCCGTGTCCAGCACCGCAGCGCCACTCCGAAGCCGACCTGGAACCCCGACCTGCCGGTCACGGAGGGCTTCCGGGACCAGTGGCAGACGGTGCCGGACAACGCCGCTTTCGACAACGGGTTCAAGGAGCAGTGGGCCCGCTTCCTGGCCCACGTCGTCGCCGACGAGCCCTTCCCGCACACCCTGCTCGCCGGTGCCCGGGGCGTCCAACTGGCCACGTTGGGGCTCGAGTCCGCGCGGGAAGGCCGACGGCTGCCCGTGCCCGCGCTCACCCTGTGAAGCCGTCGGCCCCCGCCGTTCCCGATCCCCGCGCCCCCGCCGCACGAAAGGTGCCCCATGCCCGGTGACCTGACCCTGCCCCTTCCCTCGGGCCCGGCCCGCTACCGCGTCCCCGACCCGCCCGCCTGGTCGGCGGCGACGCCGACGCCCGCACCCCGCAGCCGGACGGCCTTCGCGGCCGCCCACGTCGTCGCCGACCCGGGGCACGAGCACCGGCCGGGCGCGCCCGCGCACGTCGACTGGGAGGCGACGCTGGCCTTCCGCCACCACCTGTGGTCGCTGGGCCTCGGGGTGGCGGACGCGATGGACACCGCCCAGCGCGGCGCCGGCCTGGACTGGGCGGGGGCACGGGAGCTGATCGCCCGCTCCGGGGCGGAGGCGGCGGCGGTCGGCGGCCGACTCGCCTGCGGCGCGGGCACGGACCACCTGCCGCAGGGCCGACACGGCCTGGGCGCGATCCGCGCTGCCTACGAGGAGCAGGTGGCGGTCGTCGAGGAGGCCGGGGCCCAGGTCGTCCTGATGGCCAGTCGGGCCCTCGCCGGTGCCGCGAACGGGCCCGAGGAGTACGCCGAGGTCTACGGCGGCATTCTGGCCCAGACCCGCGATCCGGTCATCCTGCACTGGCTCGGGACCCCCTTCGACCCGGCACTGGCGGGCTACTGGGGATCACCGGACCTGGACGAGGCCACCGACCACGTCGTCCGCCTCATCCACGACCACGCCCCCGCGATCGACGGGATCAAGGTGTCCCTGCTGGACGCCGGGCGCGAGGTCGCTCTGCGCGGGCGGCTGCCGGACGGCGTCCGCCTCTACACCGGCGACGACTTCCACTACCCGGAACTGATCCTGGGCGACGACGACGGGTTCAGCCACGCGCTGCTGGGTGTCTTCGACCCGCTCGCCCGGCACGCGGCCGTGGCGCTGCACGCGCTGGACGAGGGACGGACGGACGCCTACCGGTCCGTGCTGGAGCCCACGGTTCCGCTGGCCCGTCACCTGTTCGCCGCCCCGACGTACCACTACAAGACCGGCGTCGTCTTCCTGGCGTACCTGGCCGGGCACCAGAGCCACTTCACCCTGCTCGGCGGGGCGGAGGAGCACCGTTCGGTCGCGCACCTGGCCGAACTGTTCCGGCTCGCCGCCGAAGCCGGGGCGCTGCCCGACCCGGAGCTGGCGACCGAACGGATGCGCGCGTTCCTCGCGGAGCGGGGGTACCCGTGCTGACGCGGCCGGGCCCGGGCCTGGAGCGGCTGTCGCTCAACACGGCGACGACCAAGCGCTGGACGCTGCCCGAGGCGGTCGCCGGATGCGTCCGCGCCGGTGTCCCGGGGATCGGCCTCTGGCGGGACCGCGTCGCGGAGACGGGCGCCACGCGCGCGGCCCGGCTCGTGCGGGACGCCGGGCTGACCGTCACCAGTCTCTGCCGGGGAGGCTTCCTGACGGCCCCCGACGCGGCGGGGCGGGCCGCCGCGCGGGAGGACAACCGGCGCGCGGTGGAGGAGGCCGCGACCCTGGGCACCGGCGTCCTGGTCCTGGTGTGCGGAGGCCTGCCGGAGGGCAGCCGCGACCTGCCGGGAGCACGGCGGCGGATCACCGACGAGATCGCGGACCTCGAACCCTGGGCCCGGCAGCACGGGGTGCGACTGGCCATCGAGCCGCTGCACCCGATGTTCTGCGCGGACCGTGCCGCCGTGTCCACGCTGGCGCAGGCGCTCGACATCGCCGAGCGGTGCGGGGAGAGCGTCGGGGTCGTCGTGGACACCTACCACGTCTGGTGGGATCCGCGGGTGGAGACGGAGATCGCCAGGGCGGGGGCCACGGAGCGCCTCCTGGCCTTCCAGATCAGCGACTGGACGGTGCCTCTCCCGGCCGGGGTGCTCCTGGGCCGCGCGCACGTGGGGGACGGCTGCGTCGACGTGCGCCGGCTCGCGCGGGCCGTCGAGGCGGCGGGCTACACGGGGTTCACCGAGGTGGAGATCTTCAACGAGGCGGTCTGGGAGGCGCCGGGGGAGGAGACGCTCGCCACCGTCGTCGACCGCTACCGTCGGCACCTGGGCGGGGCGACGGAGCGCTCCGGGTGAACGGCGGCCGCGCCCCGTTCCGTTCGCGGCCTGCCCGGTGGCGTCAGCGCGGTGCGCCGGACCCCCGCTCGCGGCGGGCGATCACGTCGATCATGTCGCTGATGGTGTCCACGCCCTCCGGGGAGAGGTCCACGGCGCGCAGCGCCACGCTGCGCACCCCGGCGTCGCGCAGTGCGCCGAGAAGCTCCAGCTCCTGGGCGATCTCGGCGCCCTGCGCGTCGTCGAAGAAGTAGGAGACCGGCACCTGGAAGAACTGTGCCAGCGCCTCCAGGTGCCGCTTCGTCGGGTTGTCGCGCCGCCCGGTCCGCAGTTGCCACAGGTAGGTGGCGGAGAAACTCTCCCCGGTGGCCTCGCGGCAGGCTCGCGCGACCTCCTCGTGGCTGTACTGCTCGCGGTTGGGCCGGCGGACGACCCGGAAGAGCGCGTCGATCTTCCCGGCCAGACTCGCAGCTCCGGACTCCGGCTGTGTCACCGCCCGCCCTCCCTCGTCGCGTCCCCCGCCCGGCACGCGTCAACCGGCGCCAGACGGCGCCGCGTCCGCTTTCATGGTAGGCGACGGGCCCCGGCGCGCCCGGACGGGACGCGGGCGGCGCCGGACGGTCACGGCGTCGGCGTCCCGCCCTCCAGGAGCCGCTGGAGGCTGCCGACCAGATCGAGCGCCTCGGCACGTTCCCGCGCGGCGCGCGGCGCGTCGACCCGCCGGTCCAGCACCACCCGCAGGGCGGTGGCGGCCTGGTCGGCGAAGAGGGCCAGCAGATCGAGCTCCCCGAGACTGGAGCGGGACTGCGGCACCGGCTCCAGGACCTCCAGGACCCCGAGGACACGCTCTCCGTGGAGCAGCGGAGCGGCCATGATGGCGTCCGGCACGAACTCCGTCGACTCCGCGAACTCGCGGTCGAAGACGGTGTTGTGGGCGAGGTCGTCGACCACCATGGGCTCCCCCGAGGAGACCACCCACCCGGCGATGCCCTGACCGGCGGGGAAGCGCCGCCCCACGAGGTGGTCCTCGCCCTGACCTGACACGGCCTGGAAGACCAGCTCGTGGGCCGCCTCGTCGTACAGGAACACGGAACTCGCCTGGGCGCCGAAGATGGCCCGCGCCACCTCGACCACCGACTGCAGCAACTCCCGGGACAGCGGATCGGACGCCGCGTCGGAGTGGGGTTCGGTCACGGAGCACCTCCGGTGCCGATGTGCACGTTGGCGGCGGACAGGTAGAGGGCGTTCTTGAGCTGGAACGTGGTCATCCGGGGGTGCTTGGACAGGACCCGGGCGCACAGTCCGGCGACGAACGGGGTGGCGAAGCTGTTCCCGGTCGTGCGGATCGTCGTGCCGCCCAGCCAGGCGGCCGTCACGTTCTGGCCCGGGGCGAAGAACTCGACCGGCGGCGCGGGGTTGTAGAGGTACAGGTCGGGATCGTCCTCCTGGTGGCTGCCGACGGAGATCACCGAGGCGAACCGCCAGGGGTAGCTCTCCACCGGCATGTTGTGCGCGGAGGCCACGATCACGGTGCGCCGGAAGTACGCCTCGTCGGCCAGGGCGTGCAGTTCGGCGGCGAAGCGGGCCCGGGTGGTGGACAGGCTGAGGTTGATCACGTCGAACCCCTGCCCCACCGCCCAGCGCAGACCGGCCATCAGCATGTCCCCGGTCCCGGTGAACCGTTCGCCCAGGACCCGCACGCTGTACAGCTCGCACGCGGGCGCGACGCGGCGGATGATCCCGGCACACGCGGTGCCGTGGCCGCAGGCGTCCCCGTCGGCGCTCTCGCGGATCTCGGGCCCGGCCTCCGTCGTGACGACGCCCCAGGAGCCGTCCACCCGGCCGATCAGCGGATGGTCGTGCTCGACCCCGGAGTCCACCACGCACACCCGCACC
Source organism: Streptomyces sp. GSL17-111 (assembly GCF_037911585.1). Taxonomy (NCBI): domain Bacteria; kingdom Bacillati; phylum Actinomycetota; class Actinomycetes; order Kitasatosporales; family Streptomycetaceae; genus Streptomyces; species Streptomyces sp. GSL17-111. Next base: position 5,712,242 of record NZ_JBAJNS010000001.1, read on the forward strand.
CCCCGCCCGGCGCCTCCCTCGAAGGCCCATGCCGGGGTGACGGGCTCGCCGTCGGCGACGACGGCCACGTCGCCCGGCCCCTTGCCGCGCAGGTTCCAGCTGAGCCGGGCCGCCGGCCTCCTGGACGCGTCGTTCATCGGGCGACCTCGGCTCCGTGGGCCGCTGCGCGGGCGCGGAGCTCCTCGGCCCGGCGCACGCCCGGCAGGTGACCCTTGGCCCGGAACAGGGTCCGTGCCCGGTCCGCGGCCCGCGCGGCCTGCGCCCACTCGCCCAGCTCCTGGAAGACCAAAGCCCGGTCCAGCGCGGCCGTCGCCCGGACGACGGGTGAGTCGGTCTCCTCCGCCGCCGCGCGGGCCCGTTCCGCCAGCCGTGCGGCCTCCCGTGCCCGGCCCGCCGCGGCGGCCAGCCGGGCCCGCAGCCCGTCCAGGTCGGCCGCGTCGGCGCGGGGGAGCGGCCCGGGCGTGCCACCGGCGCGTTCCGCCGGCAGGTGCCCGGCGGCCCCCGGGGCGTCACCGCCGTCCAGCAGCAGGCGGGCGGACTCGCGGCGCACCGCGCCCAGCAGCGCGTCGGCCCCGAGCCGCCGCGCGGCGGCGGCCGCCCGCGCGAAGAGCGCGGCGGCCTCCAGCGGGCGTCCCGCCAGGGACTCGACCGCGGCCGCGAAGAGGGGGACGACCACGGTGCTCTCCGCGTAGTGCAGCCCCTCGGCGAGCCGCCGGACGTCGGCCAGGCAGGAGCGGGCGCCCGTCCAGTCCTCGCCCAGGGCGAGCAGCACGGCCAGGGGACACCCGAGGGTCAGCCGGACGGTCGGTCGGGGGCCGCCGTGGGCGGCCAGCAGCTCCCGGCACCGCGCCACGGCGGTGTCCACCGGTTCGGGGCCGCGCCACAGGGAGACGCCGATGGCGCCCAGGACGACGGCCCGTTCGGGTTCGGCGCGGGTGAGCTCCGCGTGCCGCAGCGCGCGGGTGAGCTGCCGCTCCGCCTGCCCGTGCCGGCCCTGGAGCTGCAGCTCCTGGGCGATCCGGACACGGGCCCGGGTCTGGCCCAGGTGGTCCCCGGCGGACTCGAAGACCGGCAGCGTCTCCTCGGCGGCCGCCACGACCTCGCCCGGAGCGGCGGTGGCCACGGCCAGGGCGAGCCGGGCGTGCGCGGCCTCGACCGGCGCGCAGGGGCGGTCCGGCACCGCGCGCAGCAGGTCCAGCCCCTCCTCGGAGCGGCCGGTGGCCAGTCGCACCTCGGCGAGCGGCAGAGCCGCGCGCGTCCAGCCGTCCTCGCCCTCGGTCAACAGGTCCAGGGCCCCTTGCAGCAGAGCGCCGGCCCGGGCGAGGTCGGCGCGGGCGAGCGCCAGGGCACCGGAGCGGGTGAGCAGCTCCGCGGCCCGGTGGCGCAGCGTCTCGGTGTGCTCGTCCCGCAGGCCCAGTTCGACCCGGTAGCGGTAGGCGTGGCGCAGGTGGTCGGCCACCCGTGCGTCACCCGCCCGCCGGGCCGTCAGGAGCGCGGCGGCCTGCTCGTGGTGCCGGGCCCTGGCCCGTTTGGCCAGGGAGCGGTACGTGACCTCCTGCACCAGCCCGCTGCTGAACCGGTAGGGGCGCTCATCGGAGGCGGGCCGGCGCAGGGGGTGCACGAGCCTGCGCCGGCTGAGCCGGGCCAGGGAACGGCGCACGGAACCGCCGTCGGCCGCCGCCGTGTCCCCCGGCCGCACCTCCTCCGCTTCCCCTCCGGGCTCCGTTCCGTCGGCGGCGGCCAGCGCGCCCAGTTCGTCGGCGGTGAAGTCCCGGCCCAGCACCGACGCGAGGTCCAGCACCGCGCGTTCTGGCCGGTCCAGGGCGTCGACGCGGGCCGCGAGGAGCGCCTGTAGGGAAGGGGGCAGCGACGCGTCCCCGTCCGGCCCCGGCACCGGTCCGTCGGCGCTGGCGATCAGCTGCTCCAGATAGAACGGGTTGCCCCCGGCGGCCTCCACGGCTCGGGCCGGTACGACCGACCGGTGGGCGCTGACCTCGGTGAGCACGGCGGCCAGGGCCTCCGACTCCTCGGGCGGCAGCCCGGACAGCATCAGGGACCGCGAGCGCGGCCGTCCGCTGCCCCAGCCCGGGCGGCGGTCCAGCAGATCCAGCCGCGCGGCACACAGGAACAGCACGGCGGACAGGTCGAGTTCCTCCACCAGCCGGTCCAGCACGTCCAGGAGCAGCTCACCGGCCCAGTGGCAGTCGTCGACGACGAGGACCACGGGCCGTGCCCGGGCGAGGGCGGCCAGCAGCGCCACCAGCGCCGAGCAGGTGTCCTCCACCGACGGGCTGGGCGTGCCGTCGCGCAGCAGACCGGCCTCCAGCACCGCGGTGGCCCCCCGCACCTCGGCCCGTTCGGCCGTACAGGCCGGCGACATCGGCCCGTCGAGCAGCTGCCGGACGGCCTCCGCCAGCGGCGCGAGACTGCCGTGGTCGCCGTAGGGACGGCAGCGGCCCGCGCCGAACGCGACGGGGGTGCCGAGCCGCGCGTGCCACTCGCGCAGCAGCCGGGTCTTGCCCAGCCCGGCCTCCCCGTAGAGGGTGACGAGCTGGGCTGACTCGTCGGCGGCGACCCCGTCCAGGGCCAGGCCCAGCTCGGCGCGTTCCCGGGCCCGCCCCACGTAGGGCACGTCGAAGCGGCGCAGTCGCTCCGGGTCGTCCTCCTCGACCGCCAGCAGCCGGTGGGCGGTGACCGGGTCCTCCTTGCCCTTGACCCGCAGCGGCCCCACCGGTTCGACGCGGGCGGCGGACCCGGCCGCCAGTAGGGTCGGCTCCCCGACGAGGATCTCGCCCCGGCCGGCGTTCTGCTCCAGCCGTGCCGCGACGTTCACCGTCTCGCCCGAGACCAGTTTCTGCCGGGTGGAGACGTCGGAGCTGGTCACCACCGGGCCGGTGTTCACCCCGATCCGCACCTGCAACCGGACGCCGAGCGACGCGCGGAGCCCGGTGTTGAGCTCCTCGACGGCCGCCAGCATGGCCAGGGCCGCCCCCAGCGCGCGGCGCGCGTCGTCCTCGTGAAGGACCGGGACGCCGAAGACGGCCATGACGGCGTCCCCGATGAACTTCTCCACCGTGCCGCCGAAGTCCTCGACACAGCCGCGCATCGCCTCGAAGTAGTCCAGCGTGACGGAGCGGAGGGTCTCCGGATCCAGGGCACCGGACAGTGCGGTCGAGCCGACCAGGTCGCAGAAGACCACGGTGACGACCCGGCGTTCCTCGGGCGGCGCCGCCGGGGCGCAGGAGGAGCCGCACTGCGGACAGAAACGTGCGTCGGCCGGTGTGGCGTGGCCGCATGAGGCACAGTGCATGACTGCTGTTCCCCGTCCCGTCAGAAGAGGGCTCCACCGGCGATCTCGCTGTGCGCGTGGACCTCGTCCCCGGCGTCCTCCAGCCGGGCCTTGATGTCCAGCAGCAGGGCGAGTTCGTCGACACTGAGGCCGTGGATGAGCGTCCGCTGGTCCTCGGTGAGTGCGGAGACGTCGAAGCCGTGGGCCCGGAGCTCGCCGAGCACGTCGGGCGCCTCGGGGCCGGGGCCGGGGCCGGGGTCGGGGCCGGGCGCGGGGCGGGATGGCTCCGTCAAGGCGTACCTCCTGCGGTTGCCGGGGGGCCGTGGGGCGCACCGGAGCGGGGCGTGCGGGTGAGTGTGCCGAACAGCCTGAGCAGGGCGTCGACCGTGAACAGCGCGCTCACCGTCACGGTGTCCACCTGACCGGGGGTTAGGTCCAGCGCGTCGAGGAGGGCGTGGAGGGCGTCGCTGTGGCCGGTGTCCAGCGCGGCGTGCGCCCGGACGGTCCGCAGGGCGGCGGCGGGCACGCCCGTGTCCCGGACCACCCGGTCGGCGAGCCAGGGGGCCGGGGCGTTGCCCTCCAGGACCGCGATGTACCCGAGCAGCGCGACGGGGTGGTGGTGCTCGATCCAGTAGTACTGGGCGCCGACCAGTGCCGCCACGGCGGGCGGCGGCGGTCGTCCGAGGGCTTCTCGGGGATCGTGGCCGAGTGCCGCGAGATCGGCGGCCAGCCAGTCGTCGTGTCCGCGCTCCTCCTCGATGTGGCCGGCGAGGTAGCGGGCCAGCGGCTTTGCGACGGGGTCGGGCCCGGCCGGCCCCGCGAGCCGGGCACAGCGGGCGGCGGCCCGTTCCATGAGCGGTACGGAGGCGCGCACGACCCCGTGCATCAGCCGCAGGTACTCCGGGTAGCGCAGGGCGAGCCCGGGCGCGTCCCACAACGCGGCGGTGGCCGCGCGCACCGCCGGTTCGGTGAGCCGCAGCCGCGCGCGCAGCGCCCCTCCGGCGGTCGGGCGATGCCGGGGCGTGGTCACGGCGCGGACCCGGGGAGCGCCACCAGGTCCGCGTAGGCCGCGCACCCGTGGCGGCGCACGTACGCCACCGGCCCGGCCTCCCGCCGCCGCCGGGCGGCCTGACGGTCCAGCAGCGCCCCGGCGGGCCCGGACGCGACCCGTGCGGCGCCCGCGAGTGCCTCCGGATGGTCGGGGAGCGCGCGGCAGCCCGCGCAGGTGCCCGCGTCCCCGGCCGCCCGGGCCGCCGGACCGCCGTGGCGGGCCAGCAGCCGCAGCGGTCCGCCGCTGCGTACCGAGCGCAGCACGGGCGAGGCCAGCGTCCGCGCCCGTACGGCGGCCCAGTCGTCCTCGGCGACGTGGCCGAGCAGCAGGTGCGCCGGGACGGGACGGCGGTCGACGACGTCCTGGTTGCAGCAGGCCACCACCGTGCCGTCGGCCGTCACGACCGGCCAGGCGGCCATCGAGCACGGCGTGGAGCGCAGCGGGTCGACCGGGGCCGCGACCGGGGGACGGGACCCCGGACGCCCGGCGGCCCGCCCCACCGCGCGGACGGTGTTCACGAGCATCGGCACACGGTCGTCGAACGCCCGCCGCACGGCGGCCGTCACCTCGGCGAGGTAGGGGTCCTGCGGATCGGTGCCGACGAGGTGGAGGCTGACGGACGTCCCGGTGTCCAGCACCTCGCGCACCATCCGGAAGACGTCGGCCCGGGCCACCTCCCGCTCGTGGAAGGCGTCCACGCTCACCGACAGGTGGTCGACGGCGTCGATCGCGCGGCGGATGCGGGCGGGGATCACCGCGCGGTTCCGAGGCGTTCTCCGGGCGGCGCCACGGGCGAAGAAGGCGCCGGTCAGCAGGGCGCTGCGGGTCCCGGCCCGACGGGCCCGGACGGCCAGCTCGGCGCTGAGCTCCGGCATCATCAGCGGTTCGCCGCCGGTCATCATCAGCACCTCGGGCCGGTCCTGCGGTGTGAAGGAGCCCACGAACCGCAGCAGGTGGTCCGGGTCCGGCCCGCCTGCGGCCATCGTGGAGTCGGTGGAGCAGTGCGCGCAGCTCAGCGGGCAGCGCCGGGTGAGCATCAGCAGCAGCCCGGCGGCGGGCTCGGGCCGCAGCCCCATGAGCTCGGCGAGTTCCACGGCGGCCTCCCTTCGGCGCGGTGCCCCGCCCACTGTGGGCGGGGCGGGTTCAGCCGGCGGCGGCCGACGGTTCGGAACCGGTATGGGCGCTGCTCGTCACGGCGTACAGACGGGTCAGGCACGGCAGCTCGTAGCGCACCGCGTGCGCGGTGACCTCGGCGTCGGGAACGCTGAGGACCCCCGCGTCGATGAGCGCCTCCAGCCGTCTGCGCAGCGGCTCCGCCTCGCACCGCAGCGCGGCACTGGCCTGGTGCAGCGTGAAGACGGGACCGGACAGCGCGCCGAGGCGGCGCAGCAGCGCACCGTTGGCCTCCGACAGGTCGCGCCAGCTCTCGGCCACCCGGCGCCGCACGTCCACGTCGCCGGCGGCCAGTTCGTCCAGCAGGGCTCCCGGGGCGCTCAGCCGGGCGGCGAACTCGCGCAGCGGCAGGTGCCGCAGCACCGCGAGCTTCAGCCCGGCGGCGCGGACCGCCAGCGGCTGCAGTCCGGCCGTGGCCAGGATGGTGTCGGCGGCCGCCGGGTCCCCGCACACCCGGGCCGGGCCGATGAGGCGGCCGAGGAGTTCCAGCGCCTCGCCCCGGGTGAAGGGCGGCACGTCGAGGCGGTACGCGCCGGCCAGTCCGGCCAGCCGGGAGCGCGCGGTCACCAGGACGGCGCTCTCACCGCCGTCCGGCACCAGGGGCCGCACCGCGCCCTCGTCTGCCGCGTCGTCGAGCACCAGCAGGACGCGGTGCTGGGCGAGCCACTCGCGCCAGCGGGCGGCGGCCTCCTCGGGGTGCCCGGGGCGGGGTTCGGGGAGCCCGGCCAACCGCAGCGCCTCGGCGAGCACGTCCTTGGCCGGCCGCCCGGCGCCGTCGTCCCCGCGCATCCGCACCAGGAGCCTGCCGTCGGGGAAGCGCCGGTGAAGCCGGTGGGCCCCGTGCACGGCGAGCGCCGTCTTGCCGACGCCGACCGGTCCGGTCAGCGCGGCCAGCCGGCACCAGCCGCCGGCCAGGACGTCCGTCAGCTCCTCGACCAGCCGCCCGCGACCGGTGAAGTCCGGCAGGTCCGCGGGGAGCAGGCACCGGGCGGTGCGCTGCGGCCGCGCGCCGGCCGGGGCGCAGCGGCCGGACAGCATGGACCGGTACAGCGCGGACAGCGGCGGGCTCGGCTCCAGGCCGAGCTCGGCGGCGAGCCGCTGCCGCAGCCCGTCGTAGACGGCGAGCGCCTCCGTCTGGCGGCCGGTGGCGTACAACGCGTTCATCTGGGCGGCGATCAACCGCTCGCGCAGGGGGTGGGTTTCGGCCAGTTCGGCCGTGACGTCGGCGACGTCCCCGGCGTTCCCCAGGCCCAGCTCCGCCTCGGCCCAGTCCTCGTGCACCTGCACCCGGCGCGACTCCAGGCGTTCGGCCTCGGCGGCGACGGCCGGTGAACCGCCCAGTTCCGCCAGGGGCGGGCCCTGCCACAGGTCCAGGGCCCGGCGCAGCAGCCGTGCGGCGGCGGCCGGGGCCCCCTGGCCCGCCGCGCTCCTCCCGGCCCGGGCCAGCTCGTGGAAGCGCAGCACGTCCACCTCGTCCGGAGCGAGCCGCAGGTGGTATCCGCCGGCCTGGTGGGTCAGCCGGTCCCCCGCGCCCGCGTCGGCCAGGATCCCCCGCAGGGTGGACACGTAGACCTGCAGGTTCTTCCGGGCGGTGCGGGGTGGGGCGTCCTCCCACACCGCCTCGGTGAGCGTGCTGACGGGGACGGCGCGGTTGGGGCGGCACAGCAGCATGGCCAGAACCAGGCGCTGCTTGAGCGGGCCGAGGGATAAGGACGTGCCGCCGCAGTGGGCGGTCAGCGGTCCGAGGACGGTGAACCGCAAGGTCACCGGGGGTCGGGCGGGCGGAGCTTCCATGAGCGTTCCCCCTTGGGCGGGACCGGGGTCCCTGCCGGCAACAACGAGACGGTGCCAGTCATTCATTTCAGCTGATGCCTGGAGGAGCGTAGGTCACCGACCGGTCGAGCGCCAGGCACCGCGCACGACCGGAGCCCGGCACCTTCTCCGGCCGTTCCCCGCGCGGACCTGGCCGGGATACCGAGGCCATACCGATGCCAAGCCGTCGCCGAACAGGCTCGACCTAACGTCGAGCCACAGGCGGAAACCCGCAGGTGACCGCCATCCCCGAGCGGATGAGGAGACCGGCCATGTCGGAGATCAACGAGCCCACCCCCGAAGAGACCCCGGGCGTCGAGAGCGAGGAGGCCGAGGTCGAGGCCCACTCCGTCAGGGAGCTCCAGGACCTGTCGGCCGACGCGCCCGACGACGCGCTGATCAGCACCGTCAGCCTCGGGGACTGCTGACACTGGGTCGCGCCCGCTGACCCGGGTACGGGGTGGTGTGCCGCACCGGCGCCCGAGGCCGCGGCACACCACCGTCCCCCTGTCCAGGGCCCCCGAGGGCCGGCCGCACGGCGACGAACCACGACGACGAACGAGGTGGCGGAACGTCATGAAGAAGAACCCCTTCGCGTACGTCGTCGCGGACCAGGAGTTCTACGCGCCCCTGGAGAGCAGCACCGAGCCGGGCGTGCCCCTGCGGCCCCGAGCGGTGCCCGACGGGTGGGAGGGCACCGCGTCAGGCCCCTGGACGGTGTGGCGGCGCGCCGGGGGCCACGGCGCCGAGGACGGGTGGAAGGTCCACGTCTCCGCCCGCCCCGACCGGCTCGTCCCCGTCCTCGACGCCGTGGCCCGCGTGTGCTTCGCCCACGCGGTGCACTTCAAGCACCTGTCGGGCCGCGCCTTCCACCACTGGACGCACGCCAAGCAGGCCTCCCGCGTCCAGAACGGCAAGTTCGTCGCCGCCTACCCGCCCGACGCGCCCTCGGCCCGGCGGCTCATGGAGCACCTGAGCGCGGAACTGGAGGGCGAGGAGGGGCCGTACATCCTCACCGACCGCCGGTTCGGCACCTCACGGACGGTCCACTACCGCTACGGGGCCTTCGTCCCCCGCCGCCGCGTCCGGCCCGACGGCACCACGCGGTACCTGGTCCGTGACGGACACGGCGCCCTCGTCGAGGACCGCCGCACCCTCGGATTCACGCTCCCGGACGGCCTGACCGACCCCTTCCGTCCGGCCGCCCCGCGCCGCCCGGCCCGAACGCGACGGCCCGAGGAGAGCGCTCGCACGGGCGAGCCGCCCACCTTCGGCGGGTTCGCCTTCGAGGAGGCCATCCGGTTCAGCAACGCGGGCGGCACCTACCGGGGTCGGGAAGTGGCCACCGGGCAGCCGGTGTTCCTCAAGGAGGCCCGCGCCCACTGCGGCGTGGCCACCGACGGGACCACGGCGCCCGAGGCGCTGGACGCCGAGTGGGAGACCCTGTGCCGTCTCCACCGCGCCGCCCCCGGACTGGCCCCCCGGCCCATCCGGCGGTTCCGGGTCTGGGAACACGACTTCCTGGTCACGGAGCTCATCGAGGGCCGTCCCCTGTCCCACTGGATGTCCGCCACGAGCCCCCTCCTGCACGTCACCGCCACCCGCGCGGACATCCTCGCCTACTACGAACGCTGCGAACGGATCATCGCGGCGATCGAACAGGCATTGACGGACCTGCACGCCGCCGGATACCTCTTCGTGGACGTCAGCCCGGGCAACGTCCTGATCGACCGTGACGACCACGTCCGGCTGGTCGACTTCGAGGCGGCACGGCCCCTCGGCGCGGCCTTCACCCCGCTGGGAACCCCCGGCTACAGCCCGCCCCCCGCCCTGCGCGGCGACGACCCGGCCGTGTACGACACCTACGGCCTCTGCGCGCTGACCCACCTGCTCCTCGGCCCCCTGCAGCAGGTCGCCCGGCGCAATCCCGACGCCCTGACCCACCAGCACGCGGAACTGACGCAGCGGGCGCCCGTCCCCCGAACACTGTGGGACCGCGTCACCCGCTACCACCGTCCGGAGGGCCGATCGCCCCTGCCCGGCCCCGAGGAGGTCGCCGCCGACCCCCTCACCCACCTGACCGCCCTGCGCGACGGCATCGGTGACGCGCTGCTCGCCATGGCCGACCCCGGACACCCGGGACGGGTCTTCCCCACCATCATGGAGGGGTACCAGACCAACACCCTGTGCGTCGCCTACGGCACGGCGGGCGTCGTCCACGCGCTGAGCCACGCGGGCAGGACCCTGCCCGAGGGCGTCCTGCACCGGCTGCGCGAGGACGCGCTCGGCGCCGCCGACGCACTCGCCCCCGGGCTCTACGTCGGCACGGCCGGCATCGCCCGGGTCCTGGCCGACCACGGGATGCTCACCGAGGCGACCGACCTGCTGGCCGCCGCCGACCGGCACCCGCTCACCGCCGACTGCGCCACCCTGTACGGCGGTTCGGCCGGCCTCGCGCTGGCCCACCTGGCGCTGTACGGCCACACCCGCGACCCCCACCACGTCGACCGGGCCCTCGCGCTCGTCCACGCCCTGCCGCCCGACGACGGGGGGCTGGCCGAACGGCTCGGACCCGACGACGCCACCGGGCTGCTGCACGGCCGCTGCGGCGTCGCCCTGCTGCTCCAGCAACTCGCCGCCGTCACCGGCGACACCGCGCACCTCACCCGAGGCGTCCGGCTGCTGCACGCCGAGCTCGACCGGGCCACCGACCCGGGCGCCCCCGACCTGACCTTCCCCATCTCGGCGGCCGACAGCCGCGTCGTGGCCTACCTGTTCTCCGGCTCCGCCGGCCTCGCTCACACCCTCGACCGCTACCTGGGCCTGGTGGACGACGAGCGCCTCACCGACGCGCTGCCCAGGCTGCTCGCGCCCCTGCACCTGCTGACCACGGTCATGCCCGGTCTCTACCAGGGCCTGTCCGGCTACGGCCTCGTCCTGGCCGACCACGCCCGCGTCACCGGCGATCCGGTGTCCCGCGCCGCCGCCGTGCGGGCGGCCCGCGGACTGTTCAAGTACGCCATACCGCATGAAACCGGCGTCCGGATCCTGGGCGACCAGTCACTGCGCTACAGCGCCGACCTGTACAGCGGTTCCGCCGGCGTGCTGCTGTTCCTTTCCCAACTGCTCGCCCCGCGGCCCGACGCCCTCCTCACCGTCGACGCCCTGGCCGCCACCTCCGCGCTCACGCCGGCCTGAGCACCCCGGAGGACGACCGTGCGACACGATCTCACCCTGTACTGGTGGGGGCAGACCACCTCCGCCTTCGGCTCGTTCTTCACCGCCATCGCCTTCCCCCTCATCGCCGTCGTCCAGCTGGACGCCACGGCCGCCGAGGCCGGGCTTCTCAGCGCGGCGGGCATGCTGCCCGTGCTCCTGCTCGGGCTGCCCCTGGGCGCCCTCGCCGACCGCGTCACCCGCCCCCGCAGAACGCTCGTGGCGCTCGACGCCGCCTCCGCCCTCGCCGTGGGCACCGTCGCCCTGGGGCTGGCCGCCGGCTCCGTCACCCTCGTCTGGCTCGCCTGCCTCAGCGCCGTGCGGGCCACTTTGGGCAGCATGGCCGGGGCCCTCTACTTCGTGCACCTGCGCGAGCTGGTCAGCAAGGACGGCGTCGGACCGGCGCGGGCCCGCCTGCAGGCCGGGCAGTTCGGCGCGTCGCTCGTCGGCCGCTCGCTGGCCGGACCGGCCGTGGCCCTCTTCGGCGGGGCGACGGCGCTGGCCGTCGACGCCGCCAGCTACCTCCTCAGCGCCGCCGCGCTCCTGGCCATGCGCACCCCCGACCGCTCCTCGGCCGGCCGGAGGAAGCCCGGCGACCGCTCCCGGGGGTCGACGGCCGGGCTGCGGTTCTTCTTCGGCCACACCTACCACCGCTCGCTCCTCACCTTCCTGCTCTCCTCCGCCGTCTGCCTCTCCGGTGTCACCGCGCTCACCGGCATCTTCCTGCTGCGCGACGTGGGGCTGCCCGACTCCGCCTACGGCCTGGTGTTCGCCCTGTCGGGGGTCACGGGGATGGCCGGATCCTTCGTCGCCGGCCGCGTGCTGCGCCCCGACAGCGACGCCCGCCGGGTGACCGCCCTCAGCTTCGCCCTGGCCGCCTGCTGCGCCCTCCTGCTCCCCATGGCCGTCGGCCCCCTTCCCCTGGCGGCCTCCATCGCCGCACTCGGCATCTCGCTGCCCGTCTTCTTCGGAGCGATCGCCAACGTCGGCCTGGGCTCGGTGCTCACCGCCGACGTGCCCGAGGCCGAACTCGGGCGCGCCATGGCGGCCGTACAGGTCTTCGTCGCGGGGGCCAACGTCCTGGGCGCTCTGGCCGGCGGTCTGCTGGGGCAGTGGATCGGCGTCCACGCGGCCTTGTGGGCCCTGAACCTCCTCCGGCTGGGGGCCGTCGCCGTCGCCATTCCCCCGGCCGTCCGGGCCGCGCGGCGGATGCGCTCCGCCCGGCCTCCCGAGGCACCGGAGACCGCGGCGGCCACTCCCGCGGGCTGAGCCGACCGCGCTCCCGAGACAGCGGGGCGGCACGTCACCGCTCATGGCGCCCGGAAAGGTCACCTGCGTGGCCGAAACCCGACGGGTCCGCCCCACCGCGCCGTCGACGCCCTCGCCAGCCGCCGGACCGGCCGATACCCTCGCCTCGTCCGACACGACACCTTTCGCCCGGCGGCCGTGCCGTGACACCGACCTCCCCCTGGCCTCCGGACCGCACCCCCCGACACGGCGCCCGGTCCCGCACCGAGAGGAGCATGCCGTGCTCGTCGCTCGGCAGGACAGACGGATGTGGCGACGAGCCGGCCGGATCGCGGACGCACTCACCCTTCCCGCCCCGTTCGACGCCGCACGGTTCCTCGGGTACCTGGCCGAACGGCGCGGCCGGCCCCTGACCATCCTGCCCGTCGAACTGCCGCACACGGGCCCGTGCGGACTGCTCGTCACCACGGACCGCGCCGACTACATCATGTACACCCGGCACACCACCGCCCTGCACCGCGAGCACATCCTGCTCCACGAGGCCGCCCACCTGCTCCTCGGACACGACCGGGCCTCCGTCCACGACACGCCGCTGCCCCGCACCCTGATCAGCCACCTGTCCCCGCACCTCGTACGCCGCGTCCTGGGGCGCACCGCCTACCCCGAACCGTTCGAACGCGAGGCCGAACTGCTGGCCTCCCTCGTGCGCCACCGTGCGCTGCGCAACGACGCCGCACTACCGCCCCCCGCGTCCGGGGGGTGCGCCGCGGCGCCGCTGGTGGGCGCCGTCGCCGGACCGCAGCACGGCGGCTGAGCGGCCGACCGGGTGACCAACGCCCTGGCCTACCTGCCCACGGCCCTCGCCCTCGCGGTGGGCGCGTACGAGTTCCGGCGGTACCGGACGTCCCCCTCGCCCGCCGCCGCACGGGCCCTGTGCCTCTTCGCCCTCGCCATGGGCGCGGCCACGGCGCTGCTCGCACCGCCCACGCGGATGGCACTCGCCCAGCTCCCCGAGCCCTGGTCCCGGCCCGGCGTCCTCGGCTATCTCGCGGGCCGCGAACTGGAGATGGTGGCACTCTTCTTCCTGGTCCGCACCGTGTTCGAGCTGAAACTCCCCGGCCCGACCCCCTCCTGGACCCGGCACCGCACCCACCGCTGGCACCTCCGCCTGACAGCGGCCGCGCTGGTCCTGTGCACGCTCACCTTCCTCCTCGGCCGGGCGCGGTCCACGGGGGAGCAGGTGAGCGCCCAGGGCTCCGGACGGATCGCGGTGGCCGCGTTCGACACCGTCTTCACGCTGTACAGCCTGTGGTGCCTGTGCGTCTTCGTGCTCGTCGTCCACCGCCACGCACGCGGCCTGGGGCCGGGAGCGCTGCGTACCGGACTGCGCCTGATCCTCGCCGGTGGCCTGGTCGGGCTGCTGTGGGCCGGATGGGGCTTCACCTCGGTCGCCGGCATGCTCGCCCGAGGACAGCAGAGCGCCGGTCAGGACCCGGTGGCCGTCTGGCTCAGCAGCACCTGCCTGCTGCTCGGCGGCCTCGGCGCCACAGCCGCCAGCTGGCGGCCGCTGACCGCGCGCCCGGCCCGGTGGCTGCGTGCCTACCAGGATCACCTGATGCTCCGTCCGCTGTGGTCGGCGCTGCGGACCGTGCTGCCGGAGAGCGCCGTCCTCGCGGGTCCCGGACGGGGCGTGATGTTCGCCCGCTACCGCCGGGTCATCGAGATCAGGGACGGCTACCTGGCGCTGCGCCCGTACCTCCACCCCCGGACGGCCCGCTGGACCGCCGAGGCGCTCGACCGCCACCCCGTGCCCGCACCACGCCGGGCGGCCGCCGTCGAGGCCGCCGCCATCGCCGTCGCCCTCGAATGCGCCGGGGCCCGACGGTGCGGACGCGGCACCGACACGCCGACCGAGGAGGTCATCGGCGCTCCGCCCGCGCAGCGGACGGACGTCGTGCGCGACTCCCTCGACGCGGAGGCCGCGTGGCTCGCCCGGGTGGCCAGGGAACTGGCCTGCTCCCCGGCCGTGGCCTACGCCCGTGCCCGTGCCGGCCGGTACGTCGCCGAGGGCAGGTGACCGACGGCACGTCAGGCGCGGCTGATCCTCGCGGCCACCGGCAGGTGGTCGCTCCCGGTCGCGGGCAGAGTGCGCACGTGGACGACCGTCGCCGAGCGGGCCATGACCTGGTCGATCCGGGCCACCGGGAACGCCGTCGGGAAGCTGGGCGCGAAGCCGCGCTCGGGCACGTTCAGCCGCGAGGTCAGCGGCGCCAGCGCGCGGTCGTCGACCGTGCCGTTGAGGTCGCCCAGCAGGACCACAGGTCCCACCGGTTCGGCCCCCACCGCCCTGCCCAGCAACTCCGCGCTCTCGTCGCGCCGGGAGGAGCGGAAGCCGCTCGCCCCGAGCCGGACCGACGGCAGGTGCGCCACGTACACCGCGACCTCCCCACCGGGCGCTTCGGCCACGGCCCGCAGCCCGCGACTCCACGGCTCGGTGATCCCGGGCGGCTTGATGTCCACCGCCCGGGCCTCGGCCAGCGGGTGCCTCGACCACAGCCCGACCGTGCCCCGCACCGCGTGGTACGGGTAGGCGGCGGCCAACTCCTCCTCGTAGGCGGGCAGCGCCTGCGGCAGCAGTTCCTGCAGCCCGATGAGGTCGGGCTCCGCCTCGACCAGGGCGCGGGCCGTGCCCACGGGGTCGGAGTTCTCGTCGCTGACGTTGTGCTGCACCACGAGCAGGTCGCCCGCACGCTGCTCGCCTCCCGGGAGGAGCAGCCCGCCGAACGACCACGTCCAGGCCGCCGTCGACAGCAGCAGCGCCACCACGGCGACGGCAGAACGCCGCAGCAGCGCCACGCCGAACAGGACCGTGACCACCGCGCCGAGCCACGCCAGGAACGACTCCAGCAGGCTCCCCAGCCCGCCGGGGGAGTTGGGCACCAGCCCGTGGAACACCAGCAGGGCGGCCGTGAGCACCGCGAGGGCGGCGGTCACCCGGCCCCTCGTCCACGCCGAGCGGCCCGCACCCCCGGGACCCGTCCGGCGGCGCACATGTGTGACCGCCGCCCTCACCCTCGACCCGACACCGCTTTCCGCCCGCCCCACGTGGAACCCCGTCCGCTCGACCTCGTCCTGTCCAGGACGAACGCGGGTGGCCGTGTGGTTCCGGCGGGGCGGCGACCCGGCCGCACTCCGCCGGAACCACGGGCATCAGCCCATCAGCAGGAGTCGCGTGTTCGGAACGAGCTTCCGGTTCACGCTCGTGCTCTGCACGAAGATCGTGAAGTCCTCGTTGTGGTCCGGCTTGACCCGGACCTCCACGTCCGGCAGTCCGAGCAGGGCGCGCGCCTCGGGCCCGGTGTAGACCCGGTCCGTCCCCTTCTCCAGCACGGCGATCCGCTTCCGCGCCTGGATCTTCTCGGACTTGCTGAGCTGGTAGAACGCGCCGCCGGTACGGTAGGTGTGCCCGCACTCGACCACCCACTCGCGGATCGCCGCAGGACGGGCCACGGGTACCAACGCGTACTCCGACGGATCCACCGGCGTGAGGCCGGCCGCCTCGATGGTGTCCTTGTTCACCGCTTCCGCCCCCACGGAGAACACCGCACGCGAGCCCCGGATCCCCTGGGCGCGTCCCTCCATGAACTTGTCCGTGGCCTGCCGGATGACCTGCCCGGCCTCCTCCAGGCCCTGCGTGCTCGTCGCGTCCCAGATGGCGATGTTGTCGTGGGGGAAGCCGCACTGCATGGCCTCGTGCCTGCCCCTCTGGTCCGGCACGAGGACGGCCAGTGTCCAGTTGTCCTCCTGCGTCGCGATCATCCGGGACACGGCCTCGACCATCTCCCGCGGGCTCCCTCCGGGGGCGTCGGCGCAGCGGTGACTCGCGTTCTCCTGTCCGTCGGTCAGCACGAACGTCAGGAAGCTGTGGTCGCCGTACAGTTGTGCCGTCTGCGCCAGCTCCCGCTGCGACTTCAGCGCGGCCGCCAGCAGGGCCGTCATGCCGCCGACTTGGTACAGCCGCTCCAGCGACGGCATCCGCAGGACGTCCTTGTCGTAGATGACGCAGTGCACGTCGTCGGCGAAGACGTAGACCGTGACCCGGGTCTCCTGGTCCAACTCCCGCGACCTGCGGGCGAGGTAGGCGATCTGCTGATCGGCGACGTCGACGACTGTGCGGCTGAGGTGGGACATGGACGAACTGGCGTCCAGCACCAGAGCGACGTGGTTGATGTAGTTTTGCTTCCCGGACACGACGGCCTCCCCGACTTCGCGATCGATGGTGCGACCGTCTCACCCGCCACTGACAATCGGCCTCTTCACGCCAAGCGGCCGCTCCGCGACGTCTACCGGTTGACGGCGTCGGCCAGGCGGCGGCGGATGTCGGCCGCCGCTCCGCGCGGTCCCGGCACCCGGCGCCGGGCCTCGGCGAGCGCCTGGCCCAACTCGACGTAGGCGTCGTTCTCGTCGTTTTCGCCGTTCTCGCCCCTCTCGCCGTCCTGGCCGTCCTCGCCGCACCGGTGCCAGCAGTGGTGGGCCCGGTCCACCGCGTCCCGCACGGCGGGGTCCGCCGGCCCGGCCCCGGCCTGCAGCCGCCGTTCCGCCGACGTCAGCCACCCCCGGGCGGCATCCGCCCACCGTCCGGCCAGCCGTGCCAGGTCCGCCCGTACCTCCAGCCAGTGCAGGGCCTCCGCGCTGTGCGCGCCGCCCGTCCGCAGGGCCGCCCGCTCCTTCGCGGACGCCATGGCCACCGCCGCGCTGTACCGGCCCGCCGCCAGTTCGGTGTACAGGGCGCGATGCGCCTCCGCGTGCGGTGGCGTCGCGGACGAGGCCTGCGCGGGCGTCCGTCGCACCGCTGGCCGCGCGGCGGACGACGGACCCGCGAGTGCGCCGACGACGGCGCCCCCCGGATTTCCCGACGACGGCAGCGGCGGCACCCGGGCGCCGGCCCCGGGACGCGGTGCCGAGCGCCCCGCCCTCGCGGCGACGGGCGGTGACCGCACCACCCGCACACCCCGCCGGTCCGCCAGTCCGGCGCGGGCCACCGCCGCGTCGTGCGCCCCGGTGGCCACCGGGCCGCCGTCACGGCGCAGGATCGCGGCCAGCGCCACGCTGTACCCACCCACCGAGGCCGTCCGGCGCGGCCCGCACACCACCCCCAGCACAGCCGCGCCCGGCACGTCGAGCCGTCCGCCGTCCCGTTCCAGCGCCGCCTCGACGCCGTCCTCGGCGGCGGCCAGGTCCACGACGACGGTGGTGGAGCCGCAGGGGCGCGACGCGGAGGCGGCGGCCAGCCACGCCCACGGGAGCCCCCGGTCCCCGGCGGCTCCCGCCGCGCCGCCGAGCGCGACGTACGGCTCGCCGCCGGGTCCGTCCAGGCGCAGCAGCCCCGCAACACCCACCAGCAGGAGTCCGGGGCAGGTGGCCGCCCTCCGCAGCGCCGCCCCCACCGTCGAGGGACACAGCGGTGCGTCGAACTGCACGACGCGTCCCGAGGACCTGCCCAGCAGCGCCGCCGGCGGCACGCCCGCCAGGGCCGTCGCCCCGCCGTGCGATCCCGCGCCCGCCACCAGCAGCCCGTAGCCCGCCGCCATCGCCCACCTCACACCCGCACACCCGCGCCGTCACGTTCGCCTTGGTCAACGGCTGACCGGACGGCGAGGGCACGCGGCACGCGGACGGTTGCCGCCGATGGGTCAGCGGGGTGTGTGTCGGAGGCCGGACGGACGCCGAAGCCCTGGGCCCGGCGAGGACGTGTGCCCGGTCAGGCCTCGTCCGTGCTCGTCAGCGCTTCGGTGATCATGCGCGTGGCGAAGTCGGCGTCCTCGGTGATGCGATTGATGTGCTCGGCGAGCAGGAAGGCGGTCGCTTCCAGGGGCGTCAGCTCCGCCTCGGTCCAGTCCCCGTACTGCTTCCGCCACAGATTGGGGCTAAGGCCCGTGCCCGCCGCGATGACGAGACCGGCCATGGTGGGGACGGCCTCCGGGCGGACGCTTCTGGGCATCATCCGCATCGTGGCCACCAGGTTGGGGACCACGTACTCGATCACGTCCTTGCCGTGGTCCTCGTGCGCCTTGCGTAGCCAGGTCATGAACATGTAGATGAGCGTGCAGGCGCCGTCGAGCAGGTCGTCGGCGCCCCCGGGGCCCAGGGAGGCCGTGAACTGGTCGACCAGCGCCTCCATTTCGGGGTCGGCCTCGGTCCTGCCCGCGTGCACGCTCCGGAGCCGCGAGTCGATCATCAGCAGTGCCGCTCCCACGTCGCCGGCGGGGGCGTGTTCGGGGCCGTAGGGTGACGACATGGGGGTCCTCCTCGGATGGTGGGGCTCGGTCACCTTGCCTGTGCGCACCGTGGGCAGCTGACGAGACGGGGCGTCAGGTCCGTCCCCTCGGGTGCGGTGCCCGGCCGGACTCCCGTCCCGGCGGCGCGCGATGCCCGTCCGGGCCCGTGCGACTCAACAGCACACGGATCGGTCGCGGCGGACACCGGGAACCGCCGAATTGGCCCCCGAAAGGGTGATGTCCGCGCGAAGGCCGGACGGGGCGGGCCGTATCAGCATGCCGTGGTGGCCACTGCCGGACCCGGCGAGCACCGGGTCAAGGGAAGGCAAAATCTCCGGTGAGTGGTCCAGTCTTCGACGGATGCTCCGAGCGTGGCGCGTGCGGATGCGACCCCGCATTGGTCTAGTCCAAGCCGTGAGTCCCTTGGTTGACATGTACGTGATATCCGCTTGCCTAAAGGTCTGTACCGCACAGCGCAGCACGCGTCCGAACGCACCGGAGCCCAGGACACGTTCACGCCACCGCCGCGGCGGTCACGCGGACCCCGACCGACCTCCGGAGCCCACCCCCCACGGGCGGACGCCCCACTTCCCCTGCCGAGGAGTGCCGTGTCCCGACGCCATACCCCCCACGTTCCCGACTCCAGGCCCCCCGCGCCACCGCGCCGTCGGCGCGTCGCCGTGCTCGCCGTCCTGCTGCTGGCCCTGGCCGGGCTGACCGGCCTGCCCGGCCTGACGGGCACGGCGCACGCCGAGCAAGGGTTGACCGCCGCCTTCGTCAGCAGCGGCAGCGGCTCGTCCTGGACGGGCACGTTCATCGTGACCAACGGCTCGCAGGCGGCCGTGCAGAACTGGTCACTGGAGTTCGACCTCCCCGAAGGCGTGACCCTGACCGGCCACACGCACGGAACCGCCGAGGTCGACGGTCGCCATGTCACCGTCACGCCCGCCTACTACATCGCCCATCTTCCCGCCGGCCGCAACACCGAGCCCTACAGCTACCGGTTCCAGGCGAGCGGCCCGATCACCGAGCCCACCGGGTGCCTGCTGAACGGGGAGAAGTGCGACGGCACCCCGGCCGTGCCCCCCGAGGCGCCCACGGACGTGCGCGCGACGGACGCCACCGCCCGCACGGTCAGCCTGGCGTGGACACCGGCCGCGCGGGGCGACTTCCCCGTCGCCTCCTACGAGGTGCTGCACGGTGAGGAAGTGGTGGCCGCCAGCGCCACGACCGAGGCGACCGTGCGAGACCTGCGGCCCGCCACCGCGTACGCGTTCACCGTGCGGGCCAAGGACAACCGGGGCAACACCGGCCCGCCCAGCGCCCCGGTGACCGCGACCACCGTCGACCCGGCCACCGACCCGGTACCGCCGACGGCACCGAGCCGGCTGCGGGCGGGCGACGTCACCTCCAGCACCGTGGAACTGCGCTGGGACGCGGCCACGGACGACCAGCGCGTGGCGGCCTACGACGTGTACCGGGACGGTGCCCTGGCCGAGAGCCTGCCCGCCGACACCCTCACCACCACGCTGACCGGGCTGGCCCCCGCGACCGCCTACGACTTCACCGTCACGGCACGCGACGCCGCCGACAACGCCTCGCCGGCCAGCAACACGGTGACCGTCACCACGGACGAGGCCGTCGGTGCGGGCGGCTACGCGAAGGTCGGCTACTTCGTGCAGTGGGGCATCTACGGCCGCCAGTACTTCGTGAAGAACCTCGACACCTCCGGGGCGGCGGCCAAGCTGGACGTGATCAACTACGCCTTCGCCAACATCGACCCTGAGAACCTCACCTGCCTGAACGGCGTCACCAAGGGCACCACGCCCGACCCGCAGGACCCCGACCAGGGGGACGGCGCGGGCGACGCCGAGGCCGACTACGGCCGCGCCTTCCCGGCCCACCAGTCCGTGGACGGCGTCGCCGACGACGGCTGGGGCAAGCTGCGCGGCAACTTCAACCAGCTCAAGAAGCTCAAGGCCAAGCACCCGCACCTGAAGATCCTCATCTCGCTGGGCGGCTGGACCTACTCCAAGTACTTCTCCGACGCCGCCGCCACGGAGGCGTCGCGGAAGAAGTTCGTGAAGTCCTGCATCGACATGTACATCAAGGGCGACCTGCCCGAGTACAACGGCGCCGGGGGCGAGGGCGTCGCCGCCGGGATCTTCGACGGCATCGACCTCGACTGGGAGTGGCCCGGTTCCCCCGACGGACACCCCGGGAACCACTGGAGCCCGCAGGACAAGGACAACAACACGGCACTGATCGCCGAGTTCCGCCGGCAGCTCGACGCTCTCGGCGGCGACCACAAGCTGCTGACCGCCTTCACCCCCGCCGATCCCGTGAAGATCGACGCGGGCTGGGACCTGACCAAGATCTTCGACCACCTGGACTTCGCCAACGTCCAGGGATACGACTTCCACGGCGCGGGCAGCGACAACTCCTGGGAGCCGGACCGCACCGGCCACCAGGGCAACCTCTACCCCGACCCCGATTCCCCGTACGACCCCGACTTCAGCATCGACGGGTCCGTGCGGCACTACCTCGACGCGGGCGTCAGCCCACGCAAGCTGACCATCGGCTTCCCGTTCTACGGTCGGGGCTGGCAGCAGGTGACGGCGGGCGGGGCGAACGGCGAGTACCAGACGGCGAACGGCGCCGCGCCCGGCCAGTTCCAGGAGGAGGCCGGCACCCGAGGCTACGACAACCTGCTCACCATGGTGCCGAACATGACGGTCCACCACGACACCGAGTCGGTGTCCACCTACGGCTACACCGGCCCGAACGGACAGTGGTGGTCCTTCGACGACCCCTGGTCCATCGGCAAGAAGGCGGAGTACGTCAGGTCCGAGGGCCTGCTGGGCGCCATGATCTGGGAGATGTCCGGTGACACCCCGGACAGCAGCCTGATGAACGCCCTGCACAGCGGACTGCCGTAGCCGGGCGGAGGCCGGCGCGGGCCCCCGAGGCCGCGCCGGAGCGGGGTGCGGACCCGCCGGTCGCAGGTCCGCACCTCCGCCCCGCCCGCCACCGGCCGGCCCCGGGCCGCCCCTCCACTTCCGGCGGCCCGGCGCCCCGGCTCCACCCCCCACTCGCTCAAGGAGGCACGGAATGCTCACGGATCTGAGTCGTCGTACCCGACTGCTCGGCGCCACGCTCGCCGCCGCCTGCGTGGTACCGCTGCTCACCGCCGCGTCACCGGACGCCCCCGGCGCCGAGTCCCGGGCGGTCGAGACCTGCGCGTTGCGGTCCAAGCCCGCCGGGAAGGTACTCCAGGGCTACTGGGAGAACTGGGACGGCGCCGCGAACGGCGTGCACCCGCCCTTCGGCTGGACACCGATCACCGACCCCCGCATCCGGCAGCACGGCTACAACGTCGTCAACGCGGCGTTCCCGGTCATCCTCTCCGACGGAACCGTGCTGTGGGAGGACGGCATGGACCGCACGGTCAAGGTGCCCACCCCGGCCGAGATGTGCGAGGCCAAGGCCGACTGCCTCACCCTCCTCATGTCCATCGGCGGCGCGACGGCCGGCATCGACCTCAGCTCGCGCGCGGTGGCCGACCGGTTCATCGAGACCATCGTGCCGATTCTGACGACGTACAACTTCGACGGCATCGACATCGACATCGAAACGGGCCTGGTCGGCACCGGCGACATCAACCGGCTCTCGCCCTCCCAGGCCAACCTCGTCCACATCATCGACGGCGTGCTCGCGCGCATGCCGTCCGGCTTCGGCCTGACGATGGCCCCCGAGACGGCCTACGTCACCGGAGGCAGCGTCGTGTACGGCTCGATCTGGGGCGCGTACCTGCCCATCATCAAGAAATACGCGGACAACGGCCGCCTGTGGTGGCTGAACATGCAGTACTACAACGGCAGCATGTACGGCTGCTCCGGTGACTCCTACGCGGCCGGGACCGTCCGGGGCTTCACGGCCCAGACCGACTGCCTCAACGACGGGCTGACGATCCAGGGCACCACGATCACCGTCCCGTACGCCAAGCAGGTGCCCGGCCTGCCCGCACAACCCGGCGCCGGCGGCGGCCACATGTCCCCGCACCTGGTCTCGCAGGCCTGGAATCACTACGGCGGCGCCCTCAAGGGCCTGATGACCTGGTCCGTCAACTGGGACGGCTCCCGGAACTGGACCTTCGGCGACAACGTCCGCCGCCTCCAGGGCCGGTGAGAGGCCGCTGAGAGGTCGCCGTGGGCCGGTCGTCGGTTCCGACGGCCGGCCCCGCCCGCCCGAGGGGCCGGCACATCTGCCAGAACCAGGCGAGTTGACGTCGCTATGATGTCCACCTGTGGGCCCACCAGGCGCTAGTGTGGGTCCATGGCTGGAACCGAGGGGCTTGACGGGGTCGCCGCCTTGCTGGCGGAGGCCGAACTCGCCGCGCGCTTCGCCGACCCGGGCGAACGCAGACGGCTGCGCCTGGCAGCGGGGCTGTCGCTGGACCAAGTCGCCTCCGCCGTGGGCGTCGGCCGGCAGACGGTCGCCAACTGGGAGGACGGCTCGACCCCCTCCCCGCAGTCCCGGGGGAAGTACCTCCGCCTGCTCGACGGCCTCTCCCGGCTCCACCCGGCCCGGCCGGCGACGCCCGCCGCTTCACCCACGGCTGCCCCGGCTGCCCCGGGGCAGCCCTCCGCCGACAGCCGGACGTCCGCAGGCAGGGGCGCCGACGGATCGCCTCTGCCTGCCGAGAGCCCGCCGGCCCGGGCCGCCCGCGCCGGGCACGCCCGCCACCGCGCCCGGCGGCGGACCGGCTCGGCCGACGAGCTCCGCGCCGAGCTGAGTGAGCACCTCACCACCACCGTCGAACAGGAGTTGCAGCGGGCCGGCGGGGACGCCGACGCGGCCACCGCCGCGCTGGTCAAACGCGCCATCCCGGACGTGATGGCCGTCTTCGCCCGCACCCGGGCCCAGGCGCGGTACGACCACACCGCCTACCCGGCCCTGCCGGACATTCTCCGTAAACCCGCCAGGAACGACCCGGACCTCGTCTGGGAGGGACGCCCCTCCTGGCGGCACCCCGCCTACCGGCGCCATCCCGACGGCGAACTCCCCGTCACCGCACTCGACGTCAACGCCGCCTACCTGTCGGCGATGAAGGTCTGGCTTCCGATCGGGAAGCTGGAGCACTCCACGGACCCGGTCCACGACCGCAGACGCTCCGGCGTCCATCTGATCACCCCACCGCCCTGGCACCACCGGGACCTGCCCAGCCCGCTCGGCGACCGCGAGGAGCCCGGCCCCCTGTGGGTCACCGACGCCACGCTCCGGCTCCTGCTGCGCCTGGCCGGGCCCAAGCACCGTCTCGTCGAGGAACCGCTGATCCACGAGTCGTGGACCAGCTCCGCGACGGAGACGTTCCTCGACTCCCTGCGCCAGCTCCTCGCCGCCGTCCGCGAGGAGGCGATCGCGGCCGGTGACGACGTGACGAACACCTACGTGAAGGCCATGTACTCCAAGTTCGTCTCCACGCTGGGGGAGTCCTCCCACAACCGCGAGATCGCCCGCCCGGACTGGGTGCACCTCATCCGCTCCCAGGCCTTCGCCAACCTCTGGTCCCGCGCCTTCAAGGCCCACCAGGCCGGCCTCACCGTCGTCTCCGCCCTCGGCACGGACGAACTCCACGTCGCCGGCGACTGGCGGCAGGTGTGGTCCGAAGGCCGGGGCCTGAGCCAGATGAAGGTCAAGACCGACCGCGAGGGCCGCCCGGTCCGCTACACCGTCACCCGGACGGCCTGATGGCCGGGCGCTGGAGGGACTTCGGGCACTACCGGGCCCGCGGCGTGCCGGGCTCCGACGCCCTGGCCGCCGGAATCGAGCGCATGGTCACCGGCGTCAGTTCGCCCCCCGACAGCGAGCGGGGTGTCGCGGCCCGCCTGCGCTACCTGACCGCCTCGGCGCCCGGCTACGCGGCGATGGAGCGGGCCGGCATCGCCGTCACCGCCCGTACCCTGTTCGCCTGGCTCGCCGAGGAGCGCCTCCCCAACGCCGCCAACCGGCTGCGTCTCGACGCCGCCTACTGGGACCTGCGCCGCCACAACGTCGCCCCCGACCTCAAACGCCGCCTGGCCTCCCGGGGCGGCACCCGCGTCGAGATCGACCCGGTCGATCAGAGGGAGGTCGCCCTGCGGCACCGCCGGGACGTCCAGCCGCGCCGGATCACCGTCCGGCCCCGGCTGTGGAACGCCGCCGTCGACGCCTGGCTGATCGAGGACACGGCCACCCTCGACGCCGTCTGGGACGAGGTCATTCACGAGCTCGGCAGCGAGTACGACGCCTATGCCTACGTCTCCTCCGTCGGCTGGAACGCCTGAGGCCCCCCGCACCGCCGCGCGCCCGTGTGCGGCAGCGACCGTGCCGCCTGCCGCACCGCCGCGACGAGGGGATCGTCGCGGTGTCGGGCCGCCCACGCGAGGGCCGAGGTGCACGGAGGAAGCCCCTCGACGTCCACGTACGCCACTCCCGGACGCTGGAAGAACTCACGGGCCGCGGCGGGCAGGAACGCCATGGCCTCTCCCTGCGCCACCGTGTGCAGCAGGGCCTCCATGTCCGCGGCCACCGGGCCGTACCGCACGCCACTGCCGTCCGGACGCGGATCCACGGCCCAGAAGTCCCACCACACCCGCGAGACCCGTGGCGGTACGTCCACCACCGGGTAGGCCCTGAGCGCCTTCAGGGGGAGGCGGGGGAGGGCGGCCAGGGGGTCGTCGCCGGGTAGGCAGGCCACCCGCGGTTCGGTCGCCAGGTGATGGACCTCGATGCCGTCCGGCACCGGCGGACGCAGAAAGGCGACATCGGCCTCCTGCCGGTGCAGAGCCTCCAGTTGGTCGGTGAAGTTCAGACCGAGGATCTGTGTCTCCAGGTGGGGATGGCGGCGGTGCAGTGCCCGCAGAACGGGACGCGTGTGCGGCATCGCCGCCTCCGCGCCGATGGTGCCGACCCTCAGCCGGCCGCGGAGGTGACGCCCCCGCGCGTCCGCGGTCCGGCGCACCCGCGCCATCGCCGTGAGGGCCGCCTCGACGTCGGGCAGGAGCGCCCGCCCCGCCGCGGTGAGGTTCACCGCCCGACTGGAACGCTCGAAAAGAGCCACCCCGAGACGTTTCTCGAGGTGGCGGATCTGCTGGCTCAAGGCGGACTGCGTCATGAACAACCGCGCCGCGGCCCGGCCGAAATGAAGCTCTTCGCTCAGCGTCCGAAACAACCGTAGTTGGTGAATGCTCGGTTCCGGTAAATCCGTCATGCGTGAACCGGCGAGCCTTTCTGTCGGTGTGCCTGCGATGATGGAGAAGAGTTTATCAAGTGCGCTGTATTTCCTCATCGTCGAGCGCCTGACGCCCCTCGGCGTCCCGTGCGAACCTCCTGGTGGAAAGCACGTTCGCGCCTATCCGTCTCAGGAGGAATCATGCGTCGTCCGCACAGAATCGGCGTCTCTCTCGCGGCGGTCACCTCGCTGCTCGGGGTCGGCCTCGTCACCTCGTCCACCGCTCAGGCCGCACCCGTCTCCGCCCAGGACTACGCGGGATGCACGACCGGGTACGTCTGCATCTACCCGGACGACAGCTGGAACAACAGCGACCCGGAGCACACGTACTACACCTACGGTGTGCACCCCCTGTACAACGAGTACGACTTCCACCGGGTGTTCAACAATCAGTACGGAGGCGCCACGGCCCGGCTGTGCGTCAACAGCAACGGAACCGACTGCACCAGCAAGATCGGCGAGTACACCTACCGCGACATCGACCTGACCCCGTACAACTCCATCCGGCTCGACCCGTCCTGACCGAGAACCGTGCGGGGTCCCGCTCCCGAACCGGGGAGCGGGACCCCGCACGGCGTTCTCGCCTCCTCGCCGCGACGCGACCGGCCGCTTCGTCCCGCGCGGCGGCCGGTTCCGCCAAAGGCCGGCCTGCGCCGGACGCTTCCCTGCCCGCCCTCCACGCGGCCTCCTCCAGCGCGTACCCTGCTGCCACGGGCGTTTCGAACGTCTTGTGGGGGTGCCCCCGGCGGCGTTGTCGGTCGTCAGCGCGGTCCGCCGCGTTCCCGCCTCCGCCGTGCGACCGCACGCACCAGGGACCCCCGGCCGTGCCGTCCGGGCGGACGACGCTACGTTCGAAGCACCCCTGGCCCACCAGGCCGAACCGCTCTACGCGTCGAGGAGTCGCTAGCTTGGCCGCCAACGCGCTCGCCGTGTTCGGAGTCACCTCGGAAGAAGAGACGTTGTACCGGTTCCTCCTCCGCAATCCCGGTATCCGTGCGGACGAGGTCCACCAGAGGGTCGGAGCCCCCCGGGAGGCCGTCGAGCGCGGGCTGGAGCGGCTCCAGCACCTGGGACTGCTGCGCCCGGACGTCTCCGACCGGGGCCTCACCCCCACCAGCCCCGACATCGCGATGGCCCGGCTGATGGACCGTCGGCTCCAGGAGCTGCACGAGGAGATCATGCGGGTGACGACCTCCCGGTACGTCGTCGATCTGCTGCGCGCGGAGGTCGTCGAGGACGACGAGGCGTCGCCGCAGGGCGTGGAGCAGCTCGTGGACCTCGGGCAGATCCGCAACCAGATCGACGAGCTGGCGTTCTTCGCGCGCGAGGAGATCCTCTCCGTCGAGCCCTACACGCGGCTGACGCCGGAGAACATCACCCAGTCCCGGCCGCTGGACCTGCGCTGCCTGCGGCGCGGGGTGTCCATCCGCAACGTCGTGCGCAGCGACGCCCTGGAGCACGGGCCCACCGCCGCCTACCTGCGCGAGCTGGTGGCGCACGGCGCCCGGGTCCGGGTGGCCGACGACGTCACCGAGCGCATCCTCGTCTACGACCGACGCACGGCGCTCGTGCCCATCGACCCGGCGGACACCTCGCGGGGCGCGCTGGTGACGCGCGAGGGCGGGCTCGTGTGCAACATCATCGCGCTGTTCGAGAAGATCTGGGAGCAGGCCGACGATCTCCGGGCCAGCGGGGAGGGCGTCCGGACGCCGCCGGAGCTGACCGAGACCGAGCGGCGGGTGCTGCTGTCGATGGTCTCGGTGGGCAAGGACGAAGCGGGGGCCCGGGAGCTGGGCGTGTCGGTGCGCACCTACCGGCGGCACGTCGCCGACCTCATGCGGACCCTGGGCGCCGCCAGCCGGGTGCAGGCCGCCCTGATCGCCCGTGAGCGGGGCTGGGTCTGACCGATCCGCCGAGCTCCTCCGCCCACCCGCCCGGCTCCTCCGCCCACCCCCGTAGCGCGCGGTCGGCCAGGACGTCGGCGACGACCCGCCGCACGGCGGCCCGGCCACCGGTGCCCGGCAGGGCGACACGAAGCCGGATGCGGTCGGTCTCCACCTGCGGGACGCATCGCCAGTGCGAGGGCAGCAGCCCGAGCAGCCGGACCACCGTCGTCTGACCCACCGGGGCCGCGACCGAGCGGCGGACGACCACGATCTCGACGCGGCCGCCCCGCTCGGCGGCCGCTCCGCGCTCCCGGCACCCCTCAGCCCCGCCCCTCATCGCGTCCCTCCGCTCGCGGCGGGCCGACGCCCAACTCGTGCAGGGCGGCGCTCGCCAGCGCCCGCACCCCGGTGGGCAGCGCCGTGCGCACGTCCGGAGCGAAGTGCGGTGAGTGGTTGCCCGGCGGCCCACCCGGGCGGTCGGCGGCCGCACGCCACTCCCGGACGCCGGTCGCGCCCAGCATCCAGTAGCCCGTCCGCACCTGCCGGGCGCCGTGCAGCGCGTCTCCGGCGGGTCCGTACCAGGGGAAGTCCTCGGTGGCCGTCGCCGGATGCCACTCCAGCACGCGGGCGGCACCGAGGACGTCGGTGTGCACACGCCGCAGCGTGTCGGTGGTGCCCGGGTGCGGGAGGAGCGCCGGGGAGCGCGAGCCGACGGACACGGTGGGCTCGGCGGGGCATCCGGACGCCGTGCACTCGGCGCGCACGATGCGCCGGACGGCCTCCGTCACGCGGTCCAGGGCGGCCTCGGTGAAGCCGCGCACCCCGATCGCGAGCCGCGCCGAGTCGGGGACCACGTTGGCCCGCTCCCCGGCGTGCAGTGCGCCGACGGTGAGGACGACCTGCTCGGCGGGGGCGGTCTCGCGAGCCACGACGCCCTGGAGCCGCAGCACGACGGCGGCCGCCGTGAGCACCGGGTCGACCGTCAGGTGCGGGGCTCCGGCGTGCCCGCCGCGGCCGTGCACGACGACGTCGAGCGTCACCCCGCCGGCGAGGACGGGGCCACCCGCCGTGACATGGGCGACGGTGCCCGCCGGAAGCGGGGCGGTGTGCTGGGCCAGCGCGACGTCCGGGGTGCCGAACCGCTCGTACAGCCCGTCGGTGAGCATCGCGCGGGCCCCGCTCAGGGTCTCCTCGGACGGCTGCCCGACGACCAGGAGCGTGCCGGACCAGCCGGACCGGTCCCGGGCGAGGACGGTGACGGCCCCGGCGAGTGCCGCGAGGTGCAGGTCGTGGCCGCAGGCGTGCATGACGCCGGGCACGGTGCTGGCGTAGGGCAGTCCGGTCTCCTCCGGCACCGGCAGCGCGTCCAGTTCGGCCCGCAGCAGCACGGCGGGGCCGGGGCCGTTGGCCAGGACGCCGACCACGCCGTGGCCCCCGACACCCCGGGTGACGGTGCAGCCCTCCCGGGCCAGCCGGCGGGCGAACGCCTCGGCCGTGCGCCGCTCGTCGCCGGACAGCTCGGGGTGGGCGTGCAGGTCGAGGTAGAAGGCGACGGTGTCGCGCAGGACGTCCTGGGGCACGGTGGCGGCCGACGCACGACTCGGCGCTGAGGTCATCGGGCAGCTCCTTCCACGGAGGGTACGAGGGTCCGGCTCCCGGCACGCCGGGGCCGCACGTTCCGCTGACGCCGGGTGTCAGCGGAGTGTCAGCGGCAGCGGGGCCGATGTGCGAGCGCCGCACCGTCCAATGGGAGGGCGGTGCGGGGACGTCCAGCCGGCACAGCCGGTGACCCGCGCGGCAGTTGGGAGACCCACCATGGACAAGACGCAGCTCACCACCCTGGCCGACGAGATCCTGGAGCTGGAGTCCGAGACCTTCGAGATCTCCGACTACTCCGACGCCGCCGAGGTCGTCCTGGCCGGCTCCACCTCCTGCTCCTCGACCTCCACCTGCTCCTCCACGACGAGCACGACCTCCTGCTCGGCCTGAGGTCCCCCCGCCCACGGGCGGCGTGACGGCCCTTCCCCCTCCGCCGGAGGGGGAAGGGCCGTCACGCGTGGTCCGCGCGGCCGGTTCAGGGGAAGGGGTGCGGCGCGCACGCCAGTTCCCGCGGGGCCAGGTCCCTCTCGGCGCGGCCCGCCTGCCGCAGCCCGGTGAGCATCCGGGGCATGCGCAGGGCCCGTTGCCTGCTCCAGCCGAAGTCCAGCGGCAGCAGGCCGGGCACGTGGGTGCTGACGGTGCGCAGGCCCATCCGGTGCTGCTCGGGCGTGGTCTGGTCCACCGCGATGACGTCGTATCCGGCGGCCACCAGATCGTCCCGCACGAGGGTCAGCTCCTCCAGCAGGTCGGCCCCGCCCGGCCGCCGGGCACCCTGCCAGCCGGGGAAGGACTCGGCCAGCGGCAGGGTCCCCTCCGGCTCCAGGAAGGACGTCGCGTGGTCGGCCATCCGGGGCAGGCCGTACAGCTGGGCGTGGTCCTTCAGCTGCCGTACCCGGGTGAAGTCCTCCGCCATGGCCTCCAGTTCGTTCCGCCGCCCGGCCACCTGGCCGGGCAGGTGCGGGATGTAGGTGAGCACCTCGCACAGCGCGGCGCCGACGGCGCGCTCGGGATCGAACGCTGCGGCGGCGGCGAAGGAGAGGGTGCCGGGGCCACCGTCGCGGCGCACCGCGAGGGCCGTCACCACGGGCACACCGGCCCCCATCCGCGTGTCGTAGGCACGGACGTCGTACCCGTGCAGCGCGGCCCGGTCCCGCAGGGAGCGGATGCCGGTGCCCCGGCAGGAGTCCAGGTCGATCCCGGTGAGCGCGGGCCGCGCGTACCACGCCAGGAGGAACGCGTCGCGCTCGATCAGTTCGAGCAGCCCGAAGAGCACGGCCTCCTCCAGACCACCGCCGGTGGCACAGCCGTTGGAGCACTCGAAGACGAAGTTGTCGGCCGCCACGCCCGCGCTGTAGTGCACCAGCCGGGCGGGCACCAGCACCGGTTCGTCATCGCGCAGCGAGTGGCCCCACACCCAGGGGATCGGGCGGTCGGGGTCGAAGGGGCTGACCATGGGATCGGTGGCGTAGGTCTCGGGGGCGTAGGTGCCGCACTCCCGGGGGTCCAGTGCCCGCAGCCCGGCCGCCCGCAGGTCGTGGAACGAGCGCTCGACCGGGGACGTCCCCCGGCGCCGGTGGGTGCCCGCGTAGCGTTCGAGCCCCTCCAGGTAGGCCAGTGTGCGGCTGGCGGCGTAGGCATCGGCCTGGCCGCTCCAGGTGACGTCGTTCAGCCCCGCGTAGCCGCGCACGAAGTGCGAGCCGGCCACCGGAGCCGTCGTCGTGGAGGCCGGGTTGAGCCATGTGCCGGAGCCGAGCGCTCCGCACACGGGGTTGGCCAGGGCCAGGGTCGGCAGCGGATAGGCGTCGGCCGGTCGCCCACGGGACCCGGCGGGGTCCGCCTTGACGGCGGGCCGCAGCCGCATGCGGGCGTCCTCCGGCGTGTCGGGGCGTGGCCGGACGCAGTGCGGGCACAGCGGCTCGGGCAGCAGCGGGAAGCGGGCCGTGGCCAGGGTGGCCAGGTCCACCCGGACGACCTGAGGCAGCCGGGCGTCCGGTGCGTCCGGCGGGGCCGTGGGGCCGGCTGCCGGAAGCGGGGCCGGGGCGCTGGCCGCCGCGCGGTAGGCCGACCACACGGCGTCCACCACCCAGGGCGTCAGTACCGGCCAGGCGTGCGCGCCGCTGGGCTGCTCGCCGAGCTCCAGGGCCTCCCGTTCGGAGCGGCTGCGCAGCCGCTGCCAGCGCATGGCCAGGCACCGGCCGCAGGCGGGCGGGGCCTGCGGGGCGGCGGTGGTGTCCGTACCCCAGGGCCCCAGCAGGACGGCTCGGGCGGTCAGGTGCACGGTGGCGGCGGGCCGTGCCCCGGCGTGCGGGTCCGGGTGGCCGGCGCCGAGCGTGTCGGCGGCTCCGAGCGGGACGACCCGGGGCGCCGGGAGCGCCTCGCCGGGGGCCACCTCCCGGTGGCGGGCCAGGAGTTGCCGCTCCAGTGCGGCCCGGGCGGCCTCCAGGGGGGCGCCGGCGGCGTCCGATGACGCGGTGGGCGCGTTGGCGGTGGTCGCGGTCATGTGCGGTCGCTCCAGCGGAAGGTCCGCAGCCCGAGCAGGCCGAAGACGAGGGCGAAGGCGGCCAGCCCCCCGCACGCCGCCAGGATCTCGGTGGCGCCGCCGTCGCCGGTCACGGCGGCCGAGACGCCGTCGTTGAAGTAGCGCAGCGGCAGCGCCCAGGAAAGGGTCTGCAGCCAGGAGGGCATGGCGTCCAGCGGGTAGAAGGAGCCGGAGAGGAAGGCCATGGGCACCATCACGCAGTTGGCCACGGCGGCGACGGCCTCCGGCGTCCGGGTGAAGGAGCCGATGACGACGCCGATGGCCAGGAACGCGGTGATGCCGAGGAGCAGCACCGGCAGGGCGAGCGGCCAGTCGCCCGAGAGTTCCAGGCCGAACGGCGGCAGGAGGGCGGTGAGGACGAACACCGCGGCCTGGACGAGCCCGATGACCAGCGCCAGGCCGTAGCGGGAGCCGATGACGGCGGAGAGCCGGGTGGGCGTCATGCGGATCAGCCGCAGCAGGTCGTCCCGCCGCCACTGCATGAGGACGAACGCCACACCGAACACGGCGGCGTTGGCGACGCCCCAGGAGAGCACTCCGGGCGCGATGTAGGAGATGTAGGGGCGCCCGGTCTCGTCGACCTCCTGACCGGAGAAGATCAGCCCGAACACCACCAGGAACAGCAGCGGGAAGGCGAAGGTGAAGAAGAGGGTGGTCTTGTCCCGGGTGTAGGCCCGGTAGCCGGCCGCGCTCAGGGCCGCGTATGCGCTCATGCAGGTGCTCCGAAGACGTTGCGGGGGAGTGGCGGGGCGGCGGTCAGCCGGCGGTGCCGGTGAGCTGCAGGTAGACGTCCTCCAGGCTCGGGGTGCGCGTGCGTACCCCCTCGAGCCCGGCGACCTCGGCGACGGCGGCGAGCAGTGGCCCGGAGTCCTCCGTCTCCAGCACCACCACGTCGCCGTCCGTCGTCGCGTTCAGCACGCCGGGCAGCGATCGGGCGGTGGGCAACGGCAGCCGTTCGGCGGGCACGAGGAGCCGCGTCGTGGTGGCACCGGCGGTGATCAGCCGGTGCGGGGTGTCCAGGGCCGTGATACGGCCGCCGACCATGATGGCCACCCGGTCGCAGAGTTCCTCGGCCTCGTCCAGGTGGTGGGTGGTGTAGACGATGGTGCGGCCCGCGCCCTTGAGCCTGCGCAGCACCTCCCACAGGTCCCGCCGGGCCTGCGGGTCGAGGGAGGCGGTCGGCTCGTCCAGGAAGATGAGCTCCGGATCGTGCACGAGGGCGGCGGCGATGGCCAGCCGCTGCCGCTGCCCGCCGGAGAGGTCGTCCACCCGGACGTCGCCGTGCTCGGTGAGGCCGACGGTGGCCAGGGTGCTCTCCGCCCGGTCCCGGTCGGTGCGGTACAGGGCGGCCACGGTGCGCAGGTGCTCGCGAGCGGTCAGCCGCACGAAGAAGGCCGACGCCTGTGTCTGCACGCCCACTCGGGGAAGCAGCCGCACGTCCCGGGGCCAGGGGCGGTGGCCGAGCACGCTGACCGTCCCCTCGTCGGCGCGCCGCAGCCCCTCCATGATCTCCACCACGGTGGTCTTGCCCGCGCCGTTGGGCCCGAGCAGTCCGAAGAACTCCCCGCGACCGACGCGCAGGCTCACCCCGTCCACGGCGCGCACGTCCCCGTACCGCTTGTGGACGCCCTCCAGGGCGACGGCGGGTTCGGGCGCGCCCTCCGCCGGGGCGTCGGTGGCCTGGCTCGGCCGGTGGTTCCTGGTCACGGTGGACTCCTTACGGGGGGTGACGCGTTACGCGGTGGTGAGGACGTGGCGGACGAGGAGAACGGCACCGGTCAGCAGGAGCAGCACGACGACGACGGACCCGGCCGCGTAGGCACGGTAGGCGCGCCGGGCCCGAGGCGGGTACCGGGCGGCCTCGGGGTCGCGGCGCAGGGCGAGGGCGACGTAGCGGCGGCTGGAGGCGGCCAGTTCGGCGGTGCCGAGGAGTTGGCCGACGACCTTGTAGCCGTCCAGCGGTGGCAGCGGAACGAGCATGGCCAGCGCCTGGAGCGTGCCGAGGAAGAGGAAGCCGCCGAGCGCCTGGCCGGTCGCGCCCGCCGGGCGGGCGAGGGCCCACACAGCGAAGAACGGGAGCAGGAAGAGCAGGTTGGTGACGGCCCCGGCGAGCGCGGTGGCGATCCGGGCCGTACGCCCGGGCAGGTAGAGGTAGTCCTCGACCGTGCAGTACATGATCACCACGGGGAACCGCCAGCGGAGGCCGATCTCACCGACCCGGCCGCCGTAGTGCCGGGCGACGAGGCCGTGGGCCAGCTCGTGCAGCGCCGTGCTGAGCCACAGCAGGGTGGCCCCGGCCGTGAGCAGCACCGGGTGGCGGAACAACTCAACTGCTCCGGTGGCGAGTTCACCGACGTGCCAGGCCAGCACGAGGGCCATCACGGTGACCAGGAACAGCAGCGGAAGAGCCCACCGCCGGGCCAGCAGGAAGCCGAGGGCGTCGTGCAGCCGGCCCGCCGTGGCGTGGGCGTCCGCGACGAGCCGGACGCTGCCGGCGAGCACGCCGTTGCGCCCGGGCTTCGTCCCGGGCCCGCCGGCCGTACGGCCCCCGGGCGCTTCCGCGTCCCCGGACGCGTCCCCGCCCCCGGCCCCCGCCGTACCGGACGGCCCGGACGGGGCGGGGCCGCTCGCCAGCAGGCCGCGCCCGCCCAGGAGTCCGAGGATCTGGCGCCAGTGGCCCTCGCCCAGTCGCTTGCCGTACGTCCGCGCGTACGCCGCGCCGATCTCGTCCGGGGTGCGGGTGCCGTCCATGCGGGCGATGAGGAAGTGTTCCTTCACACCGACCTGGAAGGACTGCCCCGAGGTGGTGTCCTTCACCAGGTGCACCCGGCGCGGCCCGTGCAGGACCTCCCCGCTGACCAGCACCCCGGGCCGCAGCGCGGGACGGTAGCCGTCCTCGGGTCGCGGGGGCGCCGCCCGTCCCGGCGGCCCGTCGGCACTCACGGCGCGGTCCGGGTGGTCGAGGGGGCGAGCGGTTCGTGCAGGGAGCGGGCGAGGACGTGGGCGAGGTAGGCCTCGTCCCGCATGGTCACGTGCAGCCGGTTGTTGGTCATGTGCATGTAGGGCGAGAGCAGGACGCGCAGGGCCTCGCCGGGGTCGGTGATCCGCTCGTCGCGTTCGCCGTCCCACGAGCGGAAGACCAGCTCGCCCGCCTCGGCCGCGGCCACGGCGCGGGCGCGCAGCTCGCGGCAGTGGACGGCCCACCGGGCGAGGAAGGCGGGCAGCCGGGCGGCCGGGTCCTGCGCCGAGGTCGCCTCCCGGATCAGCGCGAACCGCCGCGCCAGGTCGGGGGCCATGGCCGCGTAGTTGGTGTCGTACTCGTCGCTGCCGATGAAGTTGGTGCCCGGATACAGCTTGTGCCAGAACTCGTAGTAGCTGTGCAGGAACTCGGCCAGTTCCTCCCGGTCGGGCAGGAAGCAGCCGGCCATCACCATCATGAGCTGCGCGGAGGTGCCCAGGAGCACGGTGCGCAGGTGCAGGTTCTTGGTGTCGAACGCCTCGACGACGAGGTCGCTGGAGTGCCGGAAGTGCCACTCGGCCAGCTCGATGCCGACCGGGCCGCCGTACTTGCCGTACTCCGGCGCGTAGTCCATGGCGTGCCGCGAGTTGTTGGGCCGCAGGTTCATCCGGCCCTCGCCGTCCAGGTAGGGCGTGCGGTCCGCGCCGGAGAACTCGACGTCGAAGAGGGTGTTGTAGAACTCGTTCAGGAAGCCGGTGTCCACCTCGTACAGAGCGGGCCGCTCGGCGAGGAACGCGTCGATCGCCTCCTCGGTGCGGTGGCGCACCCGCGCCTCGTGCTCCGGTGCCGAGGGCCGCACCCGCAGCCGCACGTGCGGCCCCTCCAGCCAGTAGTTGATGAAGAACCAGCCCGCCAGCAGGCCGTCGTCCGCCAGCGAGTTCACCAGCGGGCGCACGCACTGCAGCAGCAGGGGCCGGGGGTTGGCGGCGTAGAAGATGTGGGTGGCCTGCCAGGCTCCGGGCCCGGCCGGCTCCGCCGGGGTGGGCGCGTGGTCCGTCACGGCACGTCCTTTCTCTCGGTTCCTTCACCGCGCGACACCGGGGGCCCGTCGCCCCGTGCGCCCCGCACGGTCTCCACGGCGAGTTCCGCCACGTGGCGGCCCTCCGGGGTGACGGTGTGCAGGGCGTCCTCGTCCGGCAGCGCCTCGCGCAGGACGACGCGGGCGTCCGCAGCGCCGAGCAGGGCCTCGAACGCGGTGAGGGACAGCACGCTGTCGAAGTCGACGTAGCTCGGCTTGGCGCCGGTGGCGCCGCGCGCACCACCCCCGCTGACGGTGGCGAACACCCGGTCCGGCAGGCCGTGCCGACGCCGGAACCGGTGCCAGCCGAGGAACCACTCGGCGTCCGACGTCCCCGGTGTGCGCAGCGGCAGCGCGGCGGCCGGGGCGCTCCAGCGGCGGCGGCTGAGGACGAGGGCGCCGTGCCGGACGCGGGGCCGGTGGGTCACGCCGTCCACCGGTTCGCCCTCCGGAACCCCCGCCCAGACGTCCACCGGCGCCATGGACGTCGGAGAGAGCAGCAGCAGGGTGCGGGGGACCTCCGGCAGCGCGAGCGGCACCAGGTAGCCGAGATAGACGGGGACGACCTCGCGCTCCAGCCGCGTGGAGCGCAGCACGAGGCGGTCGGCCTCCTCGTCGTGCACCAGGTACAGGTCCTCCAGCTGGAGGCGGCGTTCGGGGGGCAGCGTGCCGCGCTCCCCGGGGCAGACGATCTCGTGGTCGGTGAGCCGGCCGTGCAGATTGAGGTTGCTGGTGACCGGACCACCGGTGACCTCGGCGAACACCGCTCCCTCGGGCTCGAGCGCGGCGTTGTGCGCGCGCAGCCGTTCGGAGAGCCCGTCGAAGCAGTGGGTGAAACGGCTGAAGGGGAAGGACAGTCCGCCGTAGGAGCGGTTGAGCACGACCAGCGGGTCCTCGGCGCGGTCGGCCAGTTGCAGGTGGTGGCTCAGGGGCACGAAGTCCGCGCTCAGCGGTGCCAGTTCGGCGGCCACCTCGTCCAGCGCGCCGGCCGGGACGCCCAGCTCGGCCGCCGTCCCCCGGTGCTCCCACAGCTCCCTCATGTGGGCGGTGAAGGTCTGCCGGGCGGAGTCCAGCGCCCGGAGCTGCGGCAGCCCCAGCCAGTTCTCCTCGGGTGTGTAGCGGCCCTGTTCGTCGTAGGCCCGGCGGCGGGAGGTGAAGGTGAGGTACTGGTCGAAGAAGTCCTCGTGGAAGTCGTGCACGAGCTTGAGCAGGTCCTCGCAGCGCCCGCCGCGGCCGTGCCGGGCGACGAAGAAGCCCTTGAACGTCACGCGCTGGGGCAGCGTGAGGTCGAAGGCGGGCAGCACGCGTTCGACCGCGCGCAGCGGCTCGGCGGCCAGCTCCGTGAAGGCCTCCCGGTCCATGGCCACCGGGGCGTCGGCGACGACGTCCTCGTAGAGCACCGTCTGGGGTACCTTCGCGTCCTGCGAGCCGAGCGCGCCCTGGACCTCGCCCAGCTGCCGGCGCAGATCGCCCAGCAGTCCGCGGCGCTCGGCGAGCGGGGCGTCGGGGTAGGCCCGGGCCGCCCCGGCGGGCGCCGCCAGCACCT
Source organism: Streptomyces sp. GSL17-111 (assembly GCF_037911585.1). Taxonomy (NCBI): domain Bacteria; kingdom Bacillati; phylum Actinomycetota; class Actinomycetes; order Kitasatosporales; family Streptomycetaceae; genus Streptomyces; species Streptomyces sp. GSL17-111. The sequence goes on from NZ_JBAJNS010000001.1 coordinate 5,749,189, forward strand.
CCGCCAGCTCCCGGGCCCAGGGCCGGTCCAGCGTCCCCAGGGCCTGCCGGAAGGCCAGCAGCGGGTCGGTGTCGTACACCGTGGTGTGCAGGGAGGGCACCTGCACCATGCCCAGGCGCAGCAGCGCCTCCAGGTAACGGGCGCACTCCTCCTCGCTCTCGCCGCTCTCGGCGGCCAGCCAGCGGGCGAGTTCGCCGTGCCGCAGCACGGGACGCCGCTCGAAGAGGGCGAGCAACCGGTCCAGGGTGCCGCTGCGGCGCAGGAAGAACAGCCGGTCCTTGACCGCGTCGAAGGTCACGGCGCTGTCCTCGTCCCCGGCGGTGGTCCAGCGCCGGACGTAGCGCACCCGGTCGTCCTCCCGTCCCCAGCCTGAGGCCGGGGAGACGGGCAGGTCGGCGCAGCGGGCGGGGTCGGCGAGCACCGCGTCGGTGAGCCGCCCGAGAGCCACGACGTTGAGCCGGGGGTGACTCGTCCACGGTCCGTCGACCCGCACCTCCCGCCCGGCCCCGGCGCCGGTGAAGTCACCCAGCGCCAGGGCGGTGAAGGTGCTGAACGGGCTCGTCTTGCAGGCGGTGCGGTACAGGTAGGCCAGCAGCGAGCGTTCGATCTTGCGCTGCCGCTTGTCGGGGTGCCCGCCCCCGGCGCGCAGGTAGCCGTCGAGCTGCGCGTCCAGCGAGGGGGACGCGAGCAGCACCCCGGCGCGGAGCCGCTCGTCCCCGGCGAGGTCGCGCAGCGCGTCGCGGGACGCGGCCAGTTCCTCCGCCAGCACCGGCCCGCCCTCGTCCAGCAGCGCGGCGAGCCGCGTCCGGCCGGTGAGCCAGTGGGCCAGCGCCTGACCGACGTCCCCGTCCAGCGACCGGACGTGGGCCAGGTCGGCCTCCGGCTCACGGGGGAGGCGGTTGTTGAACACCGCACGACGCACGGCGAGCAGCCGGCGCCGCGAGGTCTCGTCCTCGTTGCGCCCGACCAGGTCGTGCAGCAGGTCACCGACGGCCTCCCCGGCGGCCCGCAGCCGGTCCGACTCCGCCAGCACCTCGTCGGCCCAGCGGCGTCCGGCCGGGCAGCGCAGGCGGCCGACGGTCTCCACCGGCAGGCCGGCCACCCGGAGCAGGAACGCCGGACCCAGCTGCCAGTCACCCGGCTCGCCGGTCGCGGTGGCCTCGTGCCCCGTGGCCGGCCCGGTCGTCGCGGCTCTCACCCGCGGTACGGCTGTGGCGCTCATGGCGGCGCTCCTCACACGATCTCGAAGCGGAAGTCGGCGGGCTCGGGACGCTCGTGGCCGACCATCATGATCAACAGGGGGGCCTCACCGGTGGCGGCCAGGTCCAGCTCCTCGATGTAGGAGATGTTGTCGAAGCCCAGCGCCACCCCGCAGCCCAGGCCGAGGGCCGCACACGCGGTGTAGGTGCTCTGGGCGAGAGCGCCGATGGTGGCGTTGACCAGGCGGTAGCCGCGATCCCCGACGGCGTCCAGGACCGCGTGTGTGCGCACCGTCGGCACCAGCACGGCGCCGGCCTGCTCCAGGTTGTAGTTGGCGAGGAAGTAGTTCTCCTGCAGGAAGGCGCCGGGCGCTCCGGGCCGCACCAGTCGCAGCGCGCCGCAGCCGCCCCCGCCGTCGTCGCTCGTCCCGGTGCCGCCGGGTTCGTAGACGTAGCCGCCCGGTTCGATGCCCTCGACGTGGTTGACGAAGGCGTAGAGCGTCACCAGCGGTGGCTCCCCGGCGGTGGTCCGGCCGCCGACGTCGCAGCCCCGGGTGGCCGCCCGCAGACAGGCGGCCAGGTGGTCGGCGGCCACCGGGCGCGCGGCGTCGAAACGGCCGAAACTACTGCGTCGCGTCCGCAGCGCGGTGCGCACGTCGGTGTCGAGCGGGGCCGGCGGGGGCAGCGGCAGCCGGGGCCGCTCGCCCGCCACGGGCGGGGCGGCGGCCGGGACGAGGGCCCCGGGCGCGGGCCGGTCCGCGGCGCGGGCGCAGGTGGCGTCCTGCATGGCGCGCAGCGCGTCGAAGGTGAGCACGGTGCGCGAGCGTTCGAGGTCGCGGTGCCGGACGCGGCCGCTGCCGCCGCCCGTCCCCGCGGCCGGTGCCGGGTCGTCCCAGGGCAGCGGAACGACGGCGAACACCCCCTCTTCGGCCGGATCCACACCCAGCAGGTCGGCCAGGTCCTCCTCGTCGAACCAGAGCTCGGGCTCCACCGGCAGGCCGCGCGCCGCCCCCCACATCCGCCAGGTCTGCAGGCAGGCGCCGACGTCCATGCTCACGGCGTGGAAGGAGAAGCTGTTGTACTTGAAGGCGTTCTGCCAGTACTTGACGCCCAGCACGAGGAACTGGTCGGTGTCCCGCGCCGGGTGCCCGGGGCCCAGGGCCGCCCGGACCCGCCCGCTGACGTCGCCGGTGAGCAGCCGCTGCATGGCGTGGTGCCGGGTCGCGTAGTAGTGCACGCCGGGCGTCCCGGGGCCGCTCGCGCCGGAGACCCAGTAGATGCTGACGGGGTAGAGCCCGCCCCCGGACGCGGTGCCCCGCGACCAGTTGGCGAGCGGGTAGAACGGCAGGGCGTTCAGGTCGGTGTTGGCCTGCACCCCGAGCCGGCGGCCCGTCAGCCCGTAGGAGTCGAGCAGCAGGCCCGACAGGGCCGCCAGGTCGAAGCGTCCGGACGGCGCGGCGGCCGGGTCGAGCCCCCGCTCGACGGTGGCCTCGGGCGGGACGCGCGAACCGGGCAGCGGCACGGTCTCGGCGAACGGGTACAGCTTGGTCTTGCGCGGCCCGTCGGCCCAGTCGGGGACGAAGTCCGCCGGGTCCATGGGCACCCGCCCACGCTGCATGATCGCGGCGGCGTAGTCATGGGCGTAACCCATGGGCTGCTCCTTCTGGTGGCGTCGCGGGGTCAGGGAAAGGGGTGGGGGGCGGGGTTCAGGTCCCCGTCGGTCAGGTCGTGCTCGCGCAGTCCCGCCTCCCGCAGAGCGGTGCGCAGCCGGGGCATGCCCAGGGCGCGCTGCCGCGTCCAGCCGAAGTCGACGGGCAGCAGCCCGGGCACGAGGACGCTGACCGTGATGAGCCCCAGCTCGCGCTGCTGCGGCATGGTCTGGTCGACCACGACGACGTCGAACCCGTGTGCCGTCACCGCGTCCACGCAGGTCAGCAGGTCGGTGCGCAGGTCATCGGAGGGGGCGGGCGTCGCACCGCCGCCGTAGAGGTCGGCCGGCGACCGGCGCGGCGGGCGCGGGGCGCCGGGGGCGCCGAGCAGGAACTCGGCGTGCACGCCCATCTCCGGGACGCCGTAGGCCAACGGATGGTCGTGCAGGGCCCGCACCTCGTGGAAGTCGGCGGCCATGGCGCGCAGCCGGGCCTCGTCCCGCTCGGTGCGGCCGGGCAGGTTGACGGCGTCCGTGGCGATCTCGCACAGCGCGCCGGCCAGGGCGGCCTCCGGGTCGAGCCCGGCGCCGGCGCCGAAGCACATCCGGCCGGGGCCGCCGTCGAACCGCTCCGCGACCCCGGTGACGACGGGGACGGGGAAGGTGATCCGGGTGTCGAAGAAGCGGGCCTCGTAGCCGTACATCTCCAGCCGGTCGACCATGTGCCGGGTGGCGCGGCGGGCGCTGCCGCGCACGTCGATCTCCGGCAGCGCGGCCCGCCCGTACCAGGCGAGCAGGAAGGCGTCGCGTTCGATCACCTCCATCAGCCCGAAGTAGACGGCCTCCTCCAGGGCGCCGCCGGAGGCGCAGCCGTTGGAGCTCTCCTGGACGAAGCGGTTCTCCAGCCCCGGCGTGTGGTAGTACGTCAGCACCTCGGGCACCAGGACGGGCCGCCGGTCGCGCAGCGAGTACCCCCACACCCAGGGGATCGGGCGGTCCGGCGCGAACGGCCGCACGTGCGGGTTGGCGCGGTGGAAGTCGGCCGAGTACAGCCCGCACTCACGGGGGTCCACCAGCGCCTCGCCGCGCTCCCGCAGGCGGTGGAGGGACTCCCGCACCGCGGCGGCACGGGCCCGCGGCCGCATCCCGGCGTAGCGCTCCAGCCCCTCCAGGACGCCGATGCGGGCGCTCTCGGCGAACGAGTCGGCGTGGCCGCCCCAGAACGTCTCGCGCAGGTAGTCGCCCGAGCGGAGTGAGAAGCAGCCGATGGTCGCCGAGGTCGAGGTGGAGGAGACGTCGTAGACCACCGAGGGGCCGAGCGCGCCGCACACGGGGTTGGCGTAGGGCTCGACCGGCAGGTCGTAGGAGCCGATGTCCCGCACCCGGAAGGAGTCGGGACGGTGCTTGGGCGCCGGGTGCAGCTCCAGGGTGGCGGCCTCGGCGGTGTCCGGCTCAAGACGGCCGCACCGGGGGCACTCGGGGTCGGCGACCAGCGGATAGTGGCGGACGCTCAGGGTCCGCAGGTCGCACAGCTGCACGAGGCCGTGGACGGTGTCCGGCGGGCCGTCGCCGCCCAGCCGGGCGGCGACGAGACCGGCCAGAGCGGTGATCGCGAACGACGTCAGGTGCGGGGAGTCCCCGGCCGCCCGGGTGGGCCCGCCCAGTTCCAGGGCCTCGCGCAGCGCCACGGACCGCACGGCCTGCCAGCGCCGCGCCAGGCAGTGCCCGCAGCCGCGCCGGCCGGGCAGCGGCCCGATCAGCGCGTGCCGCCCGTACAGCCGGATGCCCACCGCCGCCGGGTCGGTGCCGTGCTCCAGGTGGGCGCCGGCGGCGAAGGCGTCCCCGGTGCCGAGCGGCGCGACGTCCACGGGCACCGGCGTGCCCAGCTCGGCCAGCGCCCGGGCGAGCCGGTCCGCCGCGTCGGCGTGCACGGCACCCGGCTCGGCGCTGCGGCTCATATCCTCAACGCTGGTCATCCGCACCACCGGTGAGCACGACGCGGGCGGTGTGGATGCCGCCGGCGAGGAGGGCGGCGGGCGTCGTGGGGACGAGCAGCACGTCCCGTCCGGCGGCGCGCACCGCGTCCAGCACGGCCGGCCAGGTCGTCCCGTCCGACCCGGGGAGCGCGTCCGTGCCCGGGAGCAGGGTGCCCGGGGCGAGGTCGGCCAGGACCGGGTCGCCGAGGTCCACCCGTGCGCCGGGGTCCTGGGCGGCGAGCTGCGCCTGCCCGAGCAGGTCGCGCAGCGCGGCGGTGGCGGCCGTCCGGCGGGTCAGGGCGGCGGCGACGGCCCAGCGGCCGCATCCGTCCGCCGTGGTCTCGCGGGCGAGGACGACGGGCACGGCGCCGGGGTGGTCCGCGCCGAGCGCGAGGAGTTCCACCCCGATTCCCAGGTGCCCGGCCGACCGGTGCAGGAAGACGCGTTCGGGGTCCGCGTCGTCCTCGGGCAGCGGTGCCACCGGTGCCGTGCCGCGCACGGCGGCGAGCAGGGCGTCATGGGCCAGGGCGGAGAGCAGCGCGCTGCCGGCCGCCTCCCGGGGCGAGGCCCCCGCCCCCGCGCCCGCCCGGGTGGCCGGGTACCGGCGCTCCCGGTTGGCCGCGCCGAACGGCCGCAGGGCGGCGGCCGGCACGGCGGCGGGCTCCTTGGTGAGCAAGGAGACGCCGGTGGCCCCCTCCGGCGCCGGTACCACGTGCTCGACGAAGGTGACGGCGGCCGCGTGCAGGGCCCGGACGCGGGCCCCGGCCAGGTGGTGCACGTCGAAGGCGGCGATCACCCGGGGACCCTGGGCGCCGAAGACCCCCTCCAGGCGGCTGACCTTGAGCGGGGTCTGCGTCAGCTCCTCGTCCAGGAACCGCCGGAACGTACCCGTCCAGGGCCGCACGAGCGCACCCGTGACGGTGTTGAGGTCCTCGACGACCTGCTCGGCCTCACGGGCGTCCCCGGCCGTGGCGGTGTGCGGCGCGGCCAGCCCCTCGGCGAGCACCTGCTGCGCCGCGTCGCTCGGCGGCGGCGCCTGGCACAGCCGGCAGCGGGGGTGCGGGTGCACCGGCTCGGCGACGACGTCAAGGGAGTGCAGGTCCTGCACGAGGACCTGGGCGGCCGTCTCGGCGGGCAGCGCGCCGGTCGTCAGCCGGAACACCTCGTAGCCGAGGAGGTTGCCGGTCATGGCGGCGACCGGGCCGTGCAGCGGCCCGTCCTGCGCCGGGTCCAGCGGGCGTGCCGCGCCGGCGACCTCGCTCCACAGCTCGGCGGCGGTGGCCGCGTCCCGGGTGGCGCCGAGCCGCAGCAGCGCGCAGGACCAGCAGCCGAAGCCGCCGGGCCGGTGCAGCGGACCGGTGACGGCGTGCTCCCCGAACGTCCAGGACGGCAGTAGGACGCGGCCCTCGGGGACGCCCTCGGCCAGCAGCCGGTGGGTGCGCGCGGCGGCCCGGGCGCCGGTGACCACGACGACGTCGTAGCCGGCCAGGTCGGCCCAGCCCGGGTCGTCTTCCGCCGGGGTCCCGGTCCGCCCGGCGGGCGCGAGCGGGGTGAGGTCCACCGGGCATCCGGCGGCCTCCAGTTCGGCGGCCTCCGCGGCGACCTCGGGGAAGTCGCCCTCGACGCCGAGGGCGGCGCAGCCGTTGCGCAGCAGCCCGACGGCGCACCAGCGGGCCACCTCGTCCCGGCCGAGGACGGCGACCCGGGTAGCCCGGAAGGCCGCGAAGCGGGCCCGGGCGCCGTCCGCGTAGTGGTCGACGTAGGCGATCTGGGGAGCGAACCGGGACGCGACGGCGGCGGCCACCGGGTCCGCCGTCGGCTCGGGTTCCTCCCGCGGGGCGTCCCGCGCGAAGTCCCGCGCGTACAGGGTCTTGACCAGCTCTCCCGCCATCTTCCGCTGCGGCGGCTGGAATCCCTCGCAGATCTCCGCGAGGCGGTGGCGGCCGCTCAGGTGCGGCACGAGGAGGGAGGCGAAGCGGTAGGCGGTGCGTCCGGTGAGGTGGAACCCGCCGTCGGCGTTGTGGAAGAGGACGCCGCCGGGCGTCCGGGTGAACAGCACGTCCCTGCGGATGCGCGGCCGGGTCTCGGCCAGGGCCTCGTATGCTCCTGCTGCCATGGGGTCACACCTTCTGTCGGGAACGGGTTCGGTCGTCGGCCCAGCGCGCGTAGGCACGGAGCAGGGCATGCATCCGGTAGGGGCCCGGCGGGCCTTCCTCCAGCAGGCCGGCGTCGGCCAGCCACTCCAGGGTCCGTTCGGCCTCCGGGGGTGGCAGCCCGCCCAGCACCCGGCCGGCGTCCTCGGGGTGCAGGGCGTCGTCGGGCAGGGCGGCCAGCCGGCGGAACGCCTCGGCCAGCCGGGGGTCCAGGCGGGCCAGGGCGGTGCCGAAGACCCGCTCGACGGAGAGGTCCGGATCGTCGGTGAGGGAGAGCCGGGCCCAGGGGTCCTCGGCGAGCCAGCGCGCGCAGTCCGCCAGCCGCAGGGCGGGGCGGGTGGACAGCCGGGCCGCCGCGATGCGCAGGGCCAACGGGTAGTGGCCGCAGACGTCCGCGAGCGCCCGGGCGGCCTCGGGTTCGGCCTGCACGCGTTCGGCGCCGAGCGCGGCGCTCAGCAGCCGGCCGGACTCCTCCGGGCTGAACACGCCCAGCCGGTGCACCCGGCCGCCGTGCGTGGCCACGAGACCCGCCAGCGGACGTCGGCTGGTGACGAGGGCGGCGCCGTGGGTGCCGCAGGTCAGCAGCGGGCGGACCTGCTCGGCGTCCACGACGTCGTCCAGGAGCAGCAGGGTGCGCCCCGGCGCGTCGCCGGTCTCCGCCAGGGCGTGCCGGGCCGCCTCCGTGGCCTCCTCGGTGGTGACCGACGTGCCGTCCGGCCGGGCCATCCGCAGCAGCAGCGCCCCGCCGGGGTGGCTGTCGCGGACGAGCCGGGCGACGTGCCGGGCGAGTGCGGTCTTGCCGACCCCCGGCGGACCGCAGATGAGTTCGGTGACCGGCTCGCCGTCGGCGTTCCGCAGCCGGGCCGCCATCGCCTCGGTCTCGGTCTTCCGGCCGGTGAAGTGCGGCACGTCCCGCAGGACGTGGGTGGCGAGGGGGGCGGCGGGGGCGTGGTCGACGCGCGTAAACCCCGACGCGGAGGCCGGGTTCCGCGCAGGGGAAGGCCCTGGCCGGGCTAATCCCTCCCCATCCTGGGTCAGTTGTGGCGGGCCGCCGGTACCCGAGTCGGGCGGGGCGCCACCCGGCAGTTCCGGCGGCCCGCCTCGCTGTCCCGTCGCGGCCGAGGTGAGTTCGGCCCGGCCGCCCTGGCCCGTCCCGAGGTCGTCCCCGCGGAGGATGGCAAGCTCCAGGCGGCGCAGGGCCGGTGAGGGGTCGACGCCGAGCTCGTCCAGCAGGTGCTCCTTGATGCGCCGGTACTCGGCCAGGGCCTCGGCCTGTCGGCCGGTGCGGTACAGCGCCTCGATGAGCTGCTCGCGGAACCGCTCGTGACCCGGGTGGGCACGCGTCATGCCCCACAGCTCGACCAGCGCCTCCCCGCACCGCTCCAGCGACAGCAGCAGGTCACAGGCGCGTTCGACGGTACGCAGCCGCTCCTCGGTCAGCCGGGGTACCTCGTCGCGGTGCACCACTTCGGAGCGGACGTTGGCCAGCAGCGAGCCGTCCCACAGGGCGAGCGCGTCGCCGAGCATGCGCAGTTCCCGGTCGGGGGACCCCGCGCCGGCGGACGCCCGGACCCGCTCCCGGAAGTCGACGAGGTCCAGCGTCTCGGGGCCGGCGGAGATCCGGTAACCGCCGGGTACCGCCTCGATGGGCGTACCGCTCACCCCGTGCCGGGCGAACAGCCGGCGCAGTCGCAACACGCACGTCTGCACGGCGGCCTTGGCACTGGCCGGCTGGTGCTCGCCCCACACCGTGCGCAGCAGGTAGTCGACGGAGACGACCGAGCCGGCGTTCAGCAGCAGCGCGGCCAGCAGGTCCGTCGGTTTGGAGGGCGGGAGCACGACCGTGTCCGGACCCTCGGTGAGGCTCAGCGGCCCGAGCAGCAGGAACCGCACGGGTTCACTGCCAGCCGTTGACCTGGGGGCACATCGGCGCCACCGCCGCGGCGGCGGCCGCGGCGGGTTCGGGGAGCGCGGCGAGGGCGGCACAGGCGGTCTCCACCGCGGGCGGGAGGTGGGCCGCTCCGGGTCCCGGTCCGTCCGGGGAGAGGGCGGCGGCGCCGCGTGCCAAGGGGCCGGGCGCCGCCGCGTCGGCCGCGGACTGCGGGGCGCTGGGGGACGCCACGGCCGCGGCCGAGGCCGAGCCGGTGAGGACGGCGGCCAGCAGGGCGACGGTCACCACGCCCCGCCGACCCGGGCCGCGCCGGGCGGCTCCCGCGTCGGCCGTCACTCTTCCGGATGTGCTCGATGCAGCCATGACAGTTCCCCCTTGCGCTGCTGAATCACCCTCGGCGCGGTAGAGGATGCCCGCCCTCGACGTCCCGGAGGAGACCGTCAGGTGTCAACTTGCTGCAAGGCGCCCGCAACTTCTTGCCACCGACGGACCGTCAGACGCGCACCGCGTACGAGGGATTCTCATGCGACGTGACATGTGCAATATTACCGGTCACACATTGCAGTTGTGCCCATGACAACGCGGGCGGGCTCCCCGCCGCCCGGCCCCTCATGGGTTCCCCCACCCGGCCGTGCCCCCACGCGGCCCCTTCCTCCCTCGGAGGCAGCGAGTGAGAAACGACCTTGGGCCACCCCGTCAGGCCCGGCTGAGCGCGCTCGTCCTGGCACTGTGCCTCGGTGTCGGGATGCTGTCCGCACCCGCGTACGCCGCCCCCCGACCGACCGACCGGGCGGCCCCGCAGCAGACCGCCGGTGACCTACCACCCCGCGCGTCCGCGGAGGCGGGCGAAGCCGATCCGGAGCACGTGCGCGGCGAGCCGCTGAAGGCGGCGGACCGGCCTCCGCTCCCGTCGACGGCCGACGCGCTGCGCCGGGACTACGACGACCCCTCGGCGCCGGCGCCACGGCCCCGCCCCTCCCTGCAGGCGGAGCCCGGGGCCCCGGTCGCCGACTGCCGCGTGAGCGACTTCACCGGCCGTACCGGAGACGCCCTCGTCCGGCAGGTCAAGGCATCCACCACCGCCTGCGTCAACTCCCTGTTCGGGCTCACCGGGAGCGACGCCCACCATGCCTTCCGCGAGGGCCAGATGGTCAGCGTGGCCACCGCGCTGCGCGCTGCCTCCGCCTCCTACCCCGGCGACAGCAGCACCGGGGTGGCGCAGCTCGTGCTCTACCTGCGCGCCGGCTACTACGTGCACTGGTACCACGAGGCCGACACCGGCCCCTACGGCCCGGCGCTGCGCACCGCCGTCCGCGCGGGCCTCGACGCGTTCTTCGCCGCCCCGCGCTCCCGCGACGTCACGGACGCCAACGGCGAGGTCCTCGCCGAGGCCGTGACCCTGATCGACAGCGCCGAGGAGAACGCACGCTACCTCCACGTCGTCGAACGCCTGCTGAAGGACTACGACAGCACCTACGACGCCTCGTTCTGGATGCTCACCGCCGTCAACAACGTCCACACCGTCCTCTTCCGCGGCCACCAGCTCCCCGCCTTCGTCGCCGAGGTGTCCTCCGACCCCGAAGTCCTCGACGTCCTGTACGACTTCGCCTCCACCCACCGCGACCTGCTGGGCACCGAACGCGGCTACCTCACCTCCAACGCCGGCCGTGAGCTCGCCCGGTTCCTGCGGCACGACGCGACGCGGAGCACGGTCCGGCCCCAGGCCGTCCGGCTCCTGGAGCTCAGCTCCCTCACGGGGGTCACCGCACCGCTGTGGGTCGGCGTCGCGGAGATGGCCGACAGCTACGACCGGACCCACTGCGGCGCCTACGGCACCTGCGACCTCCGGCAGCGCCTGCGCGAGGAGGTGCTCGTGGTCGACCACACCTGCGGCGACACCCTCCGCGTCCGGGCCCAGCAGATGACCTCCGAACAGCTGGCGGACACCTGCCGCGACCTGGCGGGCCAGGACGCCCACTTCCATGCCGTCGCCGGGGACGACGGCCCGGTCCCCGGCGACCGCAACACCAGCCTTGAGGTGGTCGTCTACGACAGCAGCACCGACTACCGGACCTACGCCGGGGCGACCTGGGGCATCGACACCGACAACGGCGGCATGTACCTGGAGGGCGACCCGTCGGCCGCCGGGAACCAGGCGCGCTTCATCGCCTACGAGGCCGAGTGGGTGCGCCCGTCCTTCGCGGTCTGGAACCTCAACCACGAGTACACGCACTACCTCGACGGTCGCTTCAACCTGCACGGCGGCTTCGCCGACAACGTCGCCACGCCGACGGTCTGGTGGATCGAGGGCTTCGCCGAGTACGTCTCCTACTCCTACCGCGACCTGCGCTACGACGCCGCCCTCACCGAAGCGGGCAAGGGCACGTACGCGCTGAGCACCCTCTTCGACACCACCTACGCTCATGACGCCGCGCGCGTCTACCGGTGGGGCTATCTCGCCGTGCGGTACATGCTCCAGTCCCACCGCGCCGAGGTGGACACCGTCCTCGGCCACTACCGCTCCGGTGACTGGGACGCGGCCCGCTCCCACCTCACCGACACCATCGGCACACGTCACGACGCCGACTGGCGGCGCTGGCTCTCGCGATGCGCGAGCGGCGAGTGCGGCGGGCCCACCAACCCGCCCGACAACCGGGCGCCCACCGCCGCCTTCACCGTCGCCGTCAGCGCCCTGACGGCGGACTTCACCGACGGCTCCACGGACCCCGACGGCACCATCGCCTCCCACGCCTGGGACTTCGGCGACGGCACCGCCTCCACGGCGGCGAACCCCACCAAGACCTACCCCGCGGCGGGCACGTACCCGGTGACGCTGACCGTGACCGACGACCGGGGCGCCACCGACACGGCCACCCGCAGCGTCGTCGTCGGTGAAGGAGGCGCGGTCCCCGAATGCACCGCCGCCGACACCCGGCGACTCGACCGCGACTGCCGGCGCGGTGACCTGGCCGCTACCGAGGGGAACCACGCGTACCTCTACCTCTACCTCCCCGCCGACACCCAGCAGCTCGTGATCACCGCCTCCGGCGGCACCGGCGATGCCGACCTCTACTACAGCGACACCTCCTGGGCCACCACCACCGCCTACACCAGCCGGTCCACCGGGCCCGGCAACACCGAGACGATCACCGTGACCGATCCGGCCCCCGGCTGGCACTACGTCAGCCTGGCCGCCGCCGAGGACTTCGCCGGCGTGGCCGTGACGGCCGCGTACTGACCGCCCTTCCGCACGAGTACGCGGGGTGGGCGGGCGCGTCCCCGTCCGCCCCGCCTCCTCGCCTGGCCGCCGACGAGCCGAAGCGCCCCCTCTACCATAGAAGCATGTGACATATTACTGTGGTGCCCATGAAGCAGACCGTCGACGTGATCGTCATCGGCGCGGGCATCATCGGCGCCGCGTGCGCCTACTACGCCACCCGCGCCGGACTGAGCGTGGCCGTCGTCGACCGCGCTGCGCCGGTCGCCGGAACGACGGGGGCGGGCGAGGGCAACCTCCTGGTATCCGACAAGTCACCCGGACCCGAACTCGACCTCGCCCTCCTCTCAACCGGCCTGTGGCGCGACCTCGCCGCCCACCTGCCGGAGGGGATCGAGTACGAGGCCAAGGGCGGCGTCGTGGTGGCCGCCGACGAGGCGCAGTGGGCGGCACTGCGCAGCTCGGCCGCGCGCCAGGCGGCCGCCGGCGTGACGACCCGCGAGGTGCCCGCCCAGCGGCTCCCCGACCTCGAGCCACACCTGGCCCCCGGCCTGGCCGGAGCCGTCCACTACCCCCAGGACGCCCAGGTCCAGCCCGCCCTCGCCGCCTCCCGCCTCCTGTACGCCGCGCGGGCGTCGGGCGCCGTCCTCCACCTGGGGGAACCCGTCACCGAGGTCATGGTCACGCCCCGGGGGCGGATCGACGGCGTGCGCACGCCCCGGCGCGAACTGAGGGCGCCGGCCGTGGTCAACGCCGCCGGCACCTGGTCGGCGCGGATCGCCGCGCTGGCCGGCACGACACTGCCCGTCATGCCACGCAGGGGCTTCGTCCTGGTGACCGAGCCCCTGCCCCGCGTGGTCCGGCACAAGGTCTACGCCGCCGCCTACCTCGCCGACGTCGCGAGTGACTCCGCGGCCCTCCACACCTCCCCGGTGATCGAAGGCACACCGGCCGGTCCCGTACTGATCGGCTCCAGCCGGGAACGCGCCGGATTCGACAGGTCCCTGTCCGCCGAGGCCCTCCGGCGCATGGCCCTCGACGCCACCGCCCTCTTCCCCGTCCTGGCCCGGGTCAGCGTCCTGCGCGCCTACCACGGTTTCCGGCCCTACCTGCCCGACCACCTCCCGGCGATCGGCCCCGACCCCCGCGTCCCCGGCCTCCACCACGCCTGCGGGCACGAGGGCGCCGGAATCGGCCTGGCGCCGGGCACCGGACTGCTGCTCGCCCAGGCCCTCCGCGGGGAGGAGCCCTCCCTGGACCTCGCCCCCTTCCGCCCCGACCGCTTCCCCGCCCCGTGCCGTCCCGCATGAGCACATCCCACCCCGGCGACCACCGCCCGACCCTCCCGAGGAGCCCCCATGCCACGTGACCCCGCCGGGCTGGTGCGGGCCGAGCCCCAGCCCGCCATCAGCATCGACTACGCGGGCAGCACGCTGCCCGCCCTGCCCGGCCAGAGCATCGCCGCCGCGCTGTGGGCCGCCGGCATCCTCTCCTGGCGCACCACGCGCGACGGGCGGCGCCCGCGCGGCGCCTTCTGCGGCATCGGGATCTGCTTCGACTGCCTGATCACCGTCAACGACCGGCCCAACCAGCGCGCATGCCTGGTGCCGGCCCGCGACGGCGACACCGTCACCCCTCAGGAAGGACACGGCCGTGCCGACCTCGCCCGCTGAGCCCCCGGCCGCGCCCTACGACGTGGCGGTCGTCGGTGCCGGGCCCGCCGGGCTGGCGGCGGCCGCCACCGCCGCCGACGCGGGGCTGACCGTGGCGCTCGTCGACGACGGCCCCCGGCCGGGCGGCCAGTACTACCGGCATCCCGCCCCCGGACTCGGAGCACGACGCCCCCAGGCCCTCCACCACGGCTGGCCCACCTTCGTCGGCCTCCTGGACCGGCTGCGCGCACACCGGGACAGTGGCCGCCTCCGCCACCTGACGGGGCGGCAGGTGTGGGCCGTCCAGGAGGCCCACGACCACCCGGGGCGCTGGACCCTGCGCACCCTCCCCACCGTGTCACCGCAGGCCCCGCGCCACCACGAGGAGCCGACCACCGGCGAAGCCCCACAGGACAGCGTGCGGGCGCACCGGCTCCTCCTGGCCACCGGAACGTACGAGCGCCAACTCCCCTTCCCCGGGTGGACACTGCCCGGAGTCGTCGGTGCAGGAGGCGCCCAGGCCATGGTCAAGTCCGGCCTGGTCCTCCCGGGCCGACGCGTCGTCGTGGCGGGCAGCGGCCCCCTGCTGCTGGCCGTCGCCGCCTCGCTGGCGGCCGCCGGCGCCCGCGTGCCCTGCGTCCTGGAGGCGGGCGGCTACCTGCCCTACGCCCACCGGCCGGGCCCGCTGCTGCGCAACCCCGGCAAACTCGCCGAAGGCACCCGGCACGCGGCGGCCCTCGCCCGCCGCCGGGTGCGCCTGCGCACCCGGACGGCCGTGGTCGCGGCGCACGGGACCGACCGCGTCACCGCGGTGACCGTGGCGAGGCTGGACGAGGACTGGCGGCCCGTGCCCGGCACCGAGCAGCGTCTGCCCTGCGACGCGCTGGCCGTCGGCCACGGCCTGGTGCCCCAGCTCGAACTCGCCCTGGAGCTGGGCTGCGAGACCCGCACCGCCCCCGACGGCACCCCCGTCCTCACGGTCGACGCCGCCCTGCGCACCAGCGTGGAGGGCGTATGGGCGGCGGGCGAGACCACCGGCGTCGGCGGCGCCCACCTCGCGCTCCGCGAGGGCGAACTGGCGGCCCGGGAGATCGCGGCCGCCGCCCACGGCGCGCCCGCCGCCGGTCATACGACCGCAGGGCTGCGCGCCCGCGTCGCCCGGCTGAGGGTCTTCGCGGACCTGATGGCCCAGGTCCACCGGCCCGGCCCGGCCTGGACCGGCTGGCTGCGCGACGACACCGAGATCTGCCGCTGCGAGGAGGTCGACGCCGCGACGGTACGCGCGGCGGCCGACACCTACGGCGCGTCCGACACCCGCACGGTCAAGCTCCTGACCCGGGCCGGCATGGGCTGGTGCCAGGGACGGATGTGCGGGCCCGCCGTCTCCTGCCTCGCGGCGGGCGCGGGCAGCGCCCCGGTGAGCGCGGACCGGCGCCCCCTCGCCCGTCCCGTCCCCCTCGCCCAACTCGCCCGACTGTCCGAACCGGCCCGGCCCCCCGCCTTCCCCCGACCGACACACGAGGAGAACCGCACATGAGCGCACCCCGGCACACCCCCGACCGCCCCTGGCGCGGCGTCATGGTGGCCACCACCCTCCCCCTGAAGGACGACCTGTCGATCGACCACGACGCCTACGCCGAGCACGTCCGCTCCCTGCTCGACGCCGGGTGCGACGGCGTCGTCCCGAACGGCTCGCTGGGGGAGTACCAGACCCTCACCGACGACGAGCGCGCCCGCGTCGTGCGCACCGCGGTGGAGGCCGCCGGAGACGGCAGCCGGGTCATGGCCGGCGTCTCCGCCTACGGCAGCACGGAGGCCGCGCGCTGGGCCGAGCAGGCCGCCCGGGCCGGCGCCGGCTCCGCCCTGCTGCTGCCGCCCAACGCCTACCGCGCCGACGACGCGGAGGTCCGTGCCCACTACGCCGAGGTCGCGGGCGTCGGACTTCCCGTCGTCGCCTACAACAACCCCCACGACACCCGCGTCGACCTCACCCCCCGGCTCCTGGCCGAACTGCACGCCCGGCAGCACATCGTGGCGGTCAAGGAGTTCAGCGGGGACGTGCGACGGGCCTACGAGATCGCCGAGTCCGCCCCCGGTCTCGACCTGCTCGTCGGTGCCGACGACGTCCTCCTCGAACTCGCCCTCGCCGGCGCCGTCGGCTGGATCGCGGGCTATCCCAACGCCCTGCCGCACTCCTGCGTCGCGCTGTACCGGGCCGCCGTCACCCGGGACCTGGACACCGCCCTGCCCCTCTACCGCGCCCTGCACCCGCTTCTGCGCTGGGACACCCGGCACGTGTTCGTCCAGGCCATCAAGGCGTCCATGGACCTCGCCGGACGCCCCGGAGGCCCCTGCCGTCCGCCGCGCTCCCCCCTGGACCCCGAAGCGAGCGCGGCCGTCCGCTCGGCGACGGAGAAGGCCGTCGCCGACGGCCTGGCGTGACCCCGCCCCTCCGGAACCAGCCCGCAGGAGAAGAGCCATGCGCAGCCGCCATGTCTTCCACGCCGTCGACTCCCACACCGAGGGCATGCCCACCCGCGTCGTCACCGGAGGCGTCGCGCCCGTCCCCGGCGCCACCATGGCCGAACGGCGCACGTACTTCACGCGACACCTGGACCACATCCGCACCCTGCTGATGAACGAACCGCGCGGACACGCCGCCATGAGCGGCGCGATCCTGCAGCCGCCCACCCGCCCCGACGCCGACTGGGGAGTCCTCTACATCGAGGTGTCCGGCTGCCTGCCCATGTGCGGTCACGGCACGATCGGTGTCGCCACGGTCCTGGTGGAGACGGGCATGGTGGCGGTGACCGAACCGGTGACGACCGTCCGCCTGGACACCCCGGCCGGGCTCGTCACCGCCGAGGTCCACGTGGCCGACGGCCACGCCCACGCGGTGACGCTTCGCAACGTCCCGTCCTTCGCGGCCGCACTCGGAGCGACCGTCGACGTCCCCGGCTTCGGAAGCGTCACCTACGACCTGGCCTACGGCGGCAACTTCTACGCCATCCTCCCCCTCGCCGAACTCGGGCTGCCCTTCGAACGCTCACACAAGCAGGAGATCCTGCACGCCGGCCTTGAGGTCATGGCAGCGATCAACGCGGCGGGTGAGCCCACGCACCCCGAGGACCCCGGCATCACCGGCTGCCACCACGTCCAGTTCCTCGCCCCCGGATCGGACGCCGCACGCTCGCGCAACGCGATGGCCATCCACCCCGGATGGTTCGACCGGTCGCCCTGCGGCACCGGCACCTCGGCCCGGATGGCGCAACTGCACGCCCGGGGCGAACTTCCCCTGCACCGCGAGTTCCGCAACGAGTCGTTCCTGGGCACCGCCTTCACCGGCCGGCTGGTGGCCGAGACCGAGGTCGCCGGCCGGCCCGCCGTGGTGCCGACGTTCACGGGGAGCGCCTGGATCACCGGCACCGCCCAGTTCCTCCTCGACCCCACCGACCCGTTCCCGGAAGGCTTCCTGCTGTGAACCGCGACCGCGCACAGAAGGTGGACGGCCCGCTCGTCTCACGCAACCCCGCCGATCCCGGCGACATCGTCATCGAACTGCACGGCTGCGGCCCCGACACCGTCACCGGCGCGGTCCACCGGGCCTCCCGGGCCCAAGCGGAATGGCTCGCCGCCGGCGCGGGCGAGCGGTCCGCGGCCCTGCGCCGGGCCGCGGACGCCGTGGAGGCCGCGTCCGAGGAGCTGGCCGGACTCCTGGTCAGGGAGGTCGGCAAACCGCTCACCGAGGCGCGCGGCGAACTGGCGCGCACGGCGGCGATCTGGCGCTACTACGCCCAGTTCCCCTACGACGCCACCGGGGCGGTCCACGAGCCGGCCTCCGGGCCCGGGCTGCTGCTCACCCGGCGACGGCCGCACGGTGTCGCCGGGCTGATCACCCCGTGGAACTTCCCGCTGGCCATTCCCTCCTGGAAGGCCGCCCCGGCCCTGGCCGCGGGCAACGCCGTGCTCCTCAAGCCCGCGCCCGAGGCGACGGCGTGCGCGCTGCGGCTGGCCGAGGTCCTCGGGCGGGCCCTGCCCACCGACCTGCTGCGGGTCGTTCCCGGCGGTGCCGACGTCGGCACCCGCCTGATCGATCTGGCCGACGTCGTCTCCTTCACCGGGTCGACCGCCGTCGGGGCCGGGGTCGCCCGTGCCGCCGCCGCCCGTGGCGTCCCCGTCCAGGCGGAGATGGGCGGCCACAACGCCGCCGTGGTCCTGCCCGACGCCGACCCGGAACGTGCCGCGGCGGACATCGCCGTCGCCATCGCCGGATACGCGGGGCAGAAGTGCACCGCGACCCGACGGGTGATCGCCGTGGGGAACGCGTTGCCGCACCTGCGTGCGGCACTGGCCGAGGCGCTGCGGGAGCTGCCCGCCCGCGCTCCCCACACGGCGGACACGGTCTGCGGGCCCGTCATCTCGCGAACGGCTCTCGACCGCGTCGTCGGGGCCCGTGACGGCGCCCTGCGCTCCGGAGCCCGTGCGCTGGCCGGCGCGGGCGCTCGCCGGTCCGGCCCGGACACGGGCTGGTACACCGACCCCGTGCTGCTGGAGCAGGTCCCCGCCCACCACGAACTGCACCGCCGCGAAACCTTCGGCCCCCTCGCCGTCTTGTCGGGCGCGGCGGACCTGGACGAGGCCGTCCGCGCCGCGAACAGCACGCCGTACGGCCTGGTCACCTCCCTGCACACCGGCGACCTGGACGTCGCCCTCGCGGCGCTGGACCGCCTGACCACCGGCATGCTGCGCGTCAACGCCCCCACCACGGGAGTCGACTTCCACCTTCCCTTCGGTGGGGAGAAGGAATCCGGCATCGGTATGAGGGAACAGGGGCGCGCCGCATTGGACTTCTACACCTCAAGCCGCACGGTCTCGTTCCTGCCCGCCGTGCCGGCCTGAGCCCGCCGCGCGACGGCCCCCTCGGCCGCCGGTGCGCCGGGGTTCGGTCGTCCAGGCCGAGGGGGACAGAGCGCAGTCGCTCGCAACGTGACATTGTATAGTGGGCGGCCGGTCCACGGAGGGAACCCATGAGCGAGCCGCAGTCCCGGAAACTCGTCTCGGTGCGGGAGCACCTGCGTGATCAGGTGGCCAATGCCCTCCGGGCCGCACTGATCGCGGGCGAACTGCAGCCCGGGGCCATCTACTCCGCCCCCGCGTTGGCCGCCGAGTACGGCGTCTCCGCGACACCCGTGCGCGAGGCCATGCTGGACCTGGCGCGCGAAGGACTGGTAGAGCCGGTGCGCAACAAGGGCTTCCGCGTCACCGAACTGTCCGAGCGGGATCTGGACGAGTTCACCGAGATCCGCGCGCTGATCGAGATCCCGACCGTGGGCCGGGTGACGAGGTCGGTTCCCCCCGAGCGGCTGGAGGCCCTTCGCCCCGTGGCCGAGGAGATCGTGGCCGCCGCGCGTGCCGGTGACCTCATCGGCTACCTGGAGGCCGATCGTCGCTTCCACCTCGGGCTGCTCTCGCTCGCCGGCAACGCCCGCCTCGTCGAGGCGGTGAGTGACCTGCGCAAACGCTCCCGGCTCTACGGCCTGACCGAACTCGCCGAAGCCGGGATGCTGGTCGCCTCCGCCGAGGAGCACGCCGAGTTGCTGGACCTCATGCTGGCCGGGAACGTGGCGGCGGCCGAGGAGCACATGCGCCGTCACCTGTCCCATGTGCGCTCCCTGTGGGCCGCGCGGAAGCAGGACGAGCCCGAACGCAAGCCGCCGTCCCGACGGCTGAAAGCCCGCTGACCCGCGCCGGTCCACGGCGCGCGCGGACGCACGGCAGGGGCGGCTCCGGCCGCGCACACCCCCTGCCGGCGGCAGCCGCCTCATCCTTCCAACAGCGTCCCCATCCACTCCTCCACGCCGTCCGCGGTCCGGGGGAGGGCGGACGACATCAGCCGAGCTCCGTCCCCGGTGATCACCAGATCGTCCTCGATGCGCACGCCCATGCCCCGCAGCTCGACGGGCAAGGTCTCGTCGTCGGGCTGCAGGTACAGCCCCGGCTCCACTGTGAGGACCTGCCCCTCCTCCAGCACGCCTTCGACGTAGGCGCCCGCACGTGCTGTGGCGCAGTCGTGCACGTCCATGCCGAGCATGTGGCCGCTGCCGCACAGGGTGTAGCGACGGTGGAGGCCGCTGTCCCCGGCCAGTTCGTCCAGGGGCGCCTTGAGCACGCCCCAATCGCGCAGGCCTTCGGCGATCACCCGCATCGCGGCCCGATGGAAGTCGCGGAACGGAACGCCCGGACGCAGCGCGGCGATACCGGCCTCCTGTGCCGCCAGGACCAGTTCGTAGACCTGCCGCTGCACCGGTGAGAACCGTCCCGACAGCGGCAGGGTGCGGGTGATGTCGGCGGTGTACAGGGTGTCGGTCTCGACACCCGCGTCCAGGAGCAGAAGCTGGGAGGCGTCCAGCGGTCCGTCGTTGCGCACCCAGTGCAGCACGCAGGCATGGGCTCCCGCGGCCGCGATCGTCTCGTAGCCCGTGCCGTTGCCCTCGGTGCGGGCCCGCAGGTTGAAGACGCCCTCGACCCATCGCTCACCCCGGGGATGGCGCAGCGCTCGGGGCAGGGCACGCACCACGTCCTCGAAGCCCGCGGTGGTGTGATCCACCGCGAGCTGCAGCTGTTCGACCTCCCACGCCTCCTTGACCAGGCGCAGCTCGGACAGACAGGCGGCCAGTTCCCTCTCCCGCGGCCGCTCCGCATCGCCGGACGTCCGGGGCTCGACGAGAGCGTCGACGGCACCGTCGACACCGGTCAGCACCCGGGTGGGCGGCTGAGGACCCGACAGCGCCCCGGGCAGCTCGTCGAGGTGGCGGCACTCGATACCGGTCAGCGCTTCCGCCTCCTCCAGGTCCGGACGGGGGCCGACCCAGAACTCGCCGTACCGGCGGTCGCGGTAGAACTCCTCACCCGTGCGCGGAGAGCGCGGCCGCAGGTAGAGCACCGCATGGTGCCCCTGGGGCCCGGAGGGTTCCATGAGGAGCACGTTGTCCGGCTGGTCCTCTCCGGTGAGGCCGGTCAGCCAGGCGTAGGCGGTGTGCGGGCGGAAGTGGTGGTCGCAGTCGTTGGACCGGGTGGTCAGCCGTCCGGCCGGCAGGACGAGCCGCTCGCCGGGGAAGTGCGCGGACAGGCGGGCCCGGCGGCTGAGAGTGGCGCCGCCGCGGGGGGCGCGCACGGGGTGGTCCAGGGTGGAAGGAGCCCACCCACCGCTCATGAACGACGCCAGGGCGGGGGAGACCGGAAGGTCGTGGCTGCCGGTAGTGATGCGGGCCGAGGGTGGAGTCATGCCAGCTCCGGAGAATCGGGGGAGGGATAATGCAATGTTACATTGTTATGGCACTCACCTGAAGATGCCGTCCCCCGAAGCGGAACCTCCCTACCGCCCCTCTGTCGCTGGGCCGTCCAAGCTGGCCCGGCCTCACGTGCAGGCCGGACCGCGGCGCTCGTGGACGACCACACCCCGGAAGTCGGTGCGCCGTCGGATGGGAGGGCTGGCCGCGTTCTCGGGAAGGCGCGGACCGGATGGTCCGGATTCCAGTCCCTCAGGCCCCGTCCGGCGCGGTGAGCAGACTGCCCATGGCGGCGAGCACCGACGGCTCGACCCGGTAGTAGACCCAGGTGCCGCGCCGCTCGGAGGTGAGCAGTCCGGCCTCCTTGAGCTTCTTCAGGTGGTGGGAGACCGTGGGCCGGGAGACGCCCACGTCGGAGATGTCGCACACGCAGGCCTCCCCGCCCTCGTAGGAGGCCACCGCGGAGAACAGCTGCAGGCGCACCGGGTCGCCGAGCGCACGGAACATCCGGGAGGCCGTCTCGGCCTCCTCGGCGTTCATCGGACGCTCGGTCAGCGGCGGACAGCAGGGCACCACGGCCCGGCCGTTCGCGGGCTCCAGCAGCGGCAGCGCCTTGGTGTTCGACATACGTCTATGTTGACACATGTCTAACCAGGCCTGGGGTGCGTCACCGCACGAGGGCCGGGCCACCCCAGCCCTTCTGGCAGCCTGGCCACGCGGCGACGTCCACGCCCGAACTCCGGACCGGGTCTGCCAGGTCCGGCGGCCACCTCGGCGGCCCCCTCCGTAGCGCCTCGCCACCCTTTCGGCGGCCTTGACGCTCTGGGAATCGATCGCAGTCGCGACCGCCGGGGGAGCTTTGCCCATCTCGCGGCGAGGTCGGCCGGGGAGGTGGTAGCGGATCCGGTCGACCACCCCGGTGGCGGCTCCCGTTCCAGTCTCCGGGCATCCAAGATCAAGGGGAAGCTTCAGGCTCTGTGGGGACGGTCGCTGGGAACCCCCGGCCTGCCTCTCCGGCCCGTCAGCACATCCCGTGCAGAGGTAGGGGTTGAGGCTAGGGGTGCGTTCCGTCTTAGCGTGAAGGCCGGGGCGGACGGGCTGCCCCACGCGCGGTGGGGTGGCGGCATGTCGGAACTCGAGGCGGAGCGCAGAGCTCGGTACCAGGCGACCGTTGTGCAGGATTTCCTGCGCAAGACGGCCGCGGAGGGCGACCCGTACGCCGCCATCCTGCTGGTGCCCGACAGTCCCTACCCGCTCTACGAGGAGATCCGGGCGCGCGGGACGCTGCACCGCAGCGCGGTCGGCGCCTGGACGACCGCCAGCCACCGCGTCGCCAACCAGATCCTGCGGGACCGGCGGTTCGGCGTCCGCACGGCGGAGGGGGCCAAGCCCCCGGAGTTCATGCCGTTCGACAACTCCATGCTCGGGCTCGACCCGCCCGACCACACCCGGCTGCGCCGGCTCGCCACGCCCTCGCTCAACCCGCGCAGGCTCGCCCACTGGCAGCCGCACGTCGAGCGGTTCACCGGCGAGCTGGTCGACGAGATGCTGGCCGGTCGTGACCGGGTCAACTTCATGAGGGCCTTCGCCCAGCAGCTCCCGCTGCGTGTGATCGGCGATCTGGTCGGTATCCCTCCCCGCCACCGGCAGCTGTTCTTCCGGCTCAGCCGCCGCATGGCGTATCTGCTCGACGGTGTGGCCACCGTCCCGGCGGCGCGGGGTGCGGCCGCCGCCATCGAGGAGATGACGGTGATGTTCCACGACATCATCGCCGAACGGAGGGCCGACCCGCGCGAGGACTTGATCAGCGACCTGCTGCCGGCCGTCGAGGACGGCCGGCTGACCATGGACGAGATGGTCCCGTTGTGTATGTTCCTGCCGCTCGCCGGCACCGAGACCACCGTCAACCTCATCGGCAACGGACTGCTGGCCCTGCTCGAACACCCCGAGCAGTGGAAGATGCTGGTCGCTGATCCGTCGCTGGCGCCCGCCGTCGTACGGGAGACCCTGCGGTACGACGCGCCGGTGCAGCAGTACCGCCGGATCGCGCACACCGACATCGAACTGGAGGGCGAGCTGGTCGCCACCGGCGAGGAGGTGACGATCTGCGCGGGCGGAACCAACCGGGACCCCGAGGCCTATCCCGACCCCGGGCGGTTCGACATCACGCGGGACCCCGGGCCGGAGAACCTGGCCTTCTCCTCGGGCATCCACTTCTGCCTCGGCGCCGCGCTCGCCCGCATGGAGGCGGAGACCGCGCTCGCCGCGCTCGCCGAGCGGGTTCCGGGGATCCGTCAGGACGGCCCGGTGCGCCGACGCGGCTCCTTCATCATCCGCGGGATGCTCCAGTTCCCCGTCGCCCTGCGCTGAAGACCTGCGGTGCGCGGGCGAGATGAGGCGAGATAAGGGGCGCCGCCCCACCAGGTAGGGGTTGCCCGCCTTCACGGGCCGTCCATAGCGTCGCGGACGCGGACGCCCTGAACGCAGCGCCCGCAGCATGACGGCCCCGGGTGGACCGTGGCCGAGCGGCAGCCTGGAAGGTACCGGGAACATGGCAGAAGAAGAGACCCTCCGGGACTACCTCAAGCTGGTCACGCTCGACCTGCGCCGGACCAAGGAGAAGTTGCGCGACCGGGAGGCCGCTGACCACGAGCCGATCGCGATCGTCGGCATGAGCTGCCGCTACCCGGGCGACGTCCGAACGCCCGACGAACTGTGGAGGCTGGTGGCCGAAGGAAGGGACGCGATCTCCGGCTTCCCCACCGACCGCGGCTGGGACCTCGCCCGGCTCTTCGACGGTGACCCGGACGACGAGGGCCACAGCTACGCGCGCGACGGCGGATTCGTCCACGACGCGACCGAGTTCGACGCCGACTTCTTCGGTGTCTCCCCGCGGGAGGCCCTGGCCATGGACCCGCAGCAGCGCCTGTTGCTGCGCGCGGCCTGGGAGGCCTTCGAGGACGCCGGCATCGATCCCCAGTCCGTCCGCGGCACCCACACCGGCGTGTTCGCGGGCAGCAACGACCAGAGTTATCTGCGACTCCTCGCGGGCGAACCGGGCACCGCCGGATACCAGTTGACCGGTGGCGCGACCGCGGTGATCTCCGGGCGGGTCGCCTACACCATGGGCCTGGAAGGACCCGCGGTGACGGTGGACACCGCCTGCTCGTCGTCGCTGGTCGCCCTGCACCTGGCCTGCCAGTCGCTCCGCGGCGGCGAGAGCACCCTTGCGCTCGCCGGCGGCGTCACCGTCATGGCCACGCCCGGTGTCTTCACCGAGTTCAGTCGGCAGCGCGGGCTCGCGGCCGACGGCCGCTGCAAGTCCTTCGCGTCCGCCGCCGACGGCACCGGCTGGTCCGAGGGCGTAGGCGTCGTCCTGCTCGAACGGCTCTCCGACGCCGAGCGCAACGGCCACGAAGTCCTCGCCCTGGTCCGCGGTTCGGCCGTCAACCAGGACGGCGCCTCCAACGGGCTCACCGCGCCCAACGGCCCCTCCCAGCAGCGTGTCATCCTCCAGGCGCTCCTCGGCGCCCGCCTCTCCCCGTCCGACGTGGACGTCGTCGAGGCGCACGGCACCGGCACGAGGCTCGGCGACCCGATCGAAGCACAGGCACTGCTCGCCGCCTACGGCCAGGGCCGGCCCGAGGGCCGTCCGATGCTGCTCGGCTCGGTCAAGTCCAACATCGGGCACGCGCAGGCCGCGGCCGGCATCGCCGGCGTCATCAAGATGGTGCAGGCCCTCCGCCACGAGCAGCTGCCCCGCACCCTGCACGTGGACGAGCCGTCCTCGCAGGTGGACTGGTCGGCCGGTGCCGTGGAGTTGCTGACCGATGCGCGGGCATGGCCCCGCGGTGAGCGGCCGCGCCGGGCGGGCGTCTCCTCGTTCGGCGTGAGCGGCACCAACGTCCACACCATCATCGAGGAAGCGCCCGGGACTCCCGCTGTCGACGGCGGGAGGACGACCGGGGCGGGCGCCGCCGACGAGCCGGTGACGACGCCCGTGGCCTGGACTCTGTCGGGCCGCTCGCCCGACGCACTGCGCCGACAGGCGGACAGGCTGCTTCCGGTGGCCGTTGAGGCCGACCCGGTGGACGTGGCGTACTCGCTGGCGACGGGGCGTGCGGCGCTGGAGCACCGGGCGGTCATCGTGGGCGGTGACCGCGAGGAGTTGGTGGCCGGGCTGCGTGCGCTGGCCTCGGGGGAGGAGGCGGCTCAGGTCGTCGCGGGTGTGGTGCGCGGCGGGGACTCCGTGTTCCTGTTCTCGGGTCAGGGTGCGCAGCGGGTCGGGATGGGGCGTGGGTTGTACGAGGCGTTCCCGGTGTTCGCCGAGGCGTTCGATGCGGTGTGTGCGCGGGTGGATCTTGATCGTTCGTTGCGGGAGGTGGTGTTCGGGGACGGTGAGGCGTTGGACCGCACGGTCTACGCTCAGCCTGCGTTGTTCGCGGTCGAGGTGGCGTTGTTCCGGTTGGTGGAGTCGTGGGGTGTGGTGCCGGATGTGCTGGTGGGTCATTCGATAGGCGAGTTGGCGGCTGCACATGTGGCGGGTGTGTTGTCGCTGGATGACGCGTGTGCGCTGGTGTCGGCGCGTGGCCGGTTGATGGAGGCGCTGCCGCAGGGCGGTGCGATGCTGGCCGTGGAGGCGGCGGAGGACGGTCTGGAACTGCCGGAGGGTGTGTGTCTGGCGGCGGTGAACGGGCCGGGGTCGGTGACGGTCTCCGGTGACGCGGACGCGGTCGACGCCCTGGAGGAGCGGCTGCGCGCCCAGAACGTGCGGGTGAAGCGGCTGGCGGTCTCGCACGCTTTCCACTCGCATCTGATGGAGCCGATGCTGGCGGAGTTCGCGGCCGTCGCGGAGTCGCTGACCTACCACCCCCCGACGATTCCCGTCGTGGCCACGGCGCCCGGTGACGTGGCCACGCCCGCCTACTGGGTGGGTCAGATCCGCGAGCCCGTCCGCTTCGCCGACGCCGTGCGCCGGGCCCAGGACGCCGGTGCCGTCCGCTTCCTCGAATTCGGCCCGGACGGCACCCTGTCCGCGCTCGTCCCGCACATCGCCGAGGACGCGACGGTCGTGCCCGCCCTGCGTGCGGGCCAGGACGAGGACGCGGCCCTGTTGCACGCCCTCGCGGCCGTCCACGCGCGCGGCGCGGACCTCGACCGGTCCGCCGTGTTCGCGCGCGGTCGCGGCCGGCGCGTCGCCCTGCCCACCTACGCCTTCGCCACCGACCGTTACTGGCCGTCCGGGGTCTCCTGGGCGGGTGACGTCACCTCCGCCGGTCTCGGCGTCACCCGTCACCCGCTGCTGGGCGCGGGCATCGCGCTCGCGGAGGACGACGGGTACCTCTTCACCGCGAGGCTCTCCTCGGTCACCCAGCCCTGGCTCGCGGAGCACCGGGTGCACGGCAGGATCGTGCTGCCCGGCACGGCGTTCGTGGACCTCGCGGTGCGTGCCGGTGAGCAGGCGGGCACCGAGCAGCTGGACGAGCTCGTTCTGGAGGCGCCGCTGACCGTGCCCGGGGACGGCGCCGTGCAGCTGCAGCTGGCCGTGGGCGCGGTCGACGACGAGGGCAGACGGAGCCTCACCGTCCACTCGCGCCGCGAAGACGGCGGTGCCGGTGACGGCTGGCCGGACCGACCCTGGACGCGGCATGCCGTCGGTGTCCTCGCGCCCCGCCCCCGGGTCGTCGCCGAGGACCCCGAACTCGTCGGTGTGTGGCCCCCCGAGGGTGCCGCTCCCGCCGACCCGCACGCGCTCTACGCACGGCTCGCGACCGCCGGACTCGAGTACGGGGAGCTGTTCCGCGGCGTCAGCGCCGCGTGGACGCGTGGACAGGACGTCTTCGCCGAACTCGCCGTGCCCGAGAGCGCCGCCACCGGTTTCGGGCTGCACCCGGCCCTTCTCGACGCCGCGCTCCAGTCGGCCGCCGCACGTGGTGGCGACGGCGAGGCCGGCCTGCCCTTCTCCTGGACCGGAGTGACGCTCTGGGCGTCCGGGGCGAGGCATCTGCGCGCCCGGGTCTCGCCCGCCGACGGCGGGGACGGCATCACCGTCCGCGCGGTCGACCCCGCCGGCAGCCCGGTGGTCACCGTCGACCGGGTGGTCACCCGGCCCGCGCCCGCGGTCGGCGACGAGCCGACCGGGGCCGACGACCTGTACCAGCTCGACTGGAAGCCGGTTCCCGTGGCCGGGCCCGAGCCCGGTGAGCTAGCCCAGTTCGGTGGCGGGGACCCGCTCGCCGGCCGGACGGGCACGCTCGACGACCTCGCGGGCAGTGGCCGGATGCCCACCCATCTGGTGCTGTCCGCCTGCGCGGACAGGTCTGACCTCACCGGCGCTGACGCCGTCCTGGCGCGGACCGGTGAGGTGCTCGGCCGGCTGCGATCCTGGCTCGCCGACGAACGGTACGCCGGTACCACCCTGATCGTGGCCACCCGGGGCGCCGTGCAGGCCGATCCGGGCGACGACCTGCCCGACGTGGCGGGCGCCGCCGTGTGGGGCCTCGTGCGATCGGCGCAGTCCGAGCACCCCGACCGGATCGTCCTGGTCGACCTCGACCCGTCCGGCACATTCGACACGTCGGCCCCGTCCGACGCGTCTGACGGGGCCGACGCGCAGGCGATCGCCCGCGCCGTCGCCGCCGGCGACCCGCAGACCGCCGTCCGCGGGAGGACCGTGTTCGCCGCGCGTCTGGCGAAGGCACGTCCCGGCCTTGTTCCGCCCGCCGAGGGGGCGTGGCGGGTGGGGGTGTCGGTGCGGGGTGCGGTGGAGAACGTGGGTTTGGTGGGGGCGCCTGATGCGGTGGCGTCGTTGGGTTGGGGTGAGGTGCGGGTTGCGGTGCGTGCGGCGGGGGTGAATTTTCGTGATGTGCTGAATGTGCTGGGGATGTATCCGGGTGAGGTGGCGGTGGGGGGTGAGGCCGCTGGTGTGGTGGTGGAGGTGGGGCCGGGGGTGTCTCGGTGTGTGGTGGGGGATCGGGTGTTGGGGTTCTTCGGTGGGGCGATGGGTCCGTTGGCGGTGACGGATGAGCGTTTGGTGGCGGTGGTGCCGCGGGGGTGGTCGTTTGTTGAGGCGGCGGCGGTGCCGATTGCGTTTGTGACGGCGTATTACGCGTTGGTGGATTTGGCGGGGTTGGGTGCGGGTGAGCGGGTGTTGGTGCATTCGGTTGCCGGTGGTGTGGGGATGGCGGCGGTGCAGGTGGCGCGTCATGTGGGGGCGGAGGTGTTCGGGACGGCGTCGCCGGGGAAGTGGGGGGTGACGGGTCTGGGTGTGGATCGGTTGGCGTCGTCGCGTGATGTGTCGTTCGAGGGGGTGTTCAGGGAGCGGTCTGGTGGGCGTGGTGTGGATGTGGTGTTGAATGCGTTGGCTGGTGAGTTCGTGGATGCGTCGGCTCGGTTGTTGGTGCCGGGTGGGCGGTTTGTGGAGATGGGTAAGGCGGATGTGCGGGATGGGGGGTCGTTGCCGGGGTGTGTGTATCGGGCGTTTGATCTGGGTGAGGCGGGGCCGGAGCGGATCGGGGAGATTCTGCGTGAGGTTCTGCGGTTGTTCGCTGAGGGTGTGTTCGTGTTGCCGCCGGTGCGGGTGTTCGATGTGCGGCGGGCTGCGGATGCGTTTCGGTTCGTGAGTCAGGCGCGGCATGTGGGCAAGGTGGTGTTGTCCTTGCCGCGTGAGTGGGATCCGTCGGGCACGGTGCTGGTCACGGGCGGGACGGGGGCGTTGGGCGCCCTCACCGCCCGCCACCTCGTGCGCGAACACGGCGCGCGCCACTTGCTGCTGACCGGCCGGCGTGGCGCGGAGGCCGACGGTGTGGCGGAGCTGACCGCCGAACTGCGGGATCTGGGCGCCGACGTCACCGTCGCGGCCTGCGACGTCTCCGACCCCGCAGCCGTCGCCGACCTGCTGGCCCGCGTCCCGGAGCGGCACCCGCTGACCGCCGTCGTGCACGCGGCCGGCGTCCTCGACGACGGCCTGGTCGAGTCCCTCACCGAGGACCGGCTCGCGGCCGTTCTCGCACCCAAGACGGCGGCCGCCGTCCTGCACGAGGCGACCGCCGGGACCGACCTGGCCGCGTTCGTCACGTACTCCTCGATATCCGGCACCCTCGGCAGTCCCGGACAGGCCAACTACGCGGCGGCCAACGCCTATCTGGACGCGCTCGCCCGCCACCGGCACGCCCGCGGACTGCCCGCGCTCTCCCTCGCCTGGGGCGCCTGGGCCGGCATCGGAGGCATGGCCGACGCCCTCACCGAATCCGAAGCCGCCCGCATCGGACGCTCCGCGTTCCCGCCGCTCGGCCCGGACCGCGGCCTCGCCTTGCTGGACACCGCCCTGGGCCTGCCCGGCCCGGCGATGGTCCCGGCCCTGCTCGACACCGCCCTGCTCTCCGCCTCCCCGGCGCCGCTGCCCCCGCTCCTGGCCGGCTTGGCCCGTCCGGCCCGGCGCGTCGCCGACCGCTCCGCCCTTCCGGGCGGTTTCGCCGAGCGACTGCGCCGGCTGCCCGCGGAGGACCGGGCCCGTACCGCGCTCGAACTGGTCCGCGGCCAGGTCGCGGCGGTGCTCGGCTTCGCGTCAGCGGAGGCCGTGGACCCGTCGCGGCCGTTCAAAGACCTCGGCTTCGACTCGCTGACCTCGGTGGAACTGCGCAACCGGATCGGCCAGGCGGCCGATCACAGGCTGCCCGCCACCCTGGTGTTCGACCACCCGACCCCCGAGGCGCTCGCCGCCCACCTCGTGACGGAGATCGCCGGCGACTCGGCCGCGTCCGAGCCTGCCGCTCCCGTCAGGACCGTCGAGGCGGCCGACGACGACCCCATCGCGATCGTCGGCATGGCCTGTCGTTTCCCCGGCGGCGCCGACACTCCCGAGGAACTCTGGCGGATCGTCGCTGACGAGACCGACGCCATCGGAGACTTTCCCACCGACCGGTCCTGGGACCTGTCCACCCTCTACGGCGACGCCGCCGAGGAGCCTGGCGACCGGAGGACCTTCGAGGGCGGCTTCCTCTACGGGGCCGCCGGGTTCGACCCGGCCTTCTTCGGCATCTCCCCGCGTGAGGCGCTGGCCATGGACCCGCAGCAGCGGCTGCTCCTGGAGACCTCGTGGGAGGCCTTCGAGCGGGCCGGGGTCGACCCGGCGCGGCTGCGCGCCAGTTCCACCGGCGTGTACATCGGTACGGCCACCTCCGGTTACGGCATAGGCCGGTTCGACGTGCCCGAGGGCTCCCGCCCGCACATCCTCACCGGCACCGCGACGAGCGTCATCTCCGGCCGGCTCGCCTACACCTTCGGACTCGAGGGGCCGGCGGTGACCGTGGACACGGCGTGCTCGTCGTCGTTGGTGGCGCTGCACCTGGCGATCGGTGCGCTGCGCCGCGGCGAGTGCACGATGGCGCTGGCCGGCGGTGCCACCGTCATGACGACGCCCGGCATGTTCGCCGACGCCGCGCAGGGCGGCGCGCTCGCCCCCGGCGGCCGCTGCCGGGCCTTCTCCTCGGACGCCGAGGGTACGGGCTGGGGCGAGGGCGTCGGGATGCTCCTGATCGAACGGCTCTCCGACGCGCGGCGCCACGGGCACCGGGTGCTCGCCCTGGTGCGCGGCAGCGCGGTCAACCAGGACGGCGCCTCCAACGGCCTCACCGCCCCCAACGGACCCGCCCAGCAGCGCGTCATCCTGGCGGCGCTCGCCGACGCCGGCCTGGACACCGCGGACGTGGACGCGGTTGAGGCGCACGGTACCGGAACCGAGCTCGGCGACCCGATCGAGGCCCAGGCCCTGATGGCCACCTACGGGCGCGGACGGGACGGCGAACAGCCGCTCCGGCTGGGGTCGGTGAAGTCCAACATCGGGCACACGCAGTCGGCCGCCGGCGTGGCCGGGGTCATCAAGATGGTGATGGCCCTGCGCCACGGCGTGCTGCCGCGGTCCCTGCACATCACCGAACCCACTGGGCACGTCGACTGGGACGGCAGCGGTGTCCGTCTCCTGACGGACAGTCTGAGGTGGCCTGACGTGGGGCGTCCGCGCCGCGCGGCCGTCTCGTCGTTCGGCATGAGCGGGACCAACGCCCACACCATCCTGGAGCAGGCCCAGCCGGAGCCGGCTCCGGCCACGGAAGGCCAGCCGGGGAACGGTGCGCCCACCGCCGAGGCAGCCGCCTCCGGAGTGTCCGGCACCGGCGCCGCGACCGGCCCGCAGCCGCCCGTCGAACTGCCCTGGCTGCTTTCCGCGCGCACGTCCGAAGCGTTGCGCGCCCAGGCCCGGCGGCTCGCCGGTCACCTCGACGCCCACCCCGCGCTTCCCGACCGCGACGTGGCCCACTCGCTGGCCGCCACCCGCTCCCGCTTCGAGCACCGCGCGGTCCTCCTCGGCCCCGGCGGCCACCGCGAACGGCTGACCGCTCTCGCCGACGGCGCGTCCGCGCCGGGCCTGGTGACGGGGGTGGCCGGGCGCACCGGCCGGGTGGCGTTCGTCCTGCCCGGACAGGGCTCCCAGTGGCCCGGCATGGCCGACCGGCTGCTCGACGAGTCCGCCGGCTTCCGCAGCACCCTGCGGACGTGCGCCGAGGCGCTGGAGGAGCACTTCGACTGGTCGGTGGAGGACACGCTGCGCGGCCGTCCCGGCGCCGCGGACCTCAGCAGGATCGAGGTCATCCAGCCCGTGCTGTTCGCGACGATGCTGGCGCTCGCCGGGCTCTGGCGCGAACACGGCATCGAACCGGAGGCCGTGGTCGGCCACTCGCAGGGCGAGATCGCGGCCGCCCACCTCGCCGGGGCGCTCACCCTGGAGGACGCGGCGCTGATCGTCGCCCACCGCAGCCGGCTGCTCTCCCGCGTCGTCGGCCAGGGCGCGATCGCGTCCGTCTCGCTGCCCCCCGAGGAGACCCTGAAACGGCTGGAACCGTGGGCCGGAGTGCTCAGCATCGCCGCCGTCAACGGCGTGTCCTCCGTCTCCGTCGCCGGCGACGAGGCACCGCTCGACGCGTTCCTCGCCACCCTGGAGGCCGAGGACGTCCGCTTCCGCAAGCTCCGCATCAGGGGCGCCGCGCACTCGGCCGTCGTCGAACCGCTGCGTGACGAAGCCCTGGAGGTGCTGGCGCCCGTCCGGCCACGGGCCTCCCGCATCCCCTTCTACTCCACGGTCACCGGCGGCCTGCTCGACACCACCGGGCTCGACGCGGAGTACTGGTACCGCAACATGCGCCAAACCGTGCAGTTCGCACCGGCCACGCGTGCTCTGCTCGCCGACGAGTTCGGCGTCTTCGTCGAGTGCAGCCCGCACCCGGCGCTCGGCTCGTCCGTCCAGGAGACCGCCGAGGACGCCGGTGCGCCCGATCCCGTGCTGCTGACCTCGCTGCGCCGTGAGGAGGGCGGGCTCGCACGGTTCTCCGTCTCCCTCGCCGAGGCGTTCACGAGGGGCGTGGAGCCCATCTGGCCCTCCCGCGGCACCGCCGTGGACCTGCCCACCTACCCCTTCCAGCGAGACCGCTACTGGTGGGAGCCCGCGCCCGAGGAGACGACCGCCCCCGCCGGGAGCGGCACTGCGGAGGAGGGCAGCTTCTGGGCCGCCGTCGAGAACGGTGA
Organism: Streptomyces sp. GSL17-111; assembly: GCF_037911585.1. NCBI lineage: Bacteria > Bacillati > Actinomycetota > Actinomycetes > Kitasatosporales > Streptomycetaceae > Streptomyces > Streptomyces sp. GSL17-111. Next base: position 5,781,791 of record NZ_JBAJNS010000001.1, read on the forward strand.
CACCGAGGCGCTCGCCGAGTCCCTGGGCACCGACGCCCTCACCCCCGTGCTGCCGGCGCTCACGGCATGGCGGCGGCGTTCCCACGACCGCTCCACGGTGGACGGCTGGCGCTACCGCGTGGAATGGAAGCCGCTGCCCCTCACCGGCCCCACCCGGCCCGCGCTCACCGGCACCTGGGCGATCGTCGCCGCAGAGAGACAGGAGGAACTGGCGGGCCGGCTCGCCGCGCTCGTGGAGCAGGCCGGCGCCGTGGCCCGCGTGACCGCGCCCGCCGGACCGCCTGAGGACCAGGAACTGTCCGGGGTGATCTCGCTGCTCGCCCTCGACGCCCGCCCGCACCCCGCCCACCCGGGCATCAGCACCGGAGCCGCGCAGAACCTCGCCCTGCTGCGCACCGTCGCCACCCGCCCGGCTCCGGTCCCGGTGCACCTCGTCACCAGCGGCGCCGTCTCCGTCGGCCGTGTCGACCCCGTACGGGACCCCGCCCAGGCCGCCACCTGGGGGCTCGGCCTGGTGGCCGGACTCGAACGGCCCGACTGCTGGGGCGGACTCGTCGACCTGCCCGAGCAGCCCGACGACCGGGTGCTGGGCCGCCTGCTGCGGCTGCTCGCACCGCAGTCCGCGGACTCCGGGCGGTCCGACGGCCCCGGCGCCGAGGACCAGGTGGCGATCCGCCCCGCCGGCGTCTTCGTCCGCCGCATGGTCCGGGCACCGCGCGCCACGCCCCTGCGCTCCTGGCAGCCCGGCTCCACCGTGCTGATCACGGGCGGCACCGGCGGCATCGGACGGCACCTCGCGCACCACATGGCCGCCCGGGGCGCCCGCAAGCTCGTCCTCACCGGCCGCCGCGGCCCGGATGCCCCCGGCGCCCTCGACCTGGCCGCCGAACTGACCTCCCGGGGCGTCGAGACGGTCGTCGCCGCCTGCGACGTCACCGACCGGGACCAGGTCGCCGCGCTGCTCGCCGAGCACCCCGTCGACTCGGTGGTCCACGCCGCGGGCGTACCGCAGGCGACGGCGTTCGCCGACTGCGACGAGGCCGAGTTCGCCGCGGTCGCCGCCGCCAAGACCGAAGGCGCCCGGCACCTGGACGAACTGGTGGGCGACATTGACACGTTCGTGCTCTTCTCGTCCGGCGCGGGTGTCTGGGGCGGCGCGGGCCAGGCCGCCTACGCGGCGGGCAACGCCGTGCTCGACGCGCTGGCCCGGGCCCGGCGGGCCCGGGGCCTGTCCGCCACCGCCGTCGCCTGGGGCGGCTGGGCCGAGGGGGGCATGGCCGACGACGGGCACGCCGCAGCGGAGCTCGGCCGGCGCGGGCTGCACGCGATGGAGCCGCGCCTCGCCCTCGCCGCGCTCGACCAGGCCCTGGACGCCGACGAGACCTGCGTGACCGTCGCCGACATCGACTGGGCACGCTTCACACCCGGTTACACGGCTGCCCGTGCCCGGCCGCTCATCATGGACATCCCGGAGGCGGAGGCGGCGCTCGCCGCCCCCGGAGTCCGGGCCGACGAGCCCGGCGAGGTCGACGCACTGCGCGACGAGCTCCTCGCCCTGAACGGGCCGCAGCGAACCCAGCACCTGCTGGATCTCGTCAGCGGGCACGCCACCGCCGCGCTCGGCTACGCCGACTCCGCCAGGATCGAGGCCGGCCGTGCCTTCCGCGACCTGGGTTTCGACTCGCTGATGGCCGTCGACATGCGCAACCGCCTGCAGATCGCCACCGGCCGCAAACTGCCGCCCACCCTGGTCTTCGACCACCCGACCCCCGCCGACCTCGCAGACCATCTGCTCGCCGAGGTGCTCGGCGAGCAGGCGGCGGCCGAGTCCACGGCGGCACGCGCCACGGGCACCGCCGAGGACGAGCCGCTCGCCGTGATCGGGATGAGCTGCCGCTACGCCGGCGGCGTCGACTCCCCGGAGGACCTGTGGCGGCTGGTGCTGGACGGCACCGACGCCGTCGGCCCCTTCCCCGAGGACCGGGGCTGGGACCTGGAGAACCTCTATCACCCCGACCCGAACCACCCCGGTACCTCCTACGTCAAGGAGGGCGGTTTCCTCCGCGACGCCTCCCACTTCGACGCGGGTCTTTTCGGCATCAGCCCCCGCGAGGCCGTCGCCACCGACCCGCAGCAACGCCTCCTGCTGGAGGCGACCTGGGAGGCCATGGAGCGGGCCGCGATCGACCCGTCGTCCCTGCGGGGCAGCGCGACCGGTGTGTTCGTCGGCACCTCGTTCGTCGGCTACGGCATCGGCGCCCAGCAGGCGGGCAGCGAGGCCGAGGGCTTCTTCCTCGCGGGCACCGGCACTGCCGCCGCCTCCGGCCGCATCTCCTACACCTTCGGTCTCGAAGGCCCCGCCGCCACCGTCGACACGGCCTGTTCGTCCTCCGCCGTCGCCATCCACCTCGCCTGCCAGGCACTGCGGCAGAACGAGTGCGACCTCGCGGTCGCCGGCGGTGCCGCCGTCCTGGCCACTCCCGCCTCCTTCACGGAGTTCAGCCGCCAGCGCGGCCTGGCCCCCGACGGACGGTGCAAGCCGTTCGCCGCCGCTGCCGACGGCACCGGCTGGGGCGAGGGCGTCGGCATGATCCTGGTGGAGCGCCTCTCTGAAGCGCTGCGCAAGGGGCATCCGGTCCTCGCGCTGATCCGCGGCACCGCGGTCAACCAGGACGGCGCGTCCAACGGGCTGACCGCCCCCAGCGGCCGGGCCCAGCAGAAGGTCATCCGTCAGGCACTGGCCAACGCCGGCCTGGACGTCGCCGACATCGACACCGTCGAGGCGCACGGCACCGGCACCACACTCGGGGACCCGATCGAGGCCCAGTCGGTCCTGGCGACGTACGGCCGCGACCGTCCCGGGGACCGGCCGCTGTGGCTGGGGTCGGTGAAGTCCAACATCGGGCACACCCAGTCGGCCGCCGGCGTCGGAGGCGTCATCAAGACGGTCATGGCGCTGCGCGAGGGGGTCCTGCCCAAGACCCTCCACATCGACGAGCCGACCCCGCACGTCGAGTGGTCGACGGGAGCGGTCGAGCTGCTGAAGGAGACCACTGCCTGGCCCGACACCGACGGGCGCCCCCGGCGAGCAGCCGTGTCCTCCTTCGGCGGCAGCGGCACCAACGCCCACCTGATCCTCGAGCAGTACGTCCCCGAGGACGCGGCCGGCCGGGACGGGCTGGACGGGCAGGACCCGCAGAACCCGCAGCGCGTCACCGATCCCGCCGGGGCACCGTCCGCCGCGGACGTCCGCGCGGCAGGTGAGGACACACGCGTGGCGGGGTCCGCCCCCGAACTCGACGGCGTGGTCGCCCCCTGGCTCGTGTCCGCCCGCGGCGCCCAGGCGCTGCGCGCCCAGGCCGGACGTCTCCTGGAGCACCTCGACACCCTCCCCGCCGCCCATCCCGCCGACGTCGCCCACTCGCTGACCGCCAGCCGCGCGCTCCTAGAACACCGCGCCGCCGTCGTCGCGGCCTCCGACACCGACCGGCGTGCCGCGCTCGCCGCCCTGGCCCGCGGCGAGGCCGCCGCCCACCTGGTCCGGGGCGTCGCACGGCCCGGCAAGGTCGCCTTCGTCTTCCCCGGACAGGGCGGCCAGTGGGCGGACATGGCGCTCGAACTGATGGACAGCTCCGAGGTCTTCGCCGCCGAGCTGTACGCGTGCGCCGAGGAGCTCGCCCGCCACGTCGACTGGTCGCCGATCGACGTGCTGCGCGGCACCGACGGCGCCCCGCCACTGGACCGGGTCGACGTGACACCGGCCGTCCTGTTCGCCGTGACCGCGGCGCTCGTCGCGCTCTGGCGTGCGCACGGCGTCGAACCCGACATGGTCCTCGGCCACTCCCAGGGAGAGATCGCCGCCGCGTACGCCTCCGGCGCGCTGACCCGCGCCGACGCCGCCCGGATCGTCGCCCTGCGCGGCATCGTCCTCATGCCGGTGGCCGGACTCGGCGGCATGGCCTCCGTGGCGCTGACCCCCGACAGGACCCGCGAGCTGCTCGAACCGTGGGGCACGCGGCTCTCCCTGGCCGGGATCAACGGCCCCGCGTCGTCCGTCGTCGCCGGCGAACGCCAGGCGCTCGACGACTTTCTCGCCTCCTGCGAGAAGGACGGTGTCCGGGTCCGCAAGGTCCGCGTCGACTTCAGCTCCCACTGCGCCCAGGTCGAGCCGATGGCCGAGGAACTGGCTCGCCTCGTCGCCGACCTCGAACCGCGCACCGGCACCGTGCCGTTCCACTCCACCGTCACCGGCGAGCGCGTGGACGGCACAGCGCTCGACGCCGGCTACTGGCAGCGCAACCTCGTCACCCCCGTCGACCTCGACAGGGGAGTGCGCGGACTCGTCGAGCAGGGCGCCCGGTTCCTCGTGGAGATCGGCCCGCACCCCGTGCTCGCCCCCGTGCTCGGTGAGATCCTCGACGACATCCCCGGCCTCGACCCGGGCGAGGTCACCGTCCTCGGCACCCTCCGGCGCGACGAGGGCGGCATGGAGCGCTTCCTCCTCTCCGTCGCCGAACTCCACGTGCACGGCGGCGCCGCGGACCTCACCGCGCCGCTCGCCGAACTGCCCGTGACGACCGTGCCACTGCCGCCGTACCCCTTCCAACGCGAGCGCTACTGGCTGGAGTCCGCTCCGGCCGGCGCCGGCGACCTCGGCGCCGCGGGCCTCGGCAGCACGGGACACCCGCTGCTGACCGCCGCACTGACCCTCGCCGACGGCGCGAGCACCGTCTTCACCGGACGGCTCTCGCTGCGCACCCACCCCTGGCTGGCCGACCATGCCGTCCTCGGCACCGTGCTGCTGCCGGGCACCGCGTTCGTGGAGATGGCCCTGCACGCCGGAGTGCGGGCCGACGCCCCCGTCCTGGAGGAACTCGCCCTGGGCGCCCCGCTGGTGCTCGGCGAGCACGACTCAGTCGCGGTGCAGTTGACGGTCGGCGCCCCGGGCGAGGGAGGCCGCCGGGAGGTGTCCGTCCATGCCCGCGACGCCGACCTCCCGGACGCTCCCTGGGTCCGGCACGCCACCGGCACCCTGGCACCCGCCGCGCGGGCCGGACGGCCCGCCGGTGAACTCGCCTCGTGGCCGCCGCCGGGCGCCGAGCCGCTCGCGCTCGACGGCTTCTACCAGGCGATCGCCGACGTCGGCTACAGCTACGGCCCTGCCTTCCGGGGACTGGCCGGAGCCTGGCACCGCGACGGCGAACTCTTCGCCGAGGTTCGGCTCCCCGAAGGCGTGACGGACGACGGGTTCGCGCTGCACCCGGCGCTCCTCGACGCCGCCCTGCACGGCATCGGGCTGCTGCGCGGCCTGCGCGACGGGGACACGGGCGGGACCGGCCGTGCCGCCGAACTCCCCTTCATGTGGCGCGAGGTGTCCCTGCCCGCCACGGGCTCCCGGGTCCTCAGGGTCCGGCTCACCGAGTCCGACGACGGCGTGGGCCTCGCGCTCCACGACGACACCGGCGCACCGGTCGGCGGTGTCGGAGCCCTGGTGGCCCGCCCGGTCGGCACCGAACTGTCCGCCGCCCGGCGCGGCCTCGCCACCACCCTCTTCCACGTGGAGTGGGCGACCGAGCTGCCGCCCGCGGCCACCGCGACCGGCGACGACGCGTACGCCGTCGCCCGCTTCACTGACGGCGATCCCGGGCCCGATCCGGCCGCCGCCGTCGAAGCGGCCGTCACCCGCGCCCTGACCGTGGTCCGCGACCGGCTGGCCGACGAGGAGGACGCCGCGCAGCCCCTGGCCGTCGTCACCCGGGGCGCCGTCGCCACCGGTGACGACGACATCACCGACGTGGTCGACGCGGCCGTACGGGGCCTGATCCGCTCCGCGCAGGCCGAGCACCCGGGCAGGTTCGTCCTCGTCGACCTGGACCCGGTCGACGACACCGAACCGGGCACCCGGCAGGACACCGAACCGGACGCCGACGGCGGCATGCTGCACGCCGCCGTCACCGCCGCCATGGAAGCGGGCGAGACCGAGGTCGCCGTACGCCGCGGCCGGATCCTCGCACCCCGCCTGGTCCGGATGCCCGTCCCCGAGGCGACGGACCCCACCGGCCTGGACACCTCCGACGGCACGGTGCTCGTCACCGGGGCCACCGGCACCCTCGGCCGTGCTCTCGCCCGGCACCTGGCCCTGCGCCACGGCGTACGCCACCTCCTGCTGCTCAGCCGGAGCGGACCGGACGCGCCCGGGGCGGCCGGGCTCGTCGGCGAGCTGGCGGACCTGGGGGCCGAGGCCACCGTGGTCGCCTGCGACATCGCCGACCGCGACGCGCTTGCCCGCACCCTCGCGGCGATCCCCGCCGCGCACCCGCTGACCGCCGTGGTGCACACCGCGGCCGTCCTGGACGACGGCGTGCTCACCGGCATGACGGCCGAGAGTGTCGCCCACGTCCTCGCCCCCAAGGTGCGGGGCGCCGTCAATCTCGACGAACTCACCCGGGACAGCGACCTTGCGGCGTTCGCGCTCTTCTCCTCCGCCGCCGGTGTGCTGGGCGGCGCGGGACAGGCCAACTACGCGGCGGCCAACGTCTTCCTCGACGCCTTCGCCGCGCACCGCCGCCGGCGCGGGCTGCCCGCCGTCTCGCTGGCCTGGGGGCCGTGGGCCGAACGCACGGGGCTGACCGGCACGCTCACCGAGGCCGATGTCCGCCGGGTCGCGCAATCCGGCCTGGGCGCGCTGGCGACGGAGGACGGCATGGCCGCCTTCTCGGCCGGCTGCGCGGCCGGACGGGCCCTGGTGGTGCCGGCGGCGCTCCAACCGGCGGCGCTGCGCGGCCGGAGCCCGATGCACCCGCTGCTGCGCGTCCTCGCGCCCCGCGAGGAGCAGCGGGCCGCCGCCGTGGGCGGCGACCCGGACGCGCTGCGGAACCGGCTCTCCGAGGCTCCCGAGGCCGAACAGCGGCGCATTCTGCTCGACCTGGTGCGCGGCCAGCTGGCCGCAGCCCTCGGTTTCACCTCGCCGGGCGTCGTGGACGCCGACCGGGGCTTCCTGGAGATGGGCCTGGACTCCCTCACCGGCGTCGAGCTGCGCAACCGGCTCTCCGCCGCCACCGGGCTGCGGCTGCCCGCCACGCTGGTCTTCGACCACCCGACGGCCGCCGATGTCGCCCGTCACCTCCGCAGCCTGCTGGCCCCCGAACCGGGGCGCGCGGTGGACGGCCTGCTGGCCGAACTCGCCCGCCTGGAGGCCGGGCTCGAACGGGTCGAGGCCGACGAGGAGGACCGGGCCCGAGTGGCGGCCCGGCTGCGGGCGCTGGCCGGCCGGTGGAGCGGCGGGCGGGACGACAGGGACGAGAAGCCGGAGAACCTGGACGCCGCCTCGGCGGAAGAAGTCTTCGCGCTGCTGGACAACGAGTTCGAGACGTCGTGAGAGGACGCGGACAGCAGATCATGACCGACACGGACGCGAGCACCGACACGGATACGGCCACCGGCCCGGGCGCGGGCACGGCCGGCAATCCGGGCCAGCAGGAGAAGCTGCTGGCCTACCTGAAGCGCGCCACCGCGGAACTGCGCGACGCGAACCGCAGGGTGCGCGACCTGGAAGAGCGGGCGGCCGAGCCAGTCGCCGTCATCGGCATGGCCTGCCGGTACCCCGGCGGCGTGCGCTCCCCGGAGGACCTGTGGGAGCTCGTCGCCTCCGGCACGGACGCACTCGGTCCCCTGCCCACGGACCGGGGCTGGCGCACGCCCGGCGAACCCGCCACGGCGCACGGCGGCTTCGTGTACGACGCGGGCGACTTCGACGCCGCCCTGTTCGGCATCAGCCCGCGCGAGGCCCAGGCCATGGACCCGCAGCAGCGGCTGCTCCTGGAGGCCTCCTGGGAGGCGGTCGAACGGGCCGGTATCGACGTCCGCACCCTGCGTGGCGGACGGACCGGCGTCTTCGCCGGTGCCATGTACCACGACTACCCGTCGGTGATCGACCCCGCGGCGCTCGACGGCTACCTGGGCACCGCAAACGCCGGCAGCGTCCTGTCCGGCCGCGTCTCCTACACCTTCGGACTCCAGGGCCCCGCGGTCTCGGTGGACACCGCCTGCTCGTCGTCGCTGGTCGCCCTGCACCTGGCGGCGCAGGCGCTGCGCGTCGGCGAGTGCGAACTCGCCCTGGCCGGCGGCGTGACCGTCATGTCCGCGCCCACGATGTTCTCCGGCTTCGGCTTCGAGGAGGGCAGCGCCGCCGACGGTCGCTGTAAGTCCTTCGCCGCCGCGGCCGACGGAACCGGCTGGGGCGAGGGCGTGGGGGTTCTGCTCCTGGAGCGGCTCTCCGACGCCCGCCGCAACCGGCACCGGGTGCTCGCCGTGGTGCGCGGCTCGGCCGTCAACCAGGACGGCGCCTCGAGCGGGCTCACCGCGCCCAACGGGCCCGCCCAGCAGCGCGTGATCCGGGCCGCGTTGGCGGCGGCCGGGCTGGGGCCGGCGGACGTGGACGCGGTGGAGGCGCACGGCACGGGCACCACCCTGGGCGACCCGATCGAGGCGCAGGCGCTGCTCGCGACGTACGGACAGGATCGGGACGAACCCCTGTACCTGGGGTCGGTGAAGTCCAACATCGGCCACTCGCAGGCGGCTGCCGGTGTCGCGGGTGTCATCAAGACGGTGCAGGCGATGCGCAGGGGAGTGCTCCCGGCGACGCTGCACGTGGACGCGCCGACCCCGCAGGTGGACTGGTCGGCGGGTGCGGTAGAGCTGCTGACCGAGGCACGGGAATGGCCCCGGACGGGCCGGCCGCGCCGGGCCGGTGTGTCCTCGTTCGGGGTGAGCGGTACCAACGCGCACGTCATCCTGGAGGCGGCGCCCGCCGAGGAGCCGGTGGAGCCGCAGCCCCTCCTGCCCGGGCCACGGCCCTTCTTCCTGTCCGGACGCTCGGCCGCCGCCCTGCGCGCGCAGGCCGCCCGCCTGCTGGAGCCGGCAGCCGAGCACGACCCGGTGGACGTGGCGTACTCGCTGGCGACGGGGCGTGCGGCGCTGGAGCACCGTGCGGTCGTCGTGGGCGGTGACCGCGAGGAGTTGGTGGCCGGGCTACGTGCGCTGGCCTCGGGGGAGGAGGTGGCTCAGGTCGTCGCGGGTGTGGTGCGCGGCGGGGACTCCGTGTTCCTGTTCTCGGGTCAGGGTGCGCAGCGGGTCGGGATGGGGCGTGGGTTGTACGAGGCGTTCCCGGTGTTCGCCGAGGCGTTCGATGCGGTGTGTGCGCGGGTGGATCTTGATCGTTCGTTGCGGGAGGTGGTGTTCGGGGAGGACGCGGAGCTGCTGGCGCGGACGGTGTACACCCAGCCGGCGCTGTTCGCTCTGGAAGTGGCTCTGTTCCGGTTGGTGGAGTCGTGGGGTGTGGTGCCGGATGTGCTGGTGGGTCATTCGGTGGGTGAGGTGGCGGCGGCGCATGTGGCGGGTGTGTTGTCGTTGGATGACGCGTGTGCGCTGGTGTCGGCGCGTGGCCGGTTGATGGAGGCGCTGCCGCAGGGTGGTGCGATGCTGGCCGTGGAGGCGGCCGAGGACGGCCTGGACCTGCCGGAGGGTGTGTGTCTGGCGGCGGTGAACGGGCCGGCGTCGGTGACGGTCTCCGGTGACGCGGACGCGGTCGACGCGTTGGAGGAGCGGCTGCGCGCCCAGAACGTCCGGGTGAAGCGGCTGACGGTCTCCCACGCCTTCCACTCACACCGCATGGAGCCGATGCTGGCCGAGTTCGCGGCCGTCGCGAAGTCGCTGACCTACCACCCCCCGACGATCCCCCTGGTCGCCACGGCGCCCGGTGACATGGCCACGCCCGGCTACTGGGTGGGTCAGATCCGCGAGCCCGTCCGCTTCGCCGACGCCGTGCGCCGGGCCGACGACGCCGGTGCCGTCCGCTTCCTCGAACTCGGCCCGGACGGCACCCTGTCCGCGCTCGTCCCGCACATCGCCCCCGACGCGACGGTCGTGCCCGCACAGCGTGCGGGCAGCGACGGCGTACGGGCGCTGCTCACTGCCGTCGCCGGGGTCCACGTCCACGGGGCGCACGTCGAGTGGCGTGCTGTCTTCGGTCGCCTCGGCGGGCGGGCCGTGGACCTGCCGACGTACGCCTTCCAGCACCAGAGGTACTGGCCGCTGCCCGCGTCCGGCACGCGGGGCGGGGCCGCCGAGCCGGTCGCCGACGACGACTTCTGGTCCACCGTCCGCAGTGGTGACACGCAGGCCCTGGCCGGGCTGCTCGGTGTGGCCGGCGAGGAGGCCCGTGCGCGCCTCGGCGAGGTGCTGCCGGCGCTTGCGGGCTGGCACGGCCGGTCGCGCGCCCGTGGCCTGCGGTACCGCGAGGAGTGGTGCCCGATCTCCGTGCCCGCCGACCCGGTCCTGCTCGGTGGCTGGCTGGTGCTCGCCCACTCGGAGCACGAGGCGACCGCGGCGGAGTGCGCCGAGGCGATTCGGCGGTGCGGCGGCACTCCGCACCTGAAGGTGCTCGACCCGGCCGACCCGGCGGCCGGCCTGCGGGAGGTCACCGAGGCCGGACAGCCCTGGGCGGGTGTGCTGTCGCTGCTCGGACTGGACGAGGAGACCGCCGTCGCCGACGGCCTCGCCCTCGTCCGGGCACTGGCCGGCACCGGTACGCGGCTGTGGTGTGTCACCCGCGGTGCCGTGGCCCTCCCGGGCGAGGAGCCCCCCGTCGCGGGCGGCCACGCCCTGTGGGCGCTGGGCCGGGTGGCCGCTCTGGAGTACCCGTCGCTGTGGGGCGGTCTCATCGACCTGCCCCGGGCGGGAGTTCCCGGCGCTGCGCTGGCCGCCGTGCTCACGGGGGTCACGGGGGAGGACCAGATCGCCCTCCGGGACACCCCGCTCGTCCGGCGGCTGGCCCCCGCACCCCCCGTCACCGCCGCGCCCTGGCGGCCCCGCGGCACGGTGCTCATCACCGGCGGGACCGGTGCCCTCGGGGCGCACGTCGCCCGTTGGGCGGCGCGCAACGGCGCGGAGCGGCTGGTGCTGGCCGGTCGGCGCGGGCCCGCCGCGCCCGGAGCCGGTGAACTCGTCGCGGAGCTCGCGGAGCTGGGGGCCCGGGCCGACGTCGTCGCCTGCGACCTCGCCGACCGCGACGCGGTCGCCGCACTTCTGGCCGACCACCCGCCGCACGCGGTCGTGCACGCGGCCGGCGTCGGCGGACTCGGCGTACTGCCGGACCTGACCGAGGACGACCTGACCATGGCACGGGCGGGTAAGGCCGACGGCGCGGAGCACCTGGACGCGCTCTGCGGCGACGACCTCGACGCCTTCGTGCTCTTCGGGTCGGTGGCCGCCACCTGGGGCGGCGCCGGACAGGCCGCGTACGCCGCCGCCAACGCCCGCCTCGACGCGCTGGCCCTGCGCCGGGCCGCTCGCGGGGCGGTCGCGACCTCCGTCGCCTGGGGAGCCTGGCGCGGCGAGGGCATGGCCCGGGGCGCGGAGGACGAACTCGCGCGCAGGGGCGTCCTCGCCATGGACCCTGAGGTGGCGCTGCACGCACTCGCCGACGCGGTGTCGGACACCGCCCCCACCGTCACCGTGGCCGGTGTCGACTGGCCGGTCTTCGCCCGCGTCTTCTCCTCCGGCCGGACCAGCCCCCTGCTGGACCATCTGGCGGGTGACGACACCGCCACCGGCGCCGACGGTCCCGAGGAGACCGGCGACCTGCGGGAGCGGCTGCTGGCCCTGGAGCCGTACGACAGGCTCGACACCGCCGTGGATCTCGTACGGGCGCAGGCCGCGCTCGTGCTCGGCCACGCGCACAGCGGCGAGGTGGAACCGGGCCGTGCCTTCCGGGACCTCGGCTTCGACTCGCTCACCGCGGTGGAGATGCGCAACCGCCTCAACGCCGCCACCGGCCTGCCGCTGACCGCCACCGTGGTCTTCGACTATCCGACGCCCGCCGAACTCGGCGCACACCTCCTGGAGGAGTGCGGCATGGCGGCGGACTCCGGCACGGACACGGCCGGCGTGGAAGGGGAGGACGCGCCCGCCGAGGGCGAGCAGCGCGTCCGCGCGGCGCTGGCCCGGCTGCCGCTGTCCCGCCTGCGGGAGGCGGGGCTGCTCGACCCCCTGCTGCGTCTCGCCGGGGAAGAACCGGACGACGCGGGCACAGGGGCCGCGCACCGGGTGGACGAACTGGACGGCGAGGCCCTGCTGAGTCTCGTCGCCGCCGCAGACGACGGGGAGAACTGACCATGACCGCGCCCGCCGACGCACGTTACGTCGAAGCCCTGCGCACGCTGGTCAAGGAGAACGACCGGCTGAAGACCCGCAACCGCGAACTGGCCGTCGTCGGGCACGAGCCGGTCGCTGTCGTCGGGATGGCCTGTCGGCTCCCCGGCGGCATCGACTCGCCCGACGCGCTGTGGGACCTGGTGTCCGCGGGCGGCGACGGGATCAGCGACTTCCCCGCCGACCGGGGCTGGGACCTCGGTGCCCTCTACGATCCGGAATCGCGGGGGGAGGGAACCTCCTACTCCCGCCAGGGCGGCTTCGTGCACGACGCGGGCCGCTTCGACGCGGACTTCTTCGGCATCTCCCCCCGCGAGGCCCAGGCCATGGACCCGCAGCAGCGTCTCGTCCTGGAGGCCTCCTGGGAGGCGATCGAGCGGGCCGGGATCGCCCCCAGGGGAGTCCGGGGCACGCCCGTCGGCGTGTACGTCGGGGCCGCGTCCTCCGGCTACGGCACCGGTGTGCCCGTCGCCGAGGAGGCGGCGGGCTACGCCCTGACCGGCACGGCGACCAGCGTCCTGTCCGGCCGGATCGCGTACAGCCTCGGCCTGGAAGGGCCCGCGGTGACCGTGGACACCGCGTGCTCGTCCTCCCTGGTGGCGCTCCACCTGGCGATGCAGGCGCTGCGCCGGGACGAGTGCACCCTGGCACTCGCGGGCGGCGTGACCGTGATCGCGACCCCTGCGGCGTTCGTCGAGTTCAGCCGGCAGCGCGGGCTGGCCCGCGACGGCCGCTGCAAGGCGTTCGCGGCGGCGGCGGACGGCACCGGCTGGAGCGAGGGCGTCGGCATGGTGCTGCTGGAGAAACTGTCCGACGCGCGCCGCAACGGGCACCGGGTGCTGGCCGTGCTGCGCGGCTCGGCGATCAACTCGGACGGTGCGTCCAACGGCCTCACGGCCCCCAACGGCCCGGCGCAGCGGCGCGTCGTGCTGGACGCGCTGGCCGCCGCCCGGCTCTCGGCCGCCGAGGTGGACGCCGTGGAGGGCCACGGCACCGGCACCACCCTCGGCGACCCGATCGAGGCCAAGGCGCTGCTGGCCACGTACGGCAGGGACCGCGCCGGCGGGGAGCCCCTGTGGCTCGGCTCGCTGAAGTCCAACATCGGTCACACTCAGGCGGCTTCCGGTGTCGCAGGAGTCATCAAGATGGTGCAGGCCGTGCGGCACCGCGTGCTGCCCCGCACCCTGCACGTGGACGCGCCCAGCCCGCACGTGGACTGGTCGGCCGGCGCCGTGGAACTGCTCACCGAGAACCGACCGTGGCCCGACACCGGACGTCCGCCGCGGGCGGGCGTGTCCTCGTTCGGGGTGAGCGGCACCAACGCGCACGTGATCCTGGAGGGCCCACCGACCGACGAGGACGACGCGACGGACCCGGGAACGGACCCGGGGACGGAGCACGACGCCGTGCCGTCCGTGGTGCCCTGGGTGCTCTCCGGGCGCGACGCGGGCTCGCTGCGTGCCCAGGCGGACCGGCTGCACGCCCACGTCGGCGCTCGGCCCGACCTCGCCGCGGCCGACCTCGCCGTTTCGCTCGCCACCACCCGGTCCGCGCTCGACCACCGTGCCGTCGTCCTCGGCGCCGACCGCGCCGAACTGCTGGACGGGCTGCGGGCGCTGGCCGTTTCCGGCACCGCGCCCCAGGCCGTCACGGACACCGCGCGAGCGGGCCGGACGGCCTTCCTCTTCTCGGGGCAGGGCTCCCAGTGGGCCGGAATGGGGCAGGGGCTGGAGACCTTCCCGGTCTTCGCCGACGCCTTCGCGGCGGCGAGCCGGGCGGCCGGGCTGGACACCGGTGCGTGCGGCGACGCCCCGGCGCTGGAACGGACCGGAACCACCCAGCGCGCGCTGTTCGCCCTGGAGGTGGCGCTGTTCCGGCTCGCCGAGTCCTGGGGCCTGACACCCCGCCACCTGGTCGGCCACTCGGTCGGCGAGGTGGCCGCCGCGCACTGCGGCGGAGTGCTGTCGCTGGAGGACGCCGGAACGCTCGTCGCCGCGCGGGCGCGACTGATGGACGCGCTGCCGCACGGCGGCGCGATGCTCGCCGTGGAGGCTGCCGAGGACGGCCTCGAACTGCCCGAGGGCGTGGATCTCGCGGCCGTCAACGGGCCCGTTTCCGTGACCGTCTCCGGTGATGCCGACGCGATCGGCGCGCTGGAGGAGCGGCTGCGCGCGGAGGGGGTGCGGGTCAAGCGGCTCCTGGTCTCGCACGCGTTCCACTCGCATCTGATGGAGCCGATGCTCGACGAGTTCGCGGAGGTCGCCAGGTCACTGACCTACCACGCTCCGGCCGTCCCCCTGGTCCCCACGGCACCGGGCGACATGGTGGGCCCGGACTACTGGGTGAGCCAGGTCCGGGAGCCCGTCCGCTTCGCCGACGCCGTGCGGACGCTGCGGGACAAGGGAGTCACCCGCTTCGTGGAGGTGGGACCCGACGGGGTGCTCACCGCCGCCGTCCGCGCCTGCCTGGACGCGGATGACGACGCCGCCTGCGTCGCCCTGCAGCGCGCCGGCCGCGAGCCCGTGGGCGCGTGGTGGCGCGGCGTCGCGGCCGCGCACGCCGCCGGGGCCGCGCTCGACTGGACGTCCATCACCGCCGGATGGGGCGGCCGGGTCGTCGACCTGCCGACGTACGCCTTCCGGCGCGAGCACTACTGGTCCGTGCCGCCCGCCTCGGAGACCGAGGAGCGGAGGAGCCTGCGGTACGCCGCGACCTGGGAGCCGCTGCCGGACGCCGGGACACCCGCACTGCACGGCACGTGGCAGATCCTCGCCGACCCCGACGACCAAACCGTCGCCGCGTCCGGGGGGCTGGTCGACTGGTGCGCCGAGACCCTGCGCGCGCACGGTGCCCACGTCACCGTCGCCGCCGTGCCGGACCCGTCCGCCGACGGGCTGCTCCTCCCGCACGACCCGCGCCCGCACCCCGCGCACCCGGGGCTGTCGCGAGGGCTCTCCGCACTGCCCGGCGCGGTGCGTGAGGACGGCGCGCCGGTCTGGGTCGTCACCCGGGGCGCCGTGGCGGCCGGCGACGGCGAATCCGCCGACCCGGCGGCGGCGCAGCTGTGGGCGATGGGCCGGGTGGCCGCGCTGGAGCGACCGCACCGCTGGGGCGGTGCGCTCGACCTACCGGAGCATCCCGACGCTGACGCCGCACGCCGCATGGCCGCCGTGCTCGCCGGCGCACACGGGGACGAGGACCAACTGGCCGTCCGCGCGAGCGGTCTCCTCGCCCGCCGGCTCGCACCGCATCCGCCGCGCCCCGCCACGCCCTGGCGACCGAGGGGCACCGTCCTCGTCACCGGCGGTACCGGGGCGCTCGGCGCACACGTCGCCCGCTGGCTCGCCGGCCGTGGCGCACCCCACCTGGTGCTGGCCGGCCGGCGCGGCGCCGACGCGCCGGGCATGGCCGAACTGGCCGCCGAACTCACCGCGGCCGGCACCGGGGTCACCGTCGCAGCCTGTGACGTCGGCGATCGAACCGCGCTCGACGCCCTGCTCGCCGAGCACCCGCCGACCGCCGTCGTGCACGCCGCCGGAAGCGGCGACTTCGGCGCCCTCGCCGACCTTTCGGACGAGGACATCGCCCGGGTGCTGGCCGCCAAGGTCACCGGAGCCCTCCATCTCGACGACGCTCTGCGGGAAGCGGAACTCGACGCCTTCGTCATGTTCTCGTCGGTCGCCGGCGTCTGGGGCAGCGGCGGCCAGGGAGCGTACGCGGCGGCCAACGCCGCCCTCGACGCGATCGCCCTGCGGCGCGCCGCCCGCGGACTGCCCGCCACCTCCGTGGCGTGGGGACCCTGGGCCGGCGGCGGCATGGCGGGCGCCGACGACACCGCCGACTACCTGCGGCGGCGCGGTCTGCGGGCCATGGACCCTGTGCAGGCGCTCGACGCGCTCGCAGCCGCCGTGGACGGCGGGGACGTCAACGTGGCCGTGGCCGACGTGGACTGGGCACGCTTCGTTCCCGCGATCACCTCCGTACGGCCGCAGCGGCTCTTCGACCGCCTCACCGCCACCCCGCCGCAGGCCACAGCCCCCGGACCGGCGGCGAAAGGTGACGCCGGTGCAGCCTCCGCCACGGTGAACCGGCTCGCCGCGCTCACTGCCAAGGAGCGGCGGCGCGAGCTGGCCGAGCTCGTCCGCGGGCACGTCGCCGCCGTCCTCGGCCACGTCGGCACCGACGCGGTCGGCCCCCGCCGGGCCTTCACCGACCTGGGCTTCGACTCCCTGACCGCCGTCGAGCTCCGCGACCGGCTGGCCGGGGCCACCGGCCTCGCCCTGCCCACCACGGCCGTCTTCGACCACCCCACACCGGACGCGCTGGCCGACCACCTCGACGACCTCGTGCGGGGCACCGGCGGCGACGACGACTCCACCGTGACCACGCGCTCCGCCGTCGACGCCGAACCCGTCGCGATCGTCGGCATGGCCTGCCGCTTCCCCGGCGACATCGAATCGCCGGACGCCCTGTGGCGCCTGGTCGCCGAAGGCCGTGACGGCATCTCCGGGTTCCCCGACGACCGGGGCTGGGACACCGAGCGACTGTACGACCCGCAGGCCGGCGCGGGCGCCTCGTACGTCCGCGAGGGCGGATTCCTGCGCGACGTCACCGAGTTCGACGCCCGCTTCTTCGGCCTCTCGCCGCGCGAGGCACTGGCGATGGACCCGCAGCAGCGTCTCATGCTCCAGACCGCGTGGGAGGTGTTCGAGCATGCGGGCATCGACCCGGAGGCGCTGCGCGGTAGCGACACCGGGGTGTTCGCCGGCACCAACGGTCAGGACTATCCGGTGCTGCTCGCCGGCGACCCCGGCGTCAGCGAGGGTCACCAGGGCGCGGGCAACGCCGCGGCTGTGCTCTCCGGCCGGGTGGCCTACACCTTCGGTTTCGAGGGGCCCACCCTCACCGTCGACACCGCGTGCTCGTCGTCGCTGGTCGCGCTGCACCTCGCGGTGCGGGCGCTGCGTGCGGGGGAGTGCTCGATGGCCCTCGCCGGCGGAGTCACCGTCATGTCCACCCCGACCGCCTTCGTGGAGTTCAGTCGGCAGCTCGGGCTCGCCGCCGACGGCCGCTGCAAGGCCTTCGCGGCCGCGGCCGACGGCACGGGCTGGGGCGAGGGCGTGGGTGTGCTGCTGGTGGAGCGGCTCTCCGACGCCGTTCGCAACGGGCACCGGGTGCTGGCCGTGGTCCGGGGCTCGGCCGTCAACCAGGACGGCGCGTCCAACGGCCTGAGCGCACCCAGCGGACCGGCGCAACGACGCGTGATCCGCCGGGCGCTCGCCGACGCCGACCTCGGGCCGGCGGACGTGGACGCGGTCGAGGCCCACGGCACGGGCACCCGGCTCGGCGACCCGATCGAGGCGCAGGCCCTGATCGCCACGTACGGGCAGGACCGTGTGGAACCGGTCCTGCTGGGTTCGCTGAAGTCCAACATCGGTCACACGCAGGCGGCTTCCGGTGTCGCCGGAGTGATCAAGATGGTGCAGGCGATGCGGCATGGCACGCTGCCCGCGACACTGCACGTCGACGCGCCGACCCCTGAGGCGGACTGGTCGGCGGGTGCGGTCGAGCTGTTGACCGAGGCGCGCGCCTGGCCCGAGACCGGCCGGCCGCGCCGGGCCGCCGTGTCCTCGTTCGGGGTGAGCGGCACCAACGCCCACGTGGTGCTCGAGGCGGCACCCGCCGACGGGCTCGCGGAGCCCGCGGGCCCGAGTGACGGCACGCCGTCCGAGAGTACCGCCCCGCTGCTGCCGCTGCTGCTCTCCGCCCGCACGGCGGAGGCCCTGCCCGCGCAGGCGGAGCGGCTGCGCGAGGCCCTGGCGGGGCGGGCGACGGCCGACATCACGTACTCCCTGGCGACCACCAGGAGCATGCTGGAGCACCGCGCGGTCGTTCTCGTAGCGGATGGCGAGAGCGCGGCCGCCGCGCTCGAGGACCTCGGCACCGCCGTCACCGGGCGGGCCGCCCCTGAGGCGCCGGGGCTCGCCCTGCTGTTCTCGGGTCAGGGTGCGCAGCGGGTCGGGATGGGTCGTGGGTTGTACGAGGCGTTCCCGGTGTTCGCCGAGGCGTTCGATGCGGTGTGTGCGCGCGTGGATCTTGATCGTTCTTTGCGGGAGGTGGTGTTCGGGGAGGACGCGGAGCTGCTGGCGCGGACGGGGTACACCCAGCCGGCGCTGTTCGCGGTCGAGGTGGCGTTGTTCCGGTTGGTGGAGTCGTGGGGTGTGGTGCCGGATGTGCTGGTGGGTCATTCGATAGGCGAGTTGGCGGCTGCGCATGTGGCGGGTGTGTTGTCGTTGGATGACGCGTGTGCTCTGGTGTCGGCGCGTGGCCGGTTGATGGAGGCGCTGCCGCAGGGTGGTGCGATGCTGGCGGTGGAGGCTGCGGAGGACGGGCTGGACCTGCCCGAGGGCGTGGATCTGGCGGCGGTCAACGGGCCGACGTCGGTGACGGTCTCCGGTGACGCGGACGCGGTCGGGGCGCTGGAGGAGCGGCTGCGTTCCGAGGGTGTCCGGGTGAAGCGGCTGGTGGTCTCCCACGCGTTCCACTCACGCCTGATGGAGCCGATGCTGGCGGAGTTCTCGGCGGTCGCGGAGTCGCTGACCTACCACGCCCCGACGATCCCCCTGGTCACCACGGCGCCCGGTGACATGGCCACGCCCGCCTACTGGGTGGGCCAGATCCGCGAACCGGTCCGCTTCGCCGACGCGATCGCCTCCCTCGACGATGTCCGCATCCTCCTCGAACTCGGCCCGGACGGCACCCTGTCCGCGCTCGTCCCGCACATCGCCGAGGACGCGACCGCCGTCCCGGCCCTGCGTGCGGGCCAGGACGAGGACGCGGCTCTGCTGCGCGCCCTCGCCGCGCTGCACGTGCGCGGGGTGCCCGTGGACTGGGTCACCCTGCTTGCACCCGCCGGTGGCCGGCGGATCGAGCTGCCCACCTACGCCTTCACCCGCGAACGCTACTGGCCGTCGGCGTCCGCGCACCCCGGTGACGTGGTGTCCGCCGGACTGGGGGAGACCGGGCACCCCGTCCTCTCCGCAGGTGTGGAACTCGCCGACGACGGCGGCCTGATGTTCGCCGGGCGGCTCTCCGTCCGTACCCACCCGTGGCTCGCCGAGCACCGGGTGCACGGCAGGATCGTGGTCCCCGGTACGGCGTTCGTGGACCTGGCGGTGCGCGCAGGCGACCAGGCGGGCTGCGACCACCTGGACGAGCTTGTTCTCCACACCCCCCTGGCCCTGACGGAGGAGGAGTCCGTCCAGCTCCAGGTGCGGGTCGGGGCTCCCGACGAGGACGGCGCACGTCCGTTCACCGTCCACTCCCGCCTCTCCGACGGCACCGGCTGGTACGGGCAGCCCTGGACACGGCACGCCTCCGGCACGCTGCGACCCGCGCTCCCCGCGGAGACCCCGGCGGCCTCCTGGCCGCCGGACGGCGGCCAGGTCGTCTCCCTCGACGAGTTGTACTCTGCGCTGGCCGGAGCCGGGCTGGAGTACGGCCCCGTCTTCCAGGGGCTGCGCGGCGTCCTGCGAGCGGGCGAGGACCTCTGGGCCGAGGTCGCTCTGCCGGAGTCGGCGCACGCCGACGCCGGGCGGTTCGGGCTGCACCCGGCGCTGCTCGACGCCGCGCTGCACGCGCTCGCCGTCCGTGCGGCCGGCGCGGACGCGCCCGCCGGGCCGCCCGGACTACCGTTCTCCTGGTCGCAGGTCACCCTGGCGGCCTCCGGCGCCACCACGCTGCGCGTGCGGCTCTCGTCGCGCGGCGACGACGGGGTGGAGCTGCTGGCCCTCGATCCGGAGGGCCGGACCGTCCTCTCCGTCGGGCGGGTCGTGCTGCGGCCACTCGCCGCCGACGCGCCGGCGGACGCCGTGCCCGCGACGCGGCCGGTGCACCGGGTGGACTGGGTCCCGCTCCCCGAACCGGCGCACGTCGCGGCGTCCTGGGCCGTCGTGGGGCACGACCCGTACGGCGCGGCCGACGCGCTCGCGGCGCTGGGCACCGACTGCGCACAGGTCGCTGACGTCACCTCGGCGACGGCCGGCCTGCTGCTCGTCACCTCAGCGCCCGCCGACGGGGCAGATGGCCTCGACGGCACCGAGGCGCGGGTGTCCGCGATGCTCGCCACCGTCCAGGAGTTCCTGGCCCGCAAGGACACCGACGCCACCCTCGTACTGCTCACCCGGGGCGCCGTGCAGGCCGATCCGGGCGACGACCTGCCCGACGTGTCGGGCGCCGCCGTGCGGGGTCTGCTCCGCAGCGTCCAGTCCGAGAATCCCGGACGCGTGCAGCTGGTGGACATCGACGCGGACCCGTGGACGGCGCTCGCTACCGTGCCCGGCACGGACGAACCGGAACTCGCCGTGCGTGGTGGCCGGTTGTACGCGGCACGCCTGGCACCCGTCACCGACCGCACCCTGCAGGCTCCCGAGGGGGCGTGGCGGGTGGGGGTGTCGGTGCGGGGTGCGGTGGAGAACGTGGGTTTGGTGGGGGCGCCTGATGCGGTGGCGTCGTTGGGTTGGGGTGAGGTGCGGGTTGCGGTGCGTGCGGCGGGGGTGAATTTTCGTGATGTGCTGAATGTGCTGGGGATGTATCCGGGTGAGGTGGCGGTGGGGGGTGAGGCCGCTGGTGTGGTGGTGGAGGTGGGGCCGGGGGTGTCTCGGTGTGTGGTGGGGGATCGGGTGTTGGGGTTCTTCGGTGGGGCGATGGGTCCGTTGGCGGTGACGGATGAGCGTTTGGTGGCGGTGGTGCCGCGGGGGTGGTCGTTTGTTGAGGCGGCGGCGGTGCCGATTGCGTTTGTGACGGCGTATTACGCGTTGGTGGATTTGGCGGGGTTGGGTGCGGGTGAGCGGGTGTTGGTGCATTCGGTTGCCGGTGGTGTGGGGATGGCGGCGGTGCAGGTGGCGCGTCATGTGGGGGCGGAGGTGTTCGGGACGGCGTCGCCGGGGAAGTGGGGGGTGACGGGTCTGGGTGTGGATCGGTTGGCGTCGTCGCGTGATGTGTCGTTCGAGGGGGTGTTCAGGGAGCGGTCTGGTGGGCGTGGTGTGGATGTGGTGTTGAATGCGTTGGCTGGTGAGTTCGTGGATGCGTCGGCTCGGTTGTTGGTGCCGGGTGGGCGGTTTGTGGAGATGGGTAAGGCGGATGTGCGGGATGGGGGGTCGTTGCCGGGGTGTGTGTATCGGGCGTTTGATCTGGGTGAGGCGGGGCCGGAGCGGATCGGGGAGATTCTGCGTGAGGTTCTGCGGTTGTTCGCTGAGGGTGTGTTCGTGTTGCCGCCGGTGCGGGTGTTCGATGTGCGGCGGGCTGCGGATGCGTTTCGGTTCGTGAGTCAGGCGCGGCATGTGGGCAAGGTGGTGTTGTCCTTGCCGCGTGAGTGGGATCCGTCGGGCACGGTGCTGGTCACTGGCGGGACGGGGGCGTTGGGTGCCCTCACCGCCCGCCACCTCGTCGAACGGGGCAGCCGTGACCTGCTCCTGCTGAGCCGCGGCGGCCCATCGGCTCCCGGCGCCGGCGAACTCGTGGCGGAACTGCGGGCGGCCGGTGCCGACGCCGAGGTCGTGGCCTGCGACGTCACCGACCCCGTGGCCCTGGCCGATGCCGTGCGCGGCCGGCGGATCACCTCCGTGTTCCACGTCGCGGGCGTCCTGGACGACGGTGTGGCCACCGCCCTGACCCCCGACCGCGTGGCCCCCGTGCTCGCGGCCAAGGTCACCGCCGCCCGCCACCTGCACGAACTGCTACCCGAAGTGCGTGAGTTCGTCCTCTACTCATCGGTCTCCGCGTCGCTCGGCACGCCCGGTCAGGGCAACTACGCGGCGGCCAACGCCTATCTGGACGCGCTCGCCCGCCACCGGCACGCCCGCGGCCTGCCCGCGCTCTCCCTCGCCTGGGGGCCGTGGGACGTCGGCGGCGGCATGACCGGCACCCTCACCGACGCGGACCGGGAGCGCGCCGCGCGTTCCGGCCTCCCGCCGACCACCGCCCGGACGGGGACGGCCCTGCTCGACGCGGCCCTGTCCGGGGCCCACCCCGCCGTGCTGCCGGGCGCCGTGGACGTCGCCGCGTTCACCGGCCGTCCGGAGGTCCCGCACCTGCTGCGCGGTCTCGTCCGGGGGCCGCGGCGCACCGCCGCCTCCCCGACCGTGGAGGCCGGCTTCGCCGACCGGCTGCGGGCCCTGCCGGCGGACGAACGCGCCCGCGTGGTGCTGGAGCGGGTGCGGGCGGAGGCGGCCGCCGTGCTCGGCTTCGCCGCGACGGACGCCGTCGAGGGGGACCGACCCTTCAAGGAACTCGGCTTCGACTCGCTGACCGCGGTGGAACTGCGCAACCGGCTCGGCGCGGTCACGGGAGTCCGGCTGCCCGCCACCCTGGTCTTCGACCACCCCACCCCGGAGGCGCTCGCCGAGCGGCTCGGCGCCGAACTGGTGCCGCGTGCGCCGGGTGCGGCGGACGCGCTGTTGGCCGGCCTGGACGAGCTGGAGGCGTCCCCCGACGAGCTCTCTCCGGGCGACCGGTCCCGGCTGCGGGTCCGGCTCAGCGCACTCCTCGCGCGGTGGTCGGACGACCAGGCGGGCCCGGACGGGGGCGAGGACGGGGGCCGTGACGCGGACCTTGAGGCCGCCACCGGGGAGGACATCTTCGCCCTGATCGACAGCGAGCTGGAGGGTTCGTGACCGAATTGCGAAGAGATCGCACGTGTGAAAGAGACGGTACCCCTAGAGGGACGCGTCCGCGGGAATAGGGGGTGTCGGCGCGGACCCCGTGCGGGGAGCATCGGAGGAGCTGTCCGAGCTGAGTCCCCTCAGCACCCCCCACTCGGTACGCGGACGAAGACCGCCGTATACCGGCCTGTCGCACGAGCGAAATCGCAAGCGCGCCAGGATCGTTGGCAAGATGGCCGGCAGGACTCGAGGCCCGCACCCCCGCTGGGCCGCCCTGTGTCTCACGGAGAAGGAATGCGGTGGACGACGTAACTCAGCACACGACCATGACGGACACGACCTCCGGGGGCCCCGCACCAGGGGAACCCGCGTTCCGCCTCGAGGGCCTGCACAAGGTGTTCGGCGACCACACGGCCGCGGACCACGTGGAGCTCACCGTGCGGCCCGGTTCCTTCTACGGACTCGTGGGCCCGAACGGAGCCGGCAAGACCACCGCCCTCTCGATGGCCGTCGGCCTCCTGCGGCCCGATGCGGGCACGGCCAGGGTCCACGGCGTCGACATCTGGACGGAGCCGCTGAAGGCACGCCGCCTGATGGGCGTCCTGCCCGACGGCCTGGCCATGCCCGAGCGCCTCACCGGACGGGAACTGCTGACCTACCTCGGCCAGTTGCACGGCCTCGACGACACCGAGGTGGACCGGCGCGCCGACGAGCTGCTCGCCGTCATGGAGCTCGACGGTTCCGCCGAACGCACCCTGGTGGTCGACTACTCCACCGGAATGCGCAAGAAGGTCGGCCTGGCCACGGCCCTGTTGCACGCCCCCAGGGTGCTGGTGCTCGACGAGCCGTTCGAGGCGGTCGACCCGGTCTCCGCCGCCACCATCAAGCAGATCCTGCGGCGGTTCGTCGAGGGCGGCGGTTCGGTGCTGATCTCCAGCCACGTCATGGCGCTCGTCGAACAGCTCTGCGACACCGTCGGCGTGATGGCCCGGGGCCGCGTCGTCGCCGAGGGACCGCTGGACGACGTGCGGGGCAGCCGCTCGCTGGAGGAGACCTTCGTCGACCTGGTCGGCCTGACCGTCGGCGGCGGGGAGGGACTGTCGTGGTTGGCGTCCTGATCCGCATGAAGCTGGCCGTGCTGCGGCACAGCACGTCCGACACCAAGATGGCGCTGAGCGGCCTCGGCTGGGCCGCCGGGAGCTGCCTCGCCGTCACCACCGTCATTCTGGCGTTCCTCGACTTCAACCAGCCCCGCATGCTGATGGACGTCCTCGCGGTCACCTTCGCGCTGTGGGCGCTCGGCTGGATCGTCGGCCCCATCTTCGCCGGCGAACCCGCCCTCAACGGCGAGCACTTCCACCGCCAGCCGATACCGCGACGCACCCTGACCACGGGCCTGCTCGCCGCCGCGCTGGTCGCCGTCACCACGGCGATCACCGTGCTGGCGTTCGGCGCGATGATCGCCTTCGCGGCCCGGCTGAGCTGGCAGGCCGTCGTGGTGTCGGTGCCCGCCGTCGTGCTGCTCCTGCTGCTCGTGGTGATCCTGTCCCGCGTCGTCACCCTGCTGTTCCGGGCCCTGGCCCGGTCCCGCATCGGCGGCGCCATCACCGCGACCGTCACCGCCGCGATCGTCTCGCTGTGCTCCTTCTCCTGGGTGCTGATGATCGGGATCTACCTGCTCCTGGAGCACGGCTTCCCGTCCATCTTCTCCACCGTGGTGCGGGCGCTGCCCTCCAGCTGGGGACTGCTCGCCGTCGAGGCTGCGGGTCGCGGCGACTGGCTCTGGGCGGTCGGGCCGCTGGTCGCCCTGGCCGTGCTCGTGGTGGTGCTGTTCGTCGCGTGGAGCGCGCTCCTCGGACCGCAGCGGCTGGCCCGCCCCGTCGTCCGGGGCTCCTCCGCCGAGCAGGCCGTTCGGCGTCCGCGGCTGCTCGGTGGCGACGTGGGGACGATCTGCCGCAAGGAACTGCGCACCTGGTGGCGCGACCCGATGCGCATCCAGAACATGGTGCTCGGCCCGGCCTTCGCGGTCATCACCGCGCTGTTCCCGCTGATCTTCGACTTCACCGCCGCCTTCCCGTTCGTCGGCGCGGCCGGCGCACTGATGGCGGCAGCGACCTGCGCCAACCTCTACGGCCAGGACGGCACCGCGCTCTGGCTGACGCTGACGGTGCCCGGCAAGGAGAAGGCCGACGTCCGCGCACGCCAGCTCGCCTGGCTGATGGTGTTCGGCCCGCTCACCCTCGTGCTCACGCTCGCCGGATCGCTCCTCCACGGCGACCCCGAGCTGCTGCCCTGGGCGCTCGCCGCCAACATCGCCGCCCTCGGCGGCGGTTCCGGCCTGCTGATCTGGGCATCCGTCGCGGTCCTGGTGCCCGGCCCGGACCCGCACAAGAGCAAGAACTCGCCGATGGACCACGGCGATGTCACGGGCCAGTCGTTCATGATGTTCTTCCTGGTCGCCCTGGCGGTGTGCCCCGCCCTGGGCGTCGCCTGGGCGGGGCATGCGCTGGAGCAGCCCGCGCTGCTGTGGGCGAGCCTGGCGGCCGCCCTGCTCACCGGTGTCCTCAGCCACGTGCTGCTCGGCTCGGTGGCCGCGCGCAAGCTGCGGGACGATGGCCCGGACCTGCTGCACCTGATGCGCTCGGGCGCCCCCTCGTCCATGGCCACTCCAGAGGAGGGGACCGCGAAGTCCCCGTTCGAGACGATGTCCCCCGGGCGCCAGACGCTGATGTGGACGGCGATGGCCGTCGGCGTCGTCGGCACGCTCCCGCAGGGCCTGGTGGCGATGGGCATCAAGATCAGCGGCTCCCCGGACAAGGTGTGGTTCCTCGCCCTGCACGTCTCCGACCCCTGGCAGTGGCCGGTGATCGTCGCCATGATCCTGATCGGCGGCTCGGGTTTCTGGGCCGCCTACTGGCTCTACCGCGCCGAGAAGAACCGCACCGGGAAGAGCCGTACGGACAACGGCCGCGCCGAGGCGGTGGCCGCGTGAGCCGCGCCGTCCGGCCACCCGTGCACCTCTGAGCACGCACCGTGCCGCCGCCCCCCTGAACAGGCTGTTATAGGGGCGGCGGCACGGCCGCTAGGGGTTGGCCGCCCTCCGGGCCCTGGCTAGCGTCCGGAGTGCTTCAGTCGAGGAAGCAGCCGGACCACACGGCTGGCGCGTCCGCGCCCGCCCCGGCCGTCGGCCGGAAGACTCGGTTCCGGTGAGACTCGCGACGTCGAGTGATACGGGGCGTTCATGTCGGATACGTACACCGGTGGTTCCGAGGCCGTGGCGATCATCGGGTACGCGTGCAGGCTGCCCGGCGCCCCCGGACCCGCTCCGCTGTGGGACCTGCTCGCCGCAGGCGACGAAGCGGTCACCGCGACACCCGCCGACCGTGTGGCCGTGCCCGGCGTCCCGCGCGGCGGATTCATCGACCACGTCGCCGACTTCGACGCCGCCTTCTTCGGCATCTCCCCCCGCGAGGCCGCCGCGACCGACCCGCAACAGCGCCTCACCCTCGAACTCGCCTGGGAGGCGCTGGAGGACGCCCGGTACGTCCCGGCCCGCCTGAACGGCAGCCGCACCGGAGTCTTCCTCGGCGCGATCTGGGACGACTACGCGACCCTCCTGCACCGCGAGGGCGACACCGGCACCGACCGGTACTCCATGCCCGGCCTGCAGCGCGGCGTCATCGCCAACCGTGTGTCCTACACGCTCGGCCTGCACGGCCCCAGCCTCACCGTCGACGCCGGTCAGTCCTCCTCCCTGGTCTCCGTCCACCTCGCCTGCGAGAGCCTGGTGCGCGGCGAGTCCGACGTCGCCCTCGCCGGCGGCGTCAGCCTCGTCCTGGCCCCCGACAGCACCGTCGCCGCGCTGCGCTTCGGCGGACTCTCCCCGGACGGCCGCTGCTTCACCTTCGACGAGCGTGCCAACGGCTTCGTCCGCGGCGAGGGCGGCGCTGTCGTCGTCCTCAAGCCCCTGGCTCGCGCCCTCGCCGACGGCGACCGCGTCCACGCCGTCGTCCACGGCAGCGCCGTCAACAACGACGGCGGCGGGCCCAGCCTCACCGCCCCCAGCGCGGCAGCCCAGGAGGCCGTTCTGCGCACCGCGCACGCCCGGGCGGGCATCGCCCCGGACGCGATCGGCTACGTCGAACTGCACGGCACCGGAACGCCGGTCGGCGACCCCGTCGAAGCCGCCGCGCTCGGCGCCGCGCTCGGCACCGCGCGCAGCACACCGCTCGCCGTCGGCTCGGTGAAGACCAACATCGGGCACCTGGAGGGCGCCGCCGGCATCGCGGGCCTGCTGAAGGCCGTGCTCGTGGTCGAACGGGGCACTGTCCCGCCGAGCCTCAACTTCCGGTCCGCCCCGGCGGGCATCCCCCTGGAGCGGCTGAATCTGCGCGTCCAGACCGAGACCGGCGCCCTGGGCGGAGAGGGGTTCGCCGGAGTCAGCTCCTTCGGCATGGGTGGCACCAACTGCCATCTGGTCCTTGGCCCGGCACCGGCCGCGGCGGCGGACGGTCCGGCCCCCGCCGCGTCGGCCGCCCGTCCCGACGCCTCCCGCAGCGGGCTGCCCACCCCGGTCGTCGTCTCCGGCCACACCGAGCAGGCGCTGCGCGCCCAGGCCGCCAAACTGCGGGACGCCGTACGGGAGGCCCGCCCAGCCGTGGCGGACGTGGCCCACTCGCTGGCCACCACCCGGACCCGCTTCGCCCGCAGGGCCGTCCTCCTCGCCGACGACCGCGAGCAGCTGCTCGACCAGCTCGGCGCGGTCGCCTCCGGCCTGCCGGCGCCCGGCGTCAGCGAGGCCACCGCCCGCACCGGACGGCTGGCCATGCTCTTCTCCGGCCAGGGATCGCAGTGGCCGGCCATGGCTGCCGGACTCCTCGGCGTCGACGAGGTGTTCACCCGCACCGTCCACGCCTGCGAGGAGGCACTCGCCCCGCACACGGACTTCTCGCTGATCGACGTCCTGCGCGGCGCCGAGGGCGCCCCCGCGCTGGAGCGGGTCGACGTGGTGCAGCCCGCGCTCTTCGCCGTCATGGTGGCCCTCGCCGAGAGCTGGCGGTCGATGGGCGTCGAGCCCGACGCCGTCGCCGGACAC
Organism: Streptomyces sp. GSL17-111; assembly: GCF_037911585.1. Classification (NCBI taxonomy): domain Bacteria; kingdom Bacillati; phylum Actinomycetota; class Actinomycetes; order Kitasatosporales; family Streptomycetaceae; genus Streptomyces; species Streptomyces sp. GSL17-111. The sequence continues at coordinate 5,809,757 of NZ_JBAJNS010000001.1, forward strand.
TCCCAGGGCGAGATCGCCGCCGCCTGCGTCGCGGGCGCACTGTCGCTGGAGGACGCCGCCGCGGTCGTCGCGCTGCGCAGCCGTGCCCTGATCTCCCTGGCCGGGCAGGGCGGAATGCTGTCCGTGCAGGCCGGAGCCGCCCGGGTCCGCCCGTGGCTGGACGAGGACCCCGCGCTCTCGCTCGCCGCCGACAACGGGCCCGCCGCGATCGTGGTGTCCGGGCCGCCCGTGGCCCTCGACGACTTCGCGGCACGATGCGCGTCCGACGGTATCTCCGCCAAGCGGATACCGGTGGACTACGCCTCGCATTCCGCGCAGGTCGAAGGCGTCCGGGACGAGCTGATGACGGCCCTGGCCGGCATCCGGCCCCGCACATCCGACGTGCCGTTCCTCTCCACCGTCACCGGGGAGTGGACCGACACGGCCGGTCTGGGAGCCGCCTACTGGTACCGCAACCTGCGCTCCACCGTCGAGTTCTCCGCCGCCGTCCGGCGGCTGGCCGAGGAGGACTTCCGCTTCCTCGTCGAGGTCACCCCGCACCCGGTCCTGGTCCCCGCCGTCCGCGACACCCTCGCCGGACTCGACGTACCCGGCACCGCGGTCGTCGGATCGCTGCGTCGCGGCGAGGGGGAGCCGGCCCGGCTGCTCGCCTCGGCCGCCGAACTCCTCGCCCACGGACGCGACGTCCGCCTGCCCGCCCCGCCCGGCGAGATCGTGGACCTGCCCACGTACGCCTTTCAGCGCGAACGCCACTGGCGGCCCGGCACCGTCGGCACACAGGGGAACGGCCATCCCGGTGGCCCCACCCCGGACTCCGCAGCCCCGGAGACCGCAGCCCCGGAGACCGCCGCGGACCGGGACGACCCGCTGCGCGCGCGGCTGCGCGCCGCCTCGCCGCAGTCCGCCCGCACCACGGTCCTCGAACTGGTCCGGTCCCACGCCGCCGTCGTCGGCGGCTTCGGCACGGCCGCGGACGTGGACCCGGAACTGACCTTCAAGGCCCTCGGGCTCGCCTCCCTGACCCTGGTCGAACTCCGGGACCGACTCGCCGCCGCCACCGGCCTCGCCCTGCCGCCCACCTATCTCTTCGACCGGCCCACCCCCGCCGCCGTCGCCCGCCACCTGTGCGACACACTGCGCGGCGAGGACACCGGCGGCACGTCCCGCGTCGCCGCCCCGGCACGGGACGCCGACCGCGGCGAACCCGTCGCCGTCGTCGCCATGGCCTGTCGCTTCCCCGGCGGTATCGACTCGCCCGCCGCGCTGTGGGACGTCCTCCGCGAGGGCCGCGAGGTGCTCGGCGATCTCCCCGCCGACCGGGGCTGGCAGCCCTCCCTCGACGCACTGGACACCGAACTCCCCGCCTCCGGCGGATTCCTGGACGACATCGCGGGCTTCGACGCCGCACTCTTCGGCATCTCGCCCCGCGAAGCCCAGGCCATGGACCCGCAGCAGCGGCTGCTCCTCGAAACCTCCTGGGAGGCCCTGGAACGCCTCGGCACCGACCCGGCCGCGCTCCGCGGCAGCCGTACCGGCGTCTACATCGGCGCCACCGCGCAGGACTACGGCCCCCGGATGCACGAGCCCACCGACGGCTCCGAGGGCTATCTGCTGACCGGTTCGACCGCGAGCGTCGCCTCCGGCCGCATCGCCTACACCTTCGGGTTCGACGGCCCGGCGGTGACCGTGGACACGGCGTGCTCGTCGTCGCTCGTCGCCCTGCACCTGGCCGTCCAGGCGCTGCGCGCGGGCGAGTGCGCCACGGCGCTCGCGGGCGGCGTCACCCTGATGTCCACCCCGGGCGTTCTCGCCGAGTTCGCTCGCCAGGGCGGCCTCTCACCCGACGGCCGCTGCAAGGCGTTCGGCGCGGACGCGGACGGCACCGGCTGGTCCGAGGGCGCGGGCGTGCTGGTCCTGCGGAGGCTGTCCGACGCCGTCGCCGACGGACAGCCCGTCCTGGCCGTCGTGCGCGGCTCCGCCGTCAACTCCGACGGCGCGTCCAACGGCCTGACCGCCCCCAACGGTCTGGCGCAGCAGCGGGTCATCCGTGACGCGCTGGCCTCGGCGGGTCTGGCGCCCTCGGACGTCGACCTGGTGGAGGCGCACGGGACGGGTACGCGGTTGGGTGACCCGATCGAGGCGCAGGCGTTGCTGGCGACGTACGGTCGGGGGCGGGAGGCCGACCAGCCCCTGTGGCTGGGGTCGGTGAAGTCGAACATCGGCCACACCCAGGCCGCTGCCGGTGTCGCGGGTGTCATCAAGGCCGTTATGGCCCTGCGGCACGGCGTGCTGCCCCGCACCCTGCACGCCGACGAGCCCTCGCCACACGTCGACTGGGCGTCCGGCGCGGTACGGCTGCTCACCGAGGAGGTCGCCCTGCCGGCTGCGGACCGGCCGCACCGGGCCGCCGTGTCCTCGTTCGGGATCAGCGGCACCAACGCGCACGCCGTCATCGAGGCGGCACCCGAGGCGGTCGCCAGGGACGAGGACGATCCGGTCCCAGGCGACCGGGGACTCCCCGTGCTGCTGTCGGGCCGCGGCGACGACGCGCTGCGCGCCCAGGCCGCACGGCTGCGGGACTTCCTGGCCGCCGAACCGTCGGCTCCGGTGGCCGCGATCGCCCGGTCGTCGGCGACGACCCGCTTCTCCCTGGACCGTCGCGCGGCCGTGTTCGCCGCCGACCATGAGGAACTGGCCGCCCGCCTCGACGCGCTGGCCGAGGGCCACGAGACGGCGGGCGTGCTCCGTGGAACCGCCCGCGAGGGCCGGACGGTGTTCCTGTTCTCGGGTCAGGGTGCGCAGCGGGTCGGGATGGGGCGTGAGCTGTACGAGGCGTTCCCGGTGTTCGCCGACGCCTTCGATGCGGTGTGTGCGCGGGTGGATCTCGATCGTTCGTTGCGGGAGGTGGTGTTCGGGGAGGACGCGGAGCTGCTGGCGCGGACGGTGTACACCCAGCCGGCGCTGTTCGCTCTGGAAGTGGCTCTGTTCCGGTTGGTGGAGTCCTGGGGTGTGGTGCCGGATGTGCTGGTGGGTCATTCGATAGGTGAGGTGGCGGCTGCGCATGTGGCGGGTGTGTTGTCGTTGGATGACGCGTGTCGTTTGGTGTCGGCGCGTGGCCGGTTGATGGAGGCGCTGCCGCAGGGTGGTGCGATGCTGGCGGTGGAGGCGGCCGAGGACGGTCTGGAACTGCCGGAGGGTGTGTGTCTGGCGGCGGTGAACGGGCCGGGGTCGGTGACGGTCTCCGGTGACGCGGGCGCGGTCGACGCGTTGGAGGAGCGGCTGCGCGCCCAGAACGTGCGGGTGAAGCGGCTGGTGGTCTCGCACGCGTTCCACTCGCATCTGATGGAGCCGATGCTGGCGGAGTTCGCGGCGGTCGCGGAGTCGCTGACCTACCACCCCCCGACAATTCCCCTGGTCGCCACGGCGCCTGGTGACATGGCCACGCCCGCCTACTGGGTGGGGCAGATCCGCGAGCCGGTCCGCTTCGCCGACGCGATCGCCTCCCTCGACGGCACCGGGCACATCCGCTTCCTCGAACTCGGCCCGGACGGCACCCTGTCCGCGCTCGTCCCGCACATCGCGGACGAGGCGACCGCCGTGCCCCTGCTCCGTCGTGACCAGAGTGAAGCCGGATCCGCGTTTGCCGCCTCCGCCGTGCTGTGGACCCGGGGCGCGGCGCCGGACTGGGCAGCCGTCGCCGGTCCCAGCCGCCCCCGCCCCGTCGAGCTGCCGTCCTACGGCTTCCAGCGCACCCGCTACTGGACCTCCCAGGCGCCCTCCACCACGGCACTGGCCGTCGCTGGCCTGTCCGCCGCCGACCACCCCTTGCTGGGTGCCGTCGTCCCGCTCGCGGGCGGCGGCGGGCAGGTCTGGACCGGCGTCATCGGCCTGGCCACCCATCCCTGGCTGGCCGACCACGCCGTCCACGGCCGGATCGTGCTGCCCGGCACCGCGCTCGTCGACCTCGCCCTGCACGCGGCGGACCGCGCGGGGCTGCCCGGGCTCGCTGAGCTGATCGTGAGCGAGCCTCTGGTACTGCCCCGAAGTGGCGGCACCCAGGTCCAGATGACGGTGTCCGGGCAGGGCGTCGAGATCCACAGCCGCCCCGACGGCGACACCGGGGCGCCCTGGACGACCCACGCCGTCGGCACGCTGGAGCCCACCGGACCGCCGCTCCTGGCGGACGACGCACCCCGTGACGACACCTGGCCGCCCACGGGCGCGGCCACCGCACCGGAGTACGACCTACTCGCCGCGTCCGGACTCTCCTACGGCCCCGCCTTCCGGGGGCTGCGCGCCGCGTGGCGTGACGGCGACACCGTGCACGCGGAGGTCGAGCTGCCCGAGGGCCCGCAGGCCGCGCTGTACGACTCCGCGCTGCACGCCCTCGGCACCGCAGGCCTGCTCCGCGAGGACGGCACCGCCCTGCTGCCGTTCGTCTGGTCCGGTGTGACCCGGCACGCGGTCGGCGCCACCGCGCTGCGCGTCACGCTGACCCGGCGCGGACCCGACGAGTACGCGGTGCGGCTCGCCGACCCGGCTGGCGCACCCGTGCTGACGGCGCGGTCGCTCGCCTTCCGGCCCGTGGCCGCCGACCGGCTGGGCGATGCCTCCACCGGTGTGCTCTACGGCGTCGACTGGCTTCCCGCCGGTGGCGGGGAGCGCGACACACCGCTCGCGGCCGTGCCCGCGGGCGCCACCGATCTGTTCGACGCGGTCACCGCCGTCACCGGACTGCCCGGCCCGGACGCCCTGGCGGAGAGGCCCGAGCCCGTCACCGGTACCGTGCTCGCCTGCGTGGGCGCCGGCCCGGAGCCGCTCGCGGCGGGCACCGCCCTTGCGCGGCGCACCCATGACACGGTCACGGCCGTCCTCGGCCTGCTCCATGACTGGGTGCACGACGAGCGCCTCACCGACAGCCGGCTGCTCGTCGTCACCCGGAACGCCCTCGCCACGGCCGACGGCGAGACGGTCGACCCGGCCGCCGCCGCCGTCTGGGGCCTGGTGCGGTCCGCCCAGACCGAACACCCGGGCCGCTTCGGCCTGGTGGATCTCGACGGTACGGCCGAGTCGGCCTCCGCGCTCGCCGCGGCCCTGCCCGGCACGCCCCAGACCGCACTCCGCTCCGGCATCGCCCTGGCTCCGCGCGCGGCACGACTGCGGCCCGACACCACCGCCGCGTCGTGGGGCCCGCACGACACCGTCCTGATCACCGGCGGCACCGGTGCGCTCGGCGCCCGCGTCGCCCGCCACCTCGCCGTCGCACACGGCGTCACGGGCCTGGTCCTGCTCAGCCGCAGCGGCCCCGACGCGCCCGGCACCACGGAACTGGCCGCCGAACTGACCGCCCGGGGTGTCAACGTGGCGGTCGTCGCCGGTGACGCCGCCGATCGGCGCGACGTCGACCGGGTGTTCGCCGACCACCCCATCACCTCCGTCGTCCACACCGCGGGCGTCCTCGACGACGGTCTGCTCACCTCGCTCACCCCCGAACGTGTCGCCGCCGTGCTGCGCCCCAAGGTCGAGGCGGCGGCGCTCCTCGACGAAGCGACCCGCCGTCTCGACCTGACCTCCTTCGTACTGTTCTCGTCCGTGGCCGGCTCCTTCGGCACCGCGGGCCAGGCCTCCTACGCCGCCGCCAACGCCTTCCTCGACGGCCTCGCCGCCCGGCGGCGCGGCGACGGCCTGCCCGCCGTCGCCATCGGCTGGGGGCTGTGGGGCGGCGCCGGAGGCATGGCTGAAGGCCTCGGAGTGGCGGACCGCGCACGGTTCGCCGCACTGGGCGGCGCGCTCGACCCCGACCAGGGCGTGCGGCTGCTCGACGCGGCGGCGGCCGCCGGGCCCGCACACGTGCTGGCCATGGCCGCCGAGCCCACCCCCGGCGGTTCCTCCGTGCCGCCGCTGCTGCTCCACCTGGCCCGCCCCGCGCTCCGCCCGGCCTTCACCGCCACGGCCGGCCCCGCAGGCGACGACCGCGGACTCGCGGCGCTGCCGGAACCGCAGCGGACGCGCGCCGTCGAGGAACTGGTACGGACGACGGTCGCGGCCGTGCTGGGGCATTCCGCCGGTACACACGTGGACGATGAACGGACTTTCAAGGACCTGGGCTTCGACTCCCTGACGGGTGTCGAGCTGCGCAACCGGCTGGCCGCCGCCACCGGGCTGCGGCTGGCCGCCACCCTCGTATTCTCCCACCCCAGTCCCGCCGCGCTCACGGCCCACCTTCGCGCAGAACTGGGCGGAACTGCGGCCACGGCCGGCGCCGACCGGCGCTCCCCCACCCGGCGGGCCGACGCGGCGGACGAGCCGATCGCCGTCGTCGCCATGAGCTGCCGCTACCCGGGCGGCGTCGACAGCCCCGAGGAACTCTGGCGCATGGTCCGGGAAGGGCGCGACGGCATCACCCGGTTCCCCACCGACCGCGGCTGGGACCTCGACCGCCTCCACGACCCCGACCCGTCCCGCCCCGGCACCACCTACGCGCGGTACGGCGGCTTCCTGCACGACGCCGCCGCCTTCGACGCCGGCCTCTTCGGCGTCTCCCCGCGCGAGGCGCTGGCCATGGACCCGCAGCAGCGCCTCATGCTCGAACTGTCCTGGGAGACCTTCGAGCGGGCAGGCATCGACCCGGCCGGTCTGCGCGGCAGCGCCACCGGCGTCTTCCTCGGCGTCATGTACCACGACTATGCGGCCGCCGCCGAGATGCTCCCCGAGACGGAGGGGTACCGGGCCACCGGCGGCGCGGGCAGCGTGGTGTCCGGGCGCCTCGCCTACACGTACGGGCTGGAGGGCCCGGCCGTCACCGTCGACACGGCGTGCTCGTCGTCGTTGGTCGCCCTGCACCTGGCCGCCCGGTCGCTGCGGGCGGGCGAGTGCTCGATGGCGCTCGTCGGAGGCGTCACCGTGATGTCCACGCCCAGCGTCTTCGTGGACTTCAGCAGGCAGCGCGGGCTCGCGCCGGACGGCCGCTGCAAGTCCTTCTCCGCCGACGCGGACGGCACCGGCTGGTCCGAGGGCGCCGGCGTGCTGCTGGTGGAACGGCTGTCCGACGCCAGGCGCAACGGCCACCGGGTGCTCGCAGTCGTGAGCGGCTCGGCCGTCAACCAGGACGGCGCCTCCAACGGGCTCACCGCGCCCCACGGCCCCTCACAGGAGCGTGTCATCAGGGCGGCGCTCGCCGACGCGGGCCTGAACCCCGCCGACGTGGACATGGTGGAGGCGCACGGCACCGGCACCAAGCTCGGCGACCCGGTCGAGGCCGAAGCGCTGCTGGCCACCTACGGGCGGGACCGCAACCCCGCACAGCCCCTCTACCTCGGGTCACTGAAGTCCAACATCGGCCACACCCAGGCGGCGGCGGGCGTCGGCGGCATCATCAAGACGGTCATGGCGCTGCGGCACGGCGTGTTGCCCCGCACCCTGCACGTCGGCCTGCCCTCGCCGCACGTGGACTGGGCGGCGGGCGCCGTGGAACTCCTCGATGAGGAACGGCCCTGGCCGGCGACCGGGCGGCCCCGCCGCGCGGCGGTCTCGTCGTTCGGGATCAGTGGCACCAACGCGCACACCACGATCGAGCAGGCCCCGGAGGAGCCCACCACCGCGCCCGTCGGCGACCCGGCGCCGCTCCCGGCGCCGGACACGCTTGTGCCGTGGGTGCTCAGCGGTGCCTCGCCGGAGGGCCTGCGCGCCCAGGCGGCCCGGCTGCGCGACACGGCCGCAGCCGAGCGGCCCGCCGATGTCGGGCTCTCGCTCGCGACCCGGCGCGCGGTGCTGGAGCACCGGGCGGTCCTCCTGGGGACGCGGAGCGAGGAACTCCTGCGCGAACTCGACGCGTTCGCGGTCGGGCGTGGAAACGCACCGAGCGGCGTCGCGACGTCGGGTCGGACGGTGTTCCTGTTCTCGGGTCAGGGTGCGCAGCGGGTCGGGATGGGGCGTGGGTTGTACGAGGCGTTCCCGGTGTTCGCCGAGGCGTTCGATGCGGTGTGTGCGCGGGTGGATCTCGATCGGCCGTTGCGGGAGGTGGTGTTCGGGGACGGTGAGGCGTTGGACCGCACGGTCTACGCTCAGCCTGCGCTGTTCGCGGTCGAGGTGGCGTTGTTCCGGTTGGTGGAGTCGTGGGGTGTGGTGCCGGATGTGCTGGTGGGTCATTCGATAGGCGAGTTGGCGGCTGCGCATGTGGCGGGTGTGTTGTCGTTGGATGACGCGTGTCGTTTGGTGTCGGCGCGTGGCCGGTTGATGGAGGCGCTGCCGCGGGGCGGTGCGATGCTGGCCGTGGAGGCGGCCGAGGACGGTCTGGACCTGCCGGAGGGTGTGTGTCTGGCGGCGGTGAACGGGCCGGGGTCGGTGACGGTCTCCGGTGACGCGGACGCGGTCGACGCCCTGGAGGAGCGGCTGCGCGCCCAGAACGTGCGGGTGAAGCGGCTGGCGGTCTCGCACGCCTTCCACTCGCACCTGATGGAGCCGATGCTGGCGGAGTTCGCGGCGGTCGCGGAGTCGCTGACCTACCACCCCCCGACAATTCCCCTGGTCGCCACGGCTCCGGGCGACATGGCCACGCCCGCCTACTGGGTGGGCCAGATCCGCGAACCCGTCCGCTTCGCCGACGCGATCACCTCCCTCGACGGGACCGGGCACACCCGCTTCCTCGAACTCGGCCCGGACGCCACCCTGTCCGCGCTCGTCCCGCACATCGCCGACGACGCGACCACCGTCCCCACCCTGCGCCCCGGGCACGACGAGCACGCCACGCTGCTGCGGGCCGTGTCCACGCTGTACGTGCACGGCACCGATGTCGCCTGGGAGGCCTACTTCGCGCCTCTCGACGGGCGTCCCGTCGAGCTGCCGACGTACGCCTTCCAGCACGAGCGCTACTGGCCCGACGCCGTGGCCGACATCGCACCCGCGGTCGGCCACGACCAGGCCGAAGCGGGCTTCTGGACGGCTGTCGCCGGGCGGGACGTCGATCGGCTCGCCGACACGCTGGGGCTGCCCGACGACGCGACGCGGCTCGGCCTGGCCGGACTGATGCCGCACCTCTCGTCGTGGCACGACCGCCGGCGCACCGACCAGACCGTCGGCTCCTGGTACCACCGCACCGTCTGGCGGCCCGTCGCCGCGGCACCCGCCGTACTCGACGGGGTCTGGCTCGTCGTCGGAGCGGACGGCACCCACGGCACCGACACGGCTGACGGCACCGACACCGCCCACGGCACCCACGATGGTACGGGCGTGCGGATCGCCGACGCGCTGAGGCGCGGCGGAGCCACCGTCCTCGAACTGCCGCAGCCGGGCGACGACCGTGTCGCCCTCGCCGAGCGGCTCCGCTCGTACGGAGAACTGGCCGGCGTCGTCTCTCTGCTGGGGACGGACACGGAGCCGCTGCACGAGGGCGCCGCTCTCACCCGCGGGTTGGCCGCCACGCTTCTGCTCACCCAGGCCTGTGCCGACGCCGACGTCCCCGTGTGGGCGCTCACCCGCGGAGCGGTCTCGACCGGCCGTGCCGACGGCCCGCCCGACCCCGCCCAGGCCCAGATTTGGGGCTTCGGCCGGGTCGCCGCCCTGGAACTTCCCCATGTCTGGGGCGGCCTGCTCGATCTGCCCGGCACCCTGGACGTCCGCGCCGGAAACCGGCTGTGCGCGGTACTCGCCGGCGGGAAGGCGGGCGACGCGGAGGACCAGGTCGCGGTCCGCGCCGACGGCGTCCACGCGCGCCGACTCGTCGAGGCGGCGACGCCGCCCCCCGCCGATGCCCCCGCGCTCCGTACCAGCGGCACCGTGCTGGTCACCGGCGGCACCGGCGCGCTCGGAGCCCGGGTCGCCCGGCTGCTCGCCGCACGCGGACACACCCGCCTGCTCCTCGTCGGCAGACGCGGACCCGAGGCGCCCGGCGCCGCCGAACTGGTCGCCGAACTGGCTGCGGCGGGCACCACCGCGACGGCTGTGGCGTGCGACGTCGCAGACCGGGACGCGCTCGCCGCGCTCCTGGCCGGCATACCGGAGGAGCACCCGCTCACCGCCGTCGTCCACTCCGCCGGTGTGCTGGACGACGGGGTGCTCGACAGCCTGACCCCGGACCGCTTCGAGCACGTGCTCCGGTCCAAGAGCCTGGCCGCCGAGAACCTCGACGTCCTCTCCCGTGACCTGCCGCTCGACGCGTTCGTCCTCTTCTCGTCCTTCACCGGCGCCGTCGGCACCGCGGGCCAGGCCAACTACGCCGCCGCCAACGCCCACGTGGACGCGCTCGCCGAACGCCGCCGAGCCCTGGGGCTGCCGGCCGTCTCGATCGGCTGGGGGCCGTGGGCGGAGACCGGCATGGCCGAGGACGAGGCGCTGACCCAGCGGCTGCGCCGCTCCGGCCTCAGCCCGCTCCCCCCGGACCTCGCCGTCACCGTGCTGGGCCGGACGCTCGACGGCACCCACGGCGACGACGTCCTCGGTGGCGGTGCGGCCGTCGTCGTCGCCGATGTCGACTGGGCGCGGTTCGCCTCCGGGTTCACCGCGGCGCGACCGAGTCGGCTGCTCCGCGAACTCGTCACCGCCGATGTACCGGACGGGGCCGAGGACCCGAACGGCGCCACCGGTCTCGCCGCACGCCTCGCCGCCGCGGGCGAGGGCGAGCGACGGCGGATCACCGAGGACCTGGTGCGCAACCTTGCCGCCTTCGTGCTCGGCCACGGCACGGCTGCCACGATCGCGCCCGACAAGGCCTTCCGCGACCTGGGCTTCGATTCGCTCACCGCCGTCGAGTTGCGCAACGCCCTGCGGGCCGCCACCGGGCTCCCTCTTCCTGCGGGGCTGATCTTCGACCACCCGACACCGGCCGCCCTCGCCGCCCAGTTGCGTGCCGAACTCACCGGCGCCGCCGCGCACGCGGCCCCCGTTCCCGTGTCCTCTCCTCCCGCGGCCGACGACCCCGTCGCCGTCGTCGCGATGGGCTGCCGGTTCCCCGGCGCGGCCACCCCGGAGGAGTTCTGGGAGCTACTCACCGAAGGTCTCGACATGGTGGGCGACATCCCCGCTGACCGTGGGTGGGACCTGAGCGGCGCCCCCGACTTCGCCCGCCGCGGCGCCTTCCTGTCCGACGCGGCCGGATTCGACGCGGACCTGTTCGGCGTCTCCCCGCGCGAGGCACTGGCCATGGACCCGCAGCAGCGGCTGATGCTGGAGCTCTCCTGGGAGACCTTCGAACGGGCGGGTCTGGACCCCGCCGCGCTCAGGAGCCAGCGCATCGGTGTGTTCGCCGGCACCAACGGTCAGGACTACGCCGGTCTCTTCCCTGCCGTCGGGTCGGGTGTGGAGGGCCACGTGGCCACCGGCAGCGCGGCCAGTGTGCTCTCCGGCCGGATCTCCTACACGTACGGCCTCGAAGGGCCGGCCATCACGGTCGACACGGCGTGCTCGTCGTCGCTGGTCGCCCTGCACCTGGCGGCGCAGTCGCTGCGGTCGGGGGAGTGCTCGATGGCGCTCGCGGGCGGTGTCACCGTCATGTCCGGGCCCTTCGCCTTCCTGGAGTTCGCCCACCAGCGCGGCCTGGCCGCCGATGGGCGCTGCAAGGCGTTCGCCGCCTCCGCCGACGGGACCGGCTGGGGCGAGGGAGTCGGACTGGTGCTGCTTGAGCGGCTCTCGGACGCGCGAGCCGCCGGCCGCCGGGTGCTCGGCATCCTGCGGGGCAGCGCGGTCAACCAGGACGGCGCCTCCAACGGGCTCACCGCCCCCAACGGTCCCGCGCAGCAGCGGGTCATCCGGGCCGCTCTCGCGTCGGCCCGGCTGTGGCCGTCGGAGGTCGACGCGGTCGAGGCACACGGCACGGGCACCCGGCTCGGTGATCCGATCGAGGCGGAGGCGCTGCTCGCCACGTACGGCAGGGATCGCACAGAACCCCTCCACCTCGGCTCGGTCAAGTCCAACATCGGACACACCCAGGCGGCGGCGGGCATCGCCGGCGTCATCAAGATGCTGCTGGCGATGAATCACGGCGTCCTGCCCCGTACGCTGCACGCCGACGAGCCGTCACCGGCCGTGGACTGGACCGGGGGCAGCCTGCGGCTGGTCACCGAGGCGACTCCGTGGGCGCCACGGGCCGGTCGACCGCGTCGGGCGGGCGTCTCGTCCTTCGGGATCAGCGGCACCAACGCCCACGTCGTCCTGGAGCAGGCTGAGCCCGCCGCCCAGCCGGCGCCGGTCGCCCAGTACTCCGTACTGCCCTGGGCGTTCTCGGCCCACTGCGACGCGGCGTTGCGTGCCCGGGCGGAGACGCTCAGGACGCTGTGCGAGACTTCGGACCTTCCCGCCGTTGCGGTGGGGCGGACGCTCGCCACGACGAGCCTCGGCCGGACGCACCGTGCCGTCGTCCTCGCCGGGGACCTTCCCGACTACTCCGCGGGCCTGTCTGCCCTGACAGCGGAGGAACCGGCCGCGGGGATCATCCGCGGTACGGCCCGCGAGGGTCGGACGGTGTTCCTGTTCTCGGGTCAGGGTGCGCAGCGGGTCGGGATGGGGCGTGAGCTGTACGAGGCGTTCCCGGTGTTCGCCGACGCGTTCGACGCGGTGTGTGCGCGGGTGGATCTCGATCGTTCGTTGCGGGAGGTGGTGTTCGGGGAGGACGCGGAGCTGCTGGCGCGGACGGGGTACACCCAGCCCGCGTTGTTCGCCCTGGAGGTGGCTCTGTTCCGGTTGGTGGAGTCGTGGGGTGTAGTGCCGGATGTGCTGGTGGGTCATTCGATAGGTGAGGTGGCGGCGGCGCATGTGGCGGGTGTGTTGTCGTTGGATGACGCGTGTCTTTTGGTGTCGGCGCGTGGCCGGTTGATGGAGGCGCTGCCGCAGGGTGGTGCGATGCTGGCGGTGGAGGCGGCGGAGGACGGTCTGGACCTGCCGGAGGGTGTGTGTCTGGCGGCGGTGAACGGGCCGGGGTCGGTGACGGTCTCCGGTGACGCGGACGCGGTCGACGCCCTGGAGGAGCGGCTGCGCGCCCAGAACGTGCGGGTGAAGCGGCTGGTGGTCTCGCACGCGTTCCACTCGCATCTGATGGAGCCGATGCTGGCGGAGTTCGCGGCGGTCGCGGAGTCGCTGACCTACCACCCCCCGACAATTCCCCTGGTCGCCACGGCTCCGGGCGACATGGCCACGCCCGCCTACTGGGTGGGCCAGATCCGCGAGCCCGTCCGCTTCGCCGACGCGATCGCCTCCCTCGACGGCGCCGGGCACGCCCGCTTCCTCGAACTCGGACCCGACAGCGCGCTCAGCGCGCTCGTCCCCGGTGCCGTACCCGTGCTCCGTCGGGGCCGCCCGGAGACCGAGTGCCTGTTCAACGCTCTGGCTCGGCTCTGGGTCGACGGCACGCCGGTGGATCTGGCGGCGGCGTTCCCCGACACACCGCCTGTCGTCCTGCCGCCCTATCCCTTCCAGCACACCCGCTACTGGCCTCAAGCCGCACAGGCCGCACGCCCGGCCGTCTCCGCCGAAGGACGGTACGAGGTGACCTGGGTGCCGGTCACCGAAGGCGCCGGTCGACCGGACGGCACCTGGCTCCTGGTCACGCCGCCGGGTGACGACCGTGCCGACCAGGTGGGCCGCGCGCTGAGCCTCGCCGGTGCCCGCACCGTCGTCGTCACCGGCTCCACCGACCGTGCCGCCCTCACCGAGCGGCTGCGCGCCGCGACCGGAGAGGCGGCACCTGCCGGAGTTCTGGCCCTGCCACCCGGCGCGGGCGGTCTGCCCGCTGTGGTCACCCTCGTGCAGGCTCTCGACGACGCCGGAGTTCCCGGTCCGCTGTGGTGCGCCACCCAGGGTGCGGTACGGGTCTCCACGGACGACCCCGCGCCCGACCCGGACCAGGCGGCCGTATGGGGCTTTGGGCGGGTCGCGGCCCTGGAGATGCCCCGCACCTGGGGCGGCCTCGTCGACTTCCCGGCCGAGTGGGACGACCGGACCGGCGCACGGCTGGCCGCGCTGCTCGGCGCGGGCGGGGCCGAGGACCAGGTCGCGATCCGCCGTACCGGTGTGCTCGGCAGACGCCTCGTCGAAAGCTCCTCCGGCGGCGCGGACCGCACGGCCGACGGCTGGCGGCCCACGGGCACGGTGCTTGTCACCGGCGGGACCGGTGCGCTCGGCGCACACACCGCCCGTCGGCTCGCCCGGCACGGCGCCCCGCACCTGCTGCTCGTCGGACGCCGGGGCCAGGACGCGCCCGGAGCCGGTGAACTGGCCGCCCAACTCACCGTGCTCGGCAGCCGCGTCACTTTCGCCGCCTGTGATGTCACCGACCGTGCCGCACTGGCCGAACTGCTCGCCGACATACCGGAGGAGCTGCCGCTCACCGGTATCGTCCACGCGGCCGGGACAGTGGCCGACGGTGTGATCGGCTCACTGAGCCCCGACACCGTCGCGGGCCTGCTCCACACACGGCTGTCGGCCGTACGCCACCTCGATGAGCTGACCGCCGATCATCGACTGGACCACTTCGTCCTCTTCACGTCCTTCGCCGGGGTCGTCGGCAACCTTGGGCAGGCCGCCTACGCCGCGGGCCACGCGGCGCTCGACGCCTTCGCCGAGGCGCGCCGCGCCGCCGGCCGTACCACCACGGCCCTCGCGTGGGGCCCGTGGGCCGGCGCGGGACTCGGCGCGGCGACGACCGCCGGCGAACAGCAGCAGCGCACCGGAGTGACCCCCCTGGCCCCGGACGACGCCCTCCTCGCGCTCGACGACGTCCTCGCCGAGGACCGGACGACGGTCTGCGTGGCAGGCATCGACTGGAGCCGCTTCGGTCCCGTTCTGGACGCCGGGCGCGGCGGGCGGCTGCTCGACCTGCTGCCCGCGGCGCCCCGGCCCACGCCGCCCGTCCACGACGGGCCGGCACAGGGCGCGGAGCTTGTGGCGCGGCTTGCCCGGGCGCCGCTGGCCGAACAGGAACGCATCCTGCTCGATCTGGTCGTCTCCCGGACCGCCGCCGCACTCGGCCACCGCACCTCGGCCGCCATCGACCCGGACCGGCAGTTCCGGGACCTGGGCACCGACTCGGTGATGGCGGTCGAGCTGCGCAACCTGCTCGACGCCGCCACCGGTCTGACGCTGCCCGCGACCGTGGCGTTCGACCACCCGACCCCCGCCGCGCTCGCCGCGTACCTGCGTGAGCACCTGGCCGGCGGCCCCGGCCCGGCCGGCGGATCGGCGGGCACGGGGAGCGCGGTCGCCCGTCTGGAGACGTTCGAGGCCGCGCTCGTCGACACTCCGCCCGACGCGGAGGAGACGGCCTTCCTGCTCGCGCGGCTGCGCGATCTGACCGACCGGCTCCGCACCGCGGGCGGAGCCCCCGCCGCCGGTTCCGGGCCCGACGGCGGGGGCGAGGAGATCGACCTGGAGTCGGCGAGCGCGTCCGATCTCTTCGACCTGATCCACAAAGAATTCGGCAAGTCCTGATGACACGTACGGTCCCGCCTGCTGGGAGTCACGCTGATGGCGAATGAAGAGAAGCTGCTCGATCACCTGAAGTTCGTCACGGGTGAGCTCCGGCAGGCGCACCAGCGACTGCGCGAGCAGGAGGATCGTGACTCCGAGCCCATCGCCGTCGTGGCCATGGCCTGCCGCTACCCCGGCGGGGTGCGCACCCCGGAACAGCTGTGGGAGTTGGTCACCGAGGGCCGTGACGCGGTCGGACCGTTCCCGTCCGACCGGGGCTGGGACCTCGACGCGCTGCTCGACCCTGACCCCGAGCGTGGCGGCGGCAGCTACGCCCACGAGGGCGGATTCCTGCACGAGGCGGCCGAGTTCGACGCCGGGCTCTTCGAGATATCGCCGCGCGAGGCAGTCGCCATGGACCCGCAGCAGCGGCTCCTCCTGGAGACCTCGTGGGAGGTCTTCGAACGCGCGGGCATCGATCCGAAGTCGCTGCGCGGCCGCCGGGTCGGCGTCTTCGCCGCCACCAACGGGCAGGACTACGCGACCGCGCTCGCCGCCGACCCGGCGGCCGCAGAGGGCTACCTGGCCACAGGAGCCGTCGCCAGCGTGCTGTCCGGCCGTCTCAGTTACGTCTTCGGGCTCGAAGGCCCCGCCCTCACCATCGACACCGCGTGCTCGGCGTCCCTGGTGGCGCTGCACCTCGCCATCCAGTCGCTGCGTAGGGGCGAGTGCACCATGGCGCTCGCCGGCGGCGTCACCGTGATGGCCACGCCCGCCGCCTTCGTCGAGTTCAGCCGCCAGCGGGGCCTCGCGGCCGACGGCCGGTGCAAGGCGTTCGGCGACGGCGCGGACGGCACCGGCTGGGGCGAGGGCGTGGGCGTGCTGCTGGTGGAGCGGCTCTCCGACGCCGTCCGCAACGGGCACGACGTGCTCGCCGTGGTGCGTGGCTCGGCCGTCAACCAGGACGGCGCGTCCAACGGCCTGACCGCCCCGAACGGCCCCTCCCAGCAGCGGGTCATCCGTGACGCGCTGGCCTCGGCGGGCCTGGCGCCCTCCGATGTCGACCTGGTGGAGGCGCACGGGACGGGGACGCGGCTGGGTGACCCGATCGAGGCGCAGGCGTTGCTGGCGACGTACGGTCGGGGGCGGGAGGCCGACCAGCCCCTGTGGCTGGGGTCGGTGAAGTCGAACATCGGCCACACCCAGGCCGCCGCCGGTGTCGCCGGTGTCATCAAGGCGGTCATGGCGCTGCGGCACGGCGTCCTGCCCCGCACCCTGCACGCCGACGAGCCCACCCGGCAGGTGCAATGGTCCGCCGGTGACGTCCGGTTGCTCACCGAGAACCGCCCCTGGTCCGGCGCCGGCCGGACCCGGCGTGCTGCCGTCTCCTCGTTCGGTGTGAGCGGCACCAACGCGCACACGGTCCTGGAACAGGCACCCGAGCCCGGGCCCGAGGTCGGGGACGCCCCGGCGACGCCGGCGCCCGTGGCCGCGGAACCGCCCCTGATCCCGCTCCCGCTCTCCGCCCGCACCCCGCGCGCCCTGCGCGACCAGGCCGCCGGTCTCCACGCCCTGCTCGCCGAGCGGCCCGAAACACGCCTGGCCGACGTCGGTCACTCGCTGGCCACCACCCGCGCCTCGCTCACCGCGCGGGCCGTGGTGCTCGCGGCGGGCCGTGACGACGCGCTGCGTGCCCTCGCCGGACTCGCCGAGGGGACGGTTCCGCCGGAGACCGAGTCCGGTATGACGGCCCCTGGCCGGACCGCCTTCCTGTTCTCGGGTCAGGGTGCGCAGCGGGTCGGGATGGGGCGTGGGTTGTATGAGGCGTTCCCGGTGTTCGCCGAGGCGTTCGATGCGGTGTGTGCGCGGGTGGATCTTGATCGGCCGTTGCGGGAGGTGGTGTTCGGGGACGGTGAGGCGTTGGACCGCACGGTCTACGCTCAGCCTGCGTTGTTCGCGGTCGAGGTGGCGTTGTTCCGGTTGGTGGAGTCCTGGGGTGTGGTGCCGGATGTGCTGGTGGGTCATTCGGTGGGTGAGGTGGCGGCTGCACATGTGGCGGGTGTGTTGTCGTTGGATGACGCGTGTGCGCTGGTGTCGGCGCGTGGTCGGTTGATGGAGGCGCTGCCGCGGGGCGGTGCGATGCTGGCCGTGGAGGCGGCGGAGGACGGTCTGGACCTGCCGGAGGGTGTGTGTCTGGCGGCGGTGAACGGGCCGGGGTCGGTGACGGTCTCCGGTGACGCGGACGCGGTCGACGCCCTGGAGGAGCGGCTGCGCGCCCAGAACGTGCGGGTGAAGCGGCTGACGGTCTCCCACGCCTTCCACTCACACCGTATGGAGCCGATGCTGGCGGAGTTCGCGGCGGTCGCGGAGTCGTTGACCTACCACCCCCCGACGATCCCCGTGGTGGCCACGGCTCCGGGCGACGTGGCCACGCCCGCCTACTGGGTGGGCCAGATCCGCGAGCCCGTCCGCTTCGCCGACGCCGTGCGCCGGGCCGACGACGCCGGTGCCGTCCGCTTCCTCGAACTCGGCCCGGACGGCACCCTGTCCGCGCTCGTCCCGCACATCGCCGACGACGCGACCACCGTCACCACTCTGCGCCCCGGTCGCGACGAGGCCGCGTCGCTGCTGCACGGCATCGCGCGCGCCCATGTACACGGCGCCCGGGTCGACTGGGCGGCGCCGCTCGCCGCGGCGGGCGCCGGGCGCGTGGAGCTGCCCACCTACCCGTTCGAGCGGCAGACGTACTGGCCGAGCGCCCGGATCGGATCCGGGGACCTGACGTCCGCCGGGCTCGGCGCGGCCGGTCACCCGCTGCTGGGCGCCGCCGTGTCGCTGGCCGTCGGGGGAGGGGTGCTGCTCACCGGCCGGCTCAGCGCTGCCACGCACGGCTGGCTCACCGACCACACGATCCACGGACATGTGCTCGTCCCGGGCACCGCGTTCGTCGAACTCGCCTGGCAGGCGGGGGAGTACGTCGGCTGTGGGACCGTGGAGGACCTCACCCTCGCCGTACCGCTGGTGTTGCCCGCACGCGGCGGTGTCCAGATCCAGGTCAGCGCGGGGGCGGAGGACGAGGACGGCACGCGCCGTCTGGAGATCCACTCACGTCCCGACGGCGAGGAGGAGTGGACCGCCAACGCCTCCGGCGTGCTCGCCGCCTCCGTCGACGCCCCGGCCCCCGAGGCACAGGTATGGCCGCCGGAGGCCGAGCCGGTGGACCTCAACGGCTTCTACGGGCGCGCCACCGCGGCCGGGTTTGCGTACGGCCCTGTCTTCCAGGGGCTGAAGGCCGCCTGGCGGGACGGCGACGACCTGTACGCCGAGGTGGAACTGCCCGACGCCGCCCATCGCGAGGCGGGCCGCTGCGGACTGCACCCCGCACTGCTCGACGCGGCCCTGCACCTGACCGGTCTCGACCCGGAGCGGGCCGGTCTGCCTTTCGCGTGGGAGGGCGCCGCCCTGCACGCGACCGGTGCCACCCGGCTCCGCGTCCACCTGGCACCCGCCGGGTCGGACACCTGGACGCTGCGGATCAGCGACCCGGGGGGCGGCCCCGTCGCCACCGTCGATTCGCTCACCCTGCGGGCCGCGTCCGCCGTCGGCCCGCGCCACGACGACGCCCTGTTCACGCTCGACTGGACGGCCGTACCCACGCCCGAACGGCGGGGCTCGTCCGCCACTGCCACCCGGGGACTCGAGACCTTCCTGGCCGGGTTCTCCGGCGCGGCCCCCGACGTCGTCGCATGGCCCGTGGCCGATTCCGCCACCGGGACCGACGCCGACTCCGTCGTCACGGAGGTCCTGGCCGGACTCCAGGCGTGGCTGGCCGACGACCGGTTCGCCGCGTCGCGTCTGGTGCTGGTCACCCGTTCGGCAGCAGCCGCCACGACCGGTGACGACGTCACCGGTCTGTCCGCCGCGGCCGTCGGCGGACTCGTACGCTCCGCCCAGGCCGAGCACCCCGACCGGTTCGTCCTCCTCGACGTCGACAGCGGCACCGCCCTCGACGACGACCTGCTCGCCGTGCTCGCGCACGGCGACGAACCCTGGCTCGCCCTCCGCGACGGGACCCTGTTCGCGCCCCGGCTGGCCCGCGCGTCCGCGTCCGGTGCCCTCGCCCTCCCCGGCACGGAAACCTGGCGGCTCACCGCCGACCGCTCCTCCGGCTCGCTGCGCGACCTGGCGCTCACCCCCGCCCCCGAGACGGCCGCCGAGCTGGCGCCCGGCGAGGTGCGGATCGCGGTCCGCGCGACCGGCGTCAACTTCCGCGACGTCCTGATCGCCCTCGGGCAGTACCCCGACCCCTCGGCCCTGATGGGGTCGGAGGGTGCGGGCACCGTCGTCGAGGTCGGCTCCGGCGTCACGGACCTCGCTCCCGGCGACCGCGTCTTCGGCCTCTTCGCGGGTGGCTTCGCGCCGCTCGCCGTGGTCGACCGGCGGATGGTGGCGCCGGTACCGCAGGAGTGGACCTTCACGGACGCCGCCACCGTGCCGATGGCGTTCCTGACGGCGTACTACGCGCTGGTGGACCTGGCCGAACTGGCACCCGGCGAGTCCGTGCTGGTCCACGCCGCCGCCGGCGGCGTGGGCATGGCCGCCGTGCAGATCGCCCACCACATGGGCGCCGAGGTGTACGGAACGGCCTCGCCCGCCAAGTGGGCGGCGACCGGCCTCGACGCCGCACACCTCGCCTCCTCGCGGGACCTCGGCTTCGAAGCGGCGTTCGCCGCGCGCACCGCGGGGCGCGGCGTGGACGTCGTCCTCAACTCGCTCGCGGCCGAGTTCATCGACGCCTCGGTGCGACTGCTGGCCCCCGGCGGCCGGTTCGTCGAGATGGGCAAGGCGGACCTGCGGGACCCGGCCTCGTTCGGCGACCGCACCTACCGTGCCTTCGACCTCGGCGAGGCGGGCCCCGACCGGCTCCAGGCGATGCTGCGGGAGGTCCTCGACCTGTTCCGCACGGGCGACCTCACCCTGCTGCCCGCGCGCACCTGGGACGTCCGCCAGGCGGCGGAGGTCTTCCGACACGTCGGCGCCGGCCGCCACGTCGGCAAGAACGTCCTGACACTGCCGCGTGCCCTCGACCCCGACGGCACGGTCCTGGTCACCGGCGGCACCGGAGTCCTCGGGCAGCGGCTCGCCCGCCACCTGGTCGAGCAGCGCGGCGTACGGCACCTGCTGCTCGTCAGCCGCAGCGGCCCCGACGCGCCCGGCGCCCGGGAACTGGCCGGACAACTGGACGCGCTCGGCGCACGGGTACGGATCGCGGCCTGCGACGTCACCGACCGGGACGCGCTCGCCGCGCTCCTGGCGGACGTCCCCGCCCAGCACCCGCTCATCGGAGTCGTGCACGCGGCCGGTGTCGCCGACGACGGCGTCATCGAGGCGCTGACGCCGCAGCGGATCACCGGTGTCTTCGGCCCCAAGGCCCGCGCCGCGCTCAATCTGCACGAGCTGACCGCCGGACACGACCTGGCCCTCTTCACCCTCTACGCCTCCGCCTCCTCGGCCTTCGGCTCCCCCGGCCAGGCCAACTACGCCGCCGCCAACGCATTCCTGGAGGCGCTGGCCCAGCACCGCCGTACCCGCGGACTCGCCGCGACCGCCCTCGGCTGGGGTCTGTGGGCCGAGGAGAGCGCGATCAGCGGCGGCCTCGACGCCACCGGTGTCGCTCGTGCGACGCGCGTCGGCGGTGCGCTCGCCACCGACGAAGGGCTCGCCCTCTTTGACGCCGCCCACGCCACCGGCCTGCCGTACCTGCTGCCCCTGCGCTTCGACCTGACCACCGCCCGGACGCTGCGGCCCGTGCCCGCGCTGCTCCGCGGCCTGGTCCGTGCCCCCGTCCGCCGCGTCGCCGGTACCGTCACCGGCGGTTCGGGGCTCGCCGAACGCCTGGCGGCGCTCCCCGCCGCCGAACAACACCGCCTGCTCACCGGGCTCGTACGCGCGGAGGCCGCCGCCGTCCTCGGGCACGCCGGCGTGGAATCGGTCGCCCCGGACCGGGTGTTCAGGGAACTCGGCTTCGACTCGCTGACCTCCGTCGAACTCCGCAACCGCGTCAACGCGGCCACCGGGCTGCGGCTGCCCGCCGGCCTCGTCTTCGACCATCCGACCCCGGCGGCCCTCGCCGCCCACCTGCGCGAGCTGCTCGCCGACGGCACGACGGCCCACGTGGCCGTCGCGGCGGCCGCAGCCGCCGACGAGCCCATCGCCGTCGTCGGCATGGCCTGCCGCTTCCCCGGCCGGGTGAACGGCCCGGCGGACCTGTGGCGACTGGTCTCCGAGGGCGGCGACGCCACCGGACCGTTCCCCACGGACCGCGGCTGGGGCCTGGACACGCTGTACGACCCGGACCCCGACCGCGTCGGCACCACCTACGCCCGCGCCGGCGGATTCCTCTCCGACGCCGCCGAGTTCGACGCGGGCCTCTTCGACATCTCGCCGCGCGAGGCGCTGGCGATGGACCCGCAGCAGCGACTGCTCCTCGAAACGTCCTGGGAAACCTTCGAACACGCGGGCATCGACCCGCACGTGCTCCGTGGCAGCCAGGCGGGCGTCTTCGTCGGAGCCGCCTCGTCCGGCTACGGCGTGGGCGTACGCCTCCCCGAGGGCGTCGAGGGCCACTTCCTCACCGGCAGCTCCACCAGCGTCGCCTCCGGACGCCTCGCCTACACGTACGGGCTGGAGGGCCCGGCCGTCACCGTCGACACGGCGTGCTCGTCGTCGTTGGTCGCGCTGCACCTGGCCGTGCAGTCGCTGCGCAGCGGCGAGTGCACCATGGCCCTGGCCGGCGGCGTCAGCATGATGGCGACCCCAGCGATCTTCACCGAGTTCTCCCGCCAGCGCGGCCTGTCGGCCGACGGCCGGTGCAAGCCGTTCTCGGCGGACGCCGACGGCACCGGCTGGTCCGAGGGCGTCGGCATGCTGCTCGTGGAGCGGCTCTCCGACGCCGTCCGCAACGGGCACCGGGTCCTGGCCGTGGTGCGCGGCTCGGCCGTCAACCAGGACGGCGCGTCCAACGGCCTGACCGCCCCCAACGGCCCCTCCCAGCAGCGCGTCATCCGCACCGCTCTGGCCTCAGCGGGCCTGGCGCCCTCCGACGTCGACCTGGTCGAGGCGCACGGCACGGGCACTCGGCTCGGCGACCCGATCGAGGCGGAGGCGCTGCTGGCCACCTACGGCCAGGACCGCGACCCGAGCCGGCCGCTCTACCTCGGGTCACTGAAGTCGAACATCGGGCACGCCCAGGCCGCCGCCGGTGTCGGTGGCATCATCAAGACCATCGAGGCGCTGCGCCACGGCGTCCTGCCCCGCACCCTGCACGCCGACGAGCCGACGCCGCACGTGGACTGGTCGGCCGGCACCATGTCCCTGCTCACCGAGGCACACCCCTGGCCGTCGGCCGACCGGCCGCGCCGCGCGGGCGTCTCCTCCTTCGGCGTGAGCGGCACCAACGCGCACGTCATCATGGAGCAGGCGCCCGAGCCGCCCGCGTCCTCCGCACCGTCGGCCGCGTCCGCTCCCGCGCACCCGGTGCCGGTCCGCATCTCGGCGCGATCCGCCCCCGCACTCACGGGCCAGGCGGCCCGGCTGCTCGACCTGCTGGAGCGCGACGAGACCCTGCGCCCCGTCGACCTGGCCCACTCCCTGGCCGTGTCCCGGCCCGCCCTGGACCACCGTGCCACGCTGATCGCCGCCGACCGCACGGAGCTCCTCGCCGAGCTGACCGCGCTCGCAGCCGGTGAGACACCGACGGCCACCGTCCGAGGCGGCGGGACGGTGTTCCTGTTCTCGGGTCAGGGTGGGCAGCGGGTCGGGATGGGGCGTGGGTTGTATGAGGCGTTCCCGGTGTTCGCCGAGGCGTTCGATTCGGTGTGTGCGCGGGTGGATCTCGACCGGCCGTTGCGGGAGGTGGTGTTCGGCACCGACGACGACATCCTGGGCCGGACCGAGTACACGCAGCCCGCGCTGTTCGCTCTGGAAGTGGCAATGTTCCGGTTGGTGGAGTCGTGGGGTGTGGTGCCGGATGTGCTGGTGGGTCATTCGGTGGGTGAGGTGGCGGCTGCGCATGTGGCGGGTGTGTTGTCGCTGGATGACGCGTGTGCGCTGGTGTCGGCGCGTGGCCGGTTGATGGAGGCGCTGCCGCAGGGCGGTGCGATGCTGGCGGTGGAGGCGGCCGAGGACGGTCTGGACCTGCCGGAGGGCGTGGGTCTGGCGGCGGTCAACGGGCCGACGTCGGTGACGGTCTCCGGCGACGCGGACGCGATCGACGCCCTGGAAGAACGGCTGCGCGCCCAGAACGTGCGGGTGAAGCGGCTGACGGTCTCCCACGCCTTCCACTCACACCGCATGGAGCCGATGCTGGCGGAGTTCGCGGCCGTCGCGGAGTCGCTGACCTACCACCCCCCGACCATTCCCGTCGTGGCCACGGCGCCCGGTGACGTGGCCACGCCCGCCTACTGGGTGGGTCAGATCCGCGAGCCGGTCCGCTTCGCCGACGCCATCGCCTCCCTCACCGAGCACACCCGCTTCCTCGAAATCGGCCCGGACGGCACCCTGTCCGCGCTCGTCCCGCACATCGCCGCGGACGCGGTCGCCGTTCCCGCCCTGCGCTCCGGCCCCGGCGAGGCCGCCGGTCCACTGCGCGCCGTCGCCCGTCTGCACAGCCACGGCGCGCCCCTGGAACCCACCCGCCTCACCGCGGGCGGACGGCTGGTCGAGCTGCCCCCGTACGCCTTCCAGCGTGAGCGCTACTGGCTCGACGCCACGCCCGCCCGTGCCACGGGCGAGGCGACCGGCGAGGCCGAGGAACGGTTCTGGGAGGCCGTCGACGCGGCCGACCGGGGCGCGGTGGCCGCCGCGCTCGACCTGGACGACACCGACACGGGCCTGGACACCGTGCTGCCCGCCCTCACCACCTGGCGCCGCGAGAGCCGCAAGCGCTCCCTGGTGGAGTCCTGGCGGTACCGCACCGCCTGGACGCCGCTGGACAGCGGGCCCGAGGCCACGCTCACCGGCACCTGGCTGCTCGTCGGCGCCCCCCACCCCGAGGTGGCCGAGGCGCTGCGCGCCGCCGGCGCCGACGTCGCCGAGTGCGCACCCGCCGACGTCCGCCCCGAACTGCTCCTCGCCGACGACCTGGCCGGGGTTCTGGCCCTGCGCCCCGACGTGGGCGGCCTGCTCACCCTTCTCCAGGCCCTCGACCGGGCCGACGCCGAGGTGCGCTGCTGGGTCGCCACCAGGGGAGCCGTCTCCACCGGGCGCCTCGACCCGCTCACCGACCCCGACGCCGCGCAGGTCTGGGGGCTCGGCCGGGTTGCCGCACTGGAGCACCCCGACCGCTGGGGCGGACTCCTCGACCTTCCCGGGACGCTGGACCGCAGGGCGGGCGCCCGGCTGGCCGCGGTCCTGGCCGGCATCGGCGTCGAGGACCAGCTCGCGATCCGTGACAGCGGCATCTTCGCCCGCCGTCTGCGCCACGCCGCGCCCGAGCCCGCCGCCGCGCCCTGGCGCCCGGACGGCACCGTCCTCATCACCGGCGGCACCGGAGCCCTCGGCTCCCGCCTCGCCCGTACGCTCGCCGAGCGCGGCACCCCGCACCTCGTCCTCACCGGCCGCCGCGGGCCCGACGCCCCCGGCGCCGCCGAACTCGTGGCCGAGCTGGCCCGGTTCGGTGCCACCGCCACGGTGGTGGCCTGCGACGCCGCCGACCGTGACGCGGTCGCCGCCGTGCTCGCCGGCGTGCCCTCGGCCCACCCGCTCACCGCCGTGGTGCACGCGGCCGGCATCGGCGACGACAACGTCCTCACCGAGCTGACCGAGGAGCGCCTCGGCGCCGTGCTGCGCGCCAAGGCCGACGCCGCCCGCGTCCTCGACGACCTCACCCGGGGAATCGACTCGCTCACCGCGTTCGTCACCTACGGGTCCATCGCCGGTGTGTGGGGCAGCGGCGGGCAGGCCGCCTACGCCGCGGCCAACGCCCACCTCGACGCGCTGGCCGAACACCGCCGCGCCGCGGGGTTGCCCGCCACCTCCGTCGCCTGGGGCCCATGGGCCGAGGCCGGAATGGCGGCGAGCGACGAGGCGACGGCCCACCTGCGCCGGCGTGGCCTGCGTCCGCTCGACCCCGAGTCGGCCGTCACCGCCCTGGACCGCGCCGTCGCCTCCGGCGACGCGTGCGTGACCATCGCCGACGTGGACTGGGAGCGCTTCGCCGCCACCTTCACCGCCACCCGGCCGAGCCCGCTCCTGACCGAGCTCCCCGAGGTGGGGGACGCCGCCACCGCCCCCGAGCCGGCGGCCGGCGCGGTCCTGCGCGACCGGCTCACCGCGCTGCCCGCAGCCGAGCGGGAGCGGGTCGTGCTCGACCTGGTGACCACGACCGCCGCAGAGGTCCTGGGGCACCGGGACCGCACCGCCGTCGACGCGGCGGCGACCTTCCGCGAACTCGGTGTCGACTCGCTGACCGCCGTCGAACTGCGCGACCGTCTCGCGGCGACCACCGGCCTGTCGCTGCCCGCCGCGCTGGTCTTCGACCACCCCACCGCGCTGCTGCTCGCCGCCCGGATCCGCGACGAACTGCTCGGCGGCACCGACCCGGCACCCGTCCACGGCTCGGGAACCGTCACCGCCGACGAGCCCCTCGCCATCGTCGCCATGGGCACCCGCCTGCCCGGCGGCGTGCGCTCGCCCGAGGACCTGTGGCAGCTGGTCGCCCGGGGCGGCGACGGCATCTCCGGATTCCCGACCGACCGCGGCTGGGAGCTCGACGCCCTCGACCACACGGCCGAGGGCGGCTTCCTCCACGACGCCGCCGAGTTCGACGCCGAACTCTTCGGCATCTCCCCGCGCGAGGCGCTCGCCATGGACCCGCAGCAGCGGCTGCTCCTGGAGACCTCGTGGGAGACGTTCGAACGGGGCGGCATCGACCCGACCTCGCTGCGCGGCAGCCGCGCGGGCGTCTTCGTCGGCGCTTCGAACAGCGGATACGGCACCGGCACCACGCCGCCCGACGAGGTCGGTGGGCACCTGCTCACCGGTACCTCCAACAGCGTGCTGTCCGGGCGCCTCGCCTACACGTACGGGCTCGAGGGCCCAGCGCTCACCGTGGACACCGCCTGCTCGTCGTCGCTGGTCGCGCTGCACCTCGCCGCGCGGGCGCTGCGCACCGGCGAGTGCGACCTCGCCGTCGTGGGCGGCGTCGCCGTGATGCCCACGACGGCCGGATTCAGCGAGTTCGCCAAGCAGGACGGTCTCGCGAAGGACGGGCGCTGCAAGTCCTTCGCGTCCACCGCCGACGGCACGGGCTGGTCCGAGGGTGTCGCGGTCGTCCTGGTGGAACGGCTCTCCGACGCCGTCCGCAACGGTCACGAGGTCCTCGCCCTGGTGCGTGGCTCGGCCGTCAACCAGGACGGCGCCTCCAACGGACTCACCGCGCCCAACGGCCCCGCCCAGCAGCGGGTGATCCGGGCCGCGCTCGCCTCGGCGGGCCTAGAGCCGACCGACGTGGACGCGGTGGAGGCGCACGGTACGGGTACGCGGCTCGGCGACCCGATCGAGGCGCAGGCCCTGATCGCCGAGTACGGCGGGCAGCGCGACCAGCCGCTGCGGCTCGGTTCGTTGAAGTCGAACATCGGCCACACCCAGGCCGCCGCCGGCCTGGCCGGCGTCGTCAAGATGGTCATGGCGCTCCGCCACGCCGAACTGCCCCGCACCCTGCACGTGGACGAGCCGACGCCGCACGTGGACTGGTCCGCTGGCGCCGTCGCCCTGCTCACCGAGCACAGCCCGTGGCCGGAGGCGGACCGACCGCGCCGGGCCGGTGTGTCGTCGTTCGGCATCAGCGGCACCAACGCCCATGTCGTCATCGAGCAGGCCCCGGCCCCGGAGACGGTGCCGGACGCCGCGCCCGTCGCCGTACCGCCGGTCCTCGCCTGGCCGGTCTCCGGCCGGACGGCCGACGCACTGCGCGCTCAGGCGGCCCGGCTGCATCAGGCCCTCGACGAGCACCCCGGGGCCGATCTCGTCGGCCACGCCCGCACCCTCGCCGCCGGCCGGGCGGCCCTCGACCACCGTGCCGTCGTGCTCGGTTCCGGCCGGGACGACCTGCTAGCGGGCCTCACCGACCTCGCGGAGGACCGCACGAGCGCTGCCGTCGTCCGCGGCACGAACGTCTCAGGCCGGACCGCCTTCCTGTTCTCGGGTCAGGGTGCGCAGCGGGTCGGGATGGGGCGTGGGCTGTATGAGGCGTTCCCGGTGTTCGCCGAGGCGTTCGATGCGGTGTGTGCGCGGGTGGATCTCGACCGGCCGTTGCGGGAGGTGGTGTTCGGCACCGACGACGACATCCTGGGCCGGACCGAGTACACGCAGCCCGCGCTGTTCGCTCTGGAAGTGGCGCTGTTCCGGTTGGTGGAGTCGTGGGGTGTGGTGCCGGATGTGCTGGTGGGTCATTCGATAGGCGAGTTGGCGGCCGCGCATGTGGCGGGTGTGCTGTCGCTGGATGACGCGTGTGCGCTGGTGTCGGCGCGTGGCCGGTTGATGGAGGCGCTGCCGCAGGGCGGTGCGATGCTGGCCGTGGAGGCGGCCGAGGACGGTCTGGACCTGCCCGAGGGTGTGTGTCTGGCGGCGGTGAACGGGCCGGCGTCGGTGACGGTCTCCGGTGACGCGGACGCGGTCGACGCCCTGGAGGAGCGGCTGCGCGCCCAGAACGTGCGGGTGAAGCGGCTGGCGGTCTCGCACGCCTTCCACTCGCATCTGATGGAGCCGATGCTGGCGGAGTTCGCGGCCGTCGCGGAGTCGCTGACCTACCACCCCCCGACGATCCCCCTCGTGGCCACGGCTCCGGGCGACATGGCCACGCCCGCCTACTGGGTGGGTCAGATCCGCGAGCCCGTCCGCTTCGCCGACGCCGTACGTCAGGCTCACGAATCCGGCGCCGGGGTCTTCCTGGAGCTGGGCCCGGACGGCACCCTCACCGGCGCCGCCCGGCGCTGCCTCGACGGGCGTCCCGTCACGGCCGTGCCCGCACAGCGCGCCGAGAACCCCGAGCCCGAGTCGCTGCTGCGCGCCGTGGCGACGCTGCACGTCCACGGCGTGGCCGTGGACCTGTCCGCCCTCCTACCGGCGGGTCCCGTACGGTCCGACGGTCTGCCCACCTACGCGTTCCAGCGGCGCCGCTACTGGATCGACCCCGCCCCGCGGACCGCGGCCGGGGCCGACGCCGTGGAGAGCAGGTTCTGGGAGGCCATCGAGCGGCAGGACGCAGCCGAGGTCGCCCGGACCCTCGGCCTCGACACCGACACGCTCGACGCCGTCCTCCCCGCGCTGTCCGCCTGGCGCGGCGGTCGGCGCGAGCGCGCCGTGCTCGACTCGTGGCGCTACCGAGCCGTCTGGCAGCCGCTGCCCGAGCGGCCCGCCCTGACCACCGGTACCTGGCTCGTGCTCACCGCCGACGGCTCGGTCCCCGACGATCTCGCCGAGGCCTTCTCCGGCAGCGTCGTCGGAGCCCCGTTCGACGCCGCACTCGACTCCTTCGCCGATGTCGCGGGAGTGGTCTGTCTGCCGTCCGGACCGGACGATCTGCTGCCGCTCCTCCGCGTCGACCCTCCCGCACCGCTGTGGGTGCTGACGCGCGGCAGCGTCGCCGTGGGCCGGGCCGACCGGCTCACCGAGCCCTCGGGCGCCCTGCTGTGGGGCATGGGCCGCGTCGCCGCACTCGAACTACCCAGCAAATGGGCCGGGTTGATCGACCTGCCCGCCACGCTCGACCGCCGTGCCGCGGCCCGGCTCCTCGCCGTCCTCACCCACGCCGACGGCGAGGACCAGGTGGCGGTACGGGAATCCGGTGTACTGGCCCGACGGCTGCGCCGGGCCCCGCTGACCGGCCCCGCAGCCGCCTCGGCGCCCGCCTCCGGTGCCGCTTCCGGCTCCGCGGACGGCTCCACCGAGCCCTGGCGGCCCTCGGGGACCGTGCTGGTGACCGGCGGCACCGGCGGTCTCGGCGCCCGCGTGGCCCACTGGCTGGCGGAGCGCGGCGCGCGTGATCTCGTCCTGACGAGCCGTCGCGGGCCCGACGCGCCGGGCGCGGCCGACCTGATCGCCGCGCTCGCGGAACGTGGCGTACGGGCCGAGGCCGTCGCGTGCGACGTCGCCGACCGTGACGCCCTGGCCGCAGTGCTGGCCGCGCGCCCCGTCACGGCCGTGATCCACACCGCGGGCGTGAACGGCACGCAGCCGCTGGCGGCGGTCACCGGCGAGGAGTTCGCCGAGGTCCTGCGCGCCAAGGTGGACGGCGCGTCCCACCTGCACGAACTGCTCGCCGGCACCGACCTGGACGCGTTCGTGCTGTTCTCGTCGATCGCCGGCGTGTGGGGGAGCGGCGGTCAGCCCGCGTACGCGGCGGCCAACGCCTACCTGGACGCCCTGGCCGAGCACCGCCGCGGGCTGGGGCTGCCTGCCACCTCGGTGGCCTGGGGGCCCTGGGCCGAGTCCGGCATGCTCGTGGACGCCGAGGCCGAGGAGGCCCTGCGCCGCCGCGGTCTGAACGCCCTCGACCCCGCCCGCGCGCTCGCCGCGCTCGGGGACGCCCTCGACACGGGCGACACCTGCGTCACCGTCGCGGATGTCGACTGGAGCCGCTTCGGCGCCGCCTTCACCAGCGGGCGCCCCAGCCCGCTGCTGGAGGAGTTCGTCGACGCCGCCGACATGGAGGCCTCCGGTGGCGTCGCGACCGAGTTCGCCGCCGGGCTGCGGTCCATGCCCCCCGCCGAGCGGATCCGGCAGCTGACCGACCTGGTCCGCACCGAGGCCGCCGCCGCGCTCGCTTACCGCTCGGCCGAGGACATCGCCGCGCAGCGGGCCTTCGCCGATCTGGGCTTCGACTCGCTGACCTCCGTCGAACTCCGCGACCGCCTCAGCGCGACCACCGGGCTGCGACTGCCCGCGGGCATCGCCTTCGACCACCCCACGGCCGCCGCGCTCGCCGCCCGCCTCGCCGAACTGCTCGGCGAGGCCGCCGACCCGGCCCGGACCCCGGCCGGGGCCGGCGGCGCGGCCGTCACGGACGACCCGGTGGTCATCGTGGCGATGGCCTGCCGTTTCCCCGGCGGTGTCACCGACCCCGAGACCCTGTGGCACCTGGTCACTGAGGGACGCGACGCGGTCCGGCCCTTCCCCACGGATCGCGGCTGGGACCTGGAAGCACTCGCCGCCGGCGACAGCCCCGGCACCTCGTACGTCGACGAGGGGGCGTTCCTCGACGACGTGGGCCGTTTCGACGCCGCCCTGTTCGGCATCTCGCCCCGCGAGGCACTGGCCATGGACCCGCAGCAGCGGCTCCTACTGGAGACGTCCTGGGAGACCCTGGAGCGCGCCGGCATCGACCCGCACGCGCTGCGCGGCAGCCGCACCGGCGTCTTCGCCGGCACCAACGGCCAGGACTACGCCCGGCTCACCCTCGCCGACTCCGGCGGCGGACTGGAGGGCCACGTCGCCACCGGCGGATCCGCCAGCATCCTGTCCGGCCGTGTCGCCTACGCCTTCGGTCTCGAGGGACCTGCGGTGACCGTCGACACCGCCTGCTCGTCATCCCTGGTCGCCCTGCATCTGGCGGCGCAGGCGCTACGCAACGGCGAGTGCGACCTCGCGCTGGCCGGCGGCGTGACCGTCATGGCCACGCCCGGTGCCTTCGTCGAGTTCAGCCGCCAGCAGGGGCTGGCCGCCGACGGCCGCTGCAAGCCCTTCTCCGACGCGGCCGACGGGACCGGCTGGGGCGAGGGCATCGGTCTGCTGCTGGTGGAGCGGCTGTCCGATGCCCGTCGCCACGGCCACCCGGTGCTCGCCGTGGTCGCCGGATCCGCGACCAACTCCGACGGCGCCTCCAACGGCCTCACCGCCCCGAACGGCCCGTCGCAGCAGCGGGTCGTCCGCGCCGCGCTGGCCTCCGCGGGCCTGGAACCGGCGGACGTGGACGCCGTTGAGGCGCACGGCACAGGCACCCGGCTCGGCGACCCGATCGAGGCTGAGGCGCTGCTGGCCACCTACGGTCAGGGCCGCGGCACCGGCCTGCCCCTCTACCTGGGGTCGGTCAAGTCCAACATCGGTCACACCCAGGCCGCTTCGGGCGTCGCCGGTGTCATCAAGATGGTTCAGGCGATGCGCCACGAGATGCTCCCCGCCTCTCTGCACGCCGACCGGCCCGCGTCGAGCGTCGACTGGTCGGCCGGAGCGGTGGAACTCCTCGACCGCGCCCGGCCGTGGACCCGGTCGGACCGGCCCCGCCGGGCGGGCGTCTCGTCGTTCGGCATCAGCGGTACCAACGCCCACGTCGTCCTGGCGGAGCCGCCCGCCCCGCAGGGGGCACCGGAGTCGGCAGTGGCCCCCGTGCCCCCGCGGCCGCAGCGGGAACCGGCCGTCGTGCCGTGGCCGTTGTCCGGGCACAGCGCCGACGCGCTGGCCGCACAGGCCGGTCGGCTGCTCGGCGCGACGGCCGCCCGACCGGAGGACATCGGCCACACCCTGGCCACCGGCCGGGCCGCGCTTACCCACCGCGCCGTCGTGCTGGCCCGCGGTCCGGAGCAGGCGGCGCAGGCACTGTCCGCCCTGGTCGAGGGACGCCCCGACCCGGCGCTCGTCACCGGCACGGCCCGTGAGGGTCGGACGGTGTTCCTGTTCTCGGGTCAGGGTGCGCAGCGGGTCGGGATGGGGCGTGGGTTGTACGAGGCGTTCCCGGTGTTCGCCGAGGCGTTCGATGCGGTGTGTGCGCGGGTGGATCTCGATCGGCCGTTGCGGGAGGTGGTGTTCGGCACCGACGACGACATCCTGGGCCGGACCGAGTACACGCAGCCCGCGCTGTTCGCTCTGGAAGTGGCTCTGTTCCGGTTGGTGGAGTCGTGGGGTGTGGTGCCGGATGTGCTGGTGGGTCATTCGGTGGGTGAGGTGGCGGCTGCGCATGTGGCGGGTGTGTTGTCGTTGGATGACGCGTGTGCGCTGGTGTCGGCGCGTGGCCGGTTGATGGAGGCGCTGCCGGCGGGCGGTGCGATGCTGGCGGTGGAGGCGGCCGAGGACGATCTGGACCTGCCGGAGGGTGTGTGTCTGGCGGCGGTGAACGGGCCTATGTCGGTGACGGTTTCCGGTGACGCGGACGCGATCGGGGTGCTGGAGGAGCGGCTGCGCGCCCAGAACGTGCGGGTGAAGCGGCTGGCGGTCTCGCACGCCTTCCACTCGCACCTGATGGAGCCGATGCTGGCCGAGTTCGCGGCCGTCGCGGAGTCGCTGACCTACCACGCCCCGACGATCCCCGTGGTGGCCACGGCTCCGGGCGATATGGCCACGCCCGCCTACTGGGTGGGCCAGATCCGCGAGCCCGTCCGCTTCGCCGACGCCGTCGCGCCGCTGGCCGATGTGCGGGTGTTCCTGGAACTGGGTCCGGACGGGGTGCTGTCCGCGCTCGTGCCGCACCTGCACGACGCAGCGCCCGCCCTGCCCCTCCTGCGTCGCGACCGCGAGGACACCGAGTCCGTGCTCACCGCCCTCGCCGGTGCGCACACCACGGGTGTCACCCCCGACTGGGCCGCCGTCTACGCACCGTGGACCCCCCGCCGCATCGACCTGCCCACCTACGCCTTCCAGGGCGAGGACTACTGGGTGCGTCCCGGGCACGGGGCCGGAGACCTCGGCGCGGCCGGGATGCGCGCCGGTGGGCACCCCCTGCTGAGGGCCGAGATGTCTCCGGCCGTCGACGGCGGGCTGCTGCTCTCCGGCCGCCTCTCCACCGCCGCCCAGCCTTGGCTGGCCGACCACGTCGTGCACGGGGGCATCGTGCTGCCCGGCACCGCCTTCGTCGAACTGGCCCTGCACGCGGGCGCGTCCGCCGGCTTCGTCCGGCTGGACGAACTCACCCTGCACACGCCGCTCGTCCTGCCCGGCCGCGGCGGTGTGCAGGTGCAGGTGCGGGTTGCGACCGACGGTGCGCTCGACGTCCACGCACGGCCCGAGGCCGACGAGGACGGCCCATGGACCTGCCACGCGAGCGGTCTGCTCACCGCGCAGGAGGTCCCGCTCCCGGACGACGACGCCTCGCCGCCCGCCGGCGCCGAGGAACTCGTCCTCGACGCCCACTACTCCGCCCTGGCCGACGCCGGCCTGTCCTACGGCCCCGCCTTCCGGGGCCTGCGGGCCGCCTGGCGGTCCGGCGACACGCTGTACGCCGAGGTCGCGCTGGACGGGAAGGGAGCCGCGGACGGCTACGGCCTCCATCCGGCACTCCTCGACGCCGCGCTCCAGGCGCTTGCCGCCGGTGCGCTCGGCGCCGACGGGGCGGCCCGGGTGCCGTTCGCGTTCAGCGGCGTCTCGCTGTACGCCACGGGCGCCGCCGTGCTGCGGGTCCGCCTCACCCCGGTGAGCGAGGACACGGTGTCGGTCGCCGCCTTTGACGAGTCGGGCATGCCGGTGCTGACGGCCGACGCACTGATCCTCCGCACCCTCGCCAGTGGGGCCGCGCCGACCGCCGATCCGCTGTACGAGGTGGCGTGGACGCCGCTGGGTGCGGTGGACGCGGAGGCCGGGGACGCGGGACCCGTGTGCCTGGTGGTGGACGACCCGGCGGATCCGGACGTGGCGGACGCCGCCGGAGTGCTGGTGTGGCGCGCCCCGGCCGACGCGGTGCAGGTGCTGGCGGGTCTCCAGACCCGGCTGGCCGGCGCGCCGCAGGACGGCAATCCGCTCGTGGTCCTGACCCGTGGTGCCGTCGCCGCCGGCGCCGAGATCACCGACCCGCAGCGGGCGGCGGCGTGGGGGCTGGTCCGCTCGGTTCAGTCCGAACACCCCGACCGGCTGGTGCTGCTGGACGCGGACACCGAGGACGGTCTCGCGTCCGCCGTCGCGCGGCTTCTCGACTCGGGCGAGCCGCAGGCGGCGCTGCGGGCCGGCCGACTGCTGGTACCCCGGCTCACCCGGTTCCGCCCCGCGGGCGAACCCGCCGACGAGCCGAGGGCCGCTGTCCTCGACCCCGAGGGCACCGTCCTCGTCACCGGCGGCACCGGCGTGCTCGGCTCGCTGCTCGCCCGGCACCTGGTGGAGCGCCACGGCGCCCGCCACCTGTTGCTGGCCGGCAGGCGCGGCGCCGAGGCCCCCGGCGCCGCCGAACTCGCCGCCGAAATGGCGGACCTGGGTGCCTCGGTGCGGTTCGCGGCCTGCGACATCACGGACCGGGACGCGCTCACGGCCCTGGTGGCCGACGTGCCGGCCGAGCATCCGCTCACCGGTGTCGTGCACGCGGCGGGTGTGGCCGACGACGCGATGGCCGACAACCTGACGCCCGAGCGCCTGCGCGCCGTCCTCGCACCCAAGGCGGACGCGGCGGTGGTGCTCGACGAGGCGACCCGGGACCTGGACCTGTCGTTCTTCGTCCTCTACTCCTCGGTGGCCGCCACCCTCGGCACCCCGGGCCAGGCCAACTACGCGGCGGCCAACGCCGTACTCGACGCCGTGGCGCAGCACCGGGCCGCGCTCGGCCTACCGGCCGTCTCTGTGGCCTGGGGTCTGTGGGCCCGTTCGAGCGGTATCAGCGGCCACCTCGACGCGACCGCCCTCGCCCGCGCGAGCCGACTCGGCGCGCCGCTGACCGACGCACAGGGGTGCGCCCTCTTCGACGCGGCCCTCGCCGCCGCCCGCCCGCACCTGGTGGCCGCGGTCGTG
This sequence comes from Streptomyces sp. GSL17-111, assembly GCF_037911585.1. Classification (NCBI taxonomy): domain Bacteria; kingdom Bacillati; phylum Actinomycetota; class Actinomycetes; order Kitasatosporales; family Streptomycetaceae; genus Streptomyces; species Streptomyces sp. GSL17-111. The sequence goes on from NZ_JBAJNS010000001.1 coordinate 5,844,848, forward strand.
GACCGGGCCCGGCTGCGTGCGGCCGCCGAGGTCCCCGCGATCCTGCGCGGCCTCGCGGGCGTCACCCGCGCCGTGGCCGGCCGGTCTGGCGGCGGACGAGGCCGGGAAGGCCTCGCGGCCACCCTCGCCACCGCCGCCGACCCGGCACGCCGGCTCCTGGAACTGGTCCGTGCCGAGAGCGCCGCCGTGCTCGGTTTCGCATCCGGCGACGAGGTGACGGCGGACCGCGCCTTCCGCGAGCTGGGCTTCGACTCGCTCACCTCCGTCGAACTGCGCAACCGCCTCAACACGGTCACCGGCCTCCGACTGCCCGCCACCCTCGTCTTCGACTACGCCAACCCGGCCGCGCTCTCCGAGCACCTGCTGGCCGAACTGGGCGGCGCCCGGGACAAGGCCGTGAAGCCGCGACCGACGGCCGCCCGCAGCGACGAGCCGATCGCCATCATCGGCATGGCCTGCCGCTACCCCGGTGGCATCGCGTCCCCCGAGGACCTGTGGCGGCTCGTCATGGCCGGCGACAGCGTCTCGATGCCCTTCCCCGAGGACCGGGGATGGGACCTCGACGCGCTCTACGACCCCGACCCGAACCGCCGCGGCAGTTCCGATGTCCGTCTCGGCGGCTTCCTCGACGGCGCGGGCGACTTCGACGCCGACCTGTTCGGCATCTCGCCGCGCGAGGCGCTCGCCATGGACCCGCAGCAGCGGCTGCTCCTGGAGACCTCCTGGGAGGCGTTCGAGCGGGCCGGCATGAACCCCGCCGGACTGCGCGGCACCCCGGCGGGTGTCTTCGTCGGGGCCACCAACGTCGGCTACGCCAGCGGTGCGAACCTCCCCGAGGAGATCGACGGGCACCTACTCACCGGCATGTCCGGCAGCGTCGTCTGCGGCCGGATCGCCTACACCTTCGGGCTCGAGGGCCCCGCCGTCACGGTGGACACCGCCTGCTCGGCCTCGCTGGTCGCCCTGCACCTGGCGGTGCAGTCGCTGCGCAACGGCGAATGCGACCTCGCCCTGGCGGGTGGCGCGACCGTGCTCGGCGCCCCGGACGTGTTCACGGAGCTCAGCAAGCAGAAGGGGCTCGCGCCCGACGGCCGCTGCAAGTCCTTCTCGGCCGACGCCGACGGCACCGGCTGGTCCGAGGGCGTCGGCATGATCATCGTCGAGCGCCTCTCCGACGCGCGCCGCAACGGGCGCCGCATCCTCGCGGTGGTCCGGGGCTCGGCCGTCAACCAGGACGGCGCCTCCAACGGTCTCACCGCGCCCAGCGGCCCCGCTCAGCAGCGGGTCATCCGGGCCGCGCTGGACGCGGCGGGTCTCGGCCCCGCAGGCGTCGACGCGGTCGAGGCTCACGGCACCGGCACCCGGCTCGGCGACCCGATCGAGGCACAGGCGCTGCTGGCGACGTACGGGCAGGAGCGCGAGGACGACCAGCCGCTCTGGCTCGGCTCGCTGAAGTCGAACATCGGCCACACCCAGTGTGCCGCGGGCGTCGGCGGCGTCATCAAGATGGTGGAGGCGATGCGCAACGGCGTCCTGCCGCGCACTGTCAACGTCTCCGAGCCGACCGGCCAGGTGGACTGGTCCGCCGGCGCCGTCGAACTGCTCACCGAGGCGCGGCCGTGGCAGCGCGGGGACCGGCCGCGCCGGTCCGCGGTCTCCTCGTTCGGGATCGGCGGGACCAACGCGCACGTCATCCTCGAAGAGCCGCCCGCCCCCCGCGCGCTGCCGGCCGCCCGGCAGCCGGACACCGGCACGCGGGCCCGCCACGTCGCCTGGCCGGTCTCCGCCGGCACCGCCGACGGCCTGCGCGCCCAGGCCGCCCGCCTGCGGGCCTTCGCGGCCGGACGTCCGGGCCCGGACCCGGCGCAGATCGCCCGGACCCTGGTCACGGGGCGGGCCGCGCTGGACCACCGGGCGGTCGTCGTCGGCCGCCATGACGACCTCGACGGACTGCTCGCCGGTCTCGACGCGCTCGCGTCCGGAACCGCGGCGCCGGACGTCGTCCTCGGCACGGCGGCGCAAGGACGCACGGCCTTCGTCTTCACCGGCCAGGGCTCCCAGTACGCCGGTATGGGACGCGAACTCCACGCGACCCAAACGGCGTTCGCCCAGACGTTCGACACGGTGGCGGCCCGGATCGACCTCGGGACGCCCCTGTCCGAGATCCTGTTCGGCGACGGGGACCTGATGGAGCGGGCCGGCTACGCTCACGCCGGGACGTTCGCCCTCCAGGTGTCCCTCGCCCGGCTGCTGGAGTCGTGGGGCGTCACCCCGGACGTCGTGCTCGGCCACTCCACCGGGGAGCTGGCCGCCGCGCACATCGCCGGCATCCTCTCCCTCGACGACGCCTGCACCCTGGTGGAGGCACGCGCCCGGTTGCTGCTCGGCCTGCGCGAGGACGGGAAGATGCTCGCCCTGGAGGGGCGCGAGGAGGACATCCTGCCGCTGCCCGACGGCGCGTCCCTCGCCGCCGTCAACGGGCCCGAGGCGCTGGTCGTCTCCGGCGACGCCGAGGTGCTCGACGAGCTCGGGGCCCGCTGGCGGGCCGACGGACGTCGGGTGAAGGAGATCTCCGTCTCTCTCGCAGCCCACTCCCACCACGTGGACCCGGCCCTCGCCGAACTCGCCGCCGTCGCGGCCGGCCTCACCCACCACGAGCCCTCCGTCCCCATGTCGGCCACCGGCCCCGGACGGCTCGACTCACCGGAATACTGGGTCGAGCAGATGCGGCGGACCGTCCGCTTCGCCGACGCCGTCCGCCGGCTGAGCGGGGTGCGGAGGTTCGTCGAGATCGGCCCGAAGGGGGGCCTTGCGGCCATCGCCCTCCAGTTGGTCGACGACACGGTCGCCGTGCCGACGCTGCGGCCCGGCGTCCCCGAGACCGAGGCACTGCTGCACACCCTGGCCGGCCTGCACGTGTCCGGCGCGCGCGTGGAATGGCCGCTGGACGCGGTCGAGGGCGCCGATCTGCCCACGTACGCCTTCGAACACCGCAGGTACTGGGCGCTGTCCGAATCCGGTCCCGCGGACGTGGAGGGCGCCGGCCTGGCCGGCGTCGACCACCCGCTGCTGGGCGCCGCGGTGGCGTCGGTGACCGACGACGGGCTGGTGCTCACCGGTCGGCTGTCCACCTCGGCGCACCCCTGGCTCGCGGACCACCGCTTCCGCGGCACGGTCCTCGTCCCGGGTACCGCGCTGCTCGAACTTGCGCTGCAGGCGGCCCGCATGACCGGCGGCCGGCTCGTCGAGGAACTGACCCTGCACGCGCCGCTGGTCCTACCGGAGCGGACGGCCGTACGGTTCCAGGTCGTGGTCGGCGCCGAGGGCGGCGCGGCCGGCGGCGGACGCGAGGTGGCGGTCTACGCCCGACCCGAGACCGGCTTCGACGGACCCTGGGTCCGCCACGCCGCCGGTGTGCTCGCGGCGGACCTGCCGACGGAGCCGGCGCCGGAGGCGGTATGGCCTCCCGCCGGCGCCGAACCCGTGGACCTGGCGGGGCACTACACGCTGCTGGACGCGGCGGGCCTGGAGTACGGGCCGGCCTTCCGGGGCCTGCGGGCCGCCTGGAGGTCCGGGGACGTGCTGCACGCCGAGGTCGCGCTGCCGGAGGCGCAGCGCGGGGACGCCTACGCCGCGCACCCCGCGCTGCTGGACGCCGCGCTGCACGCGCTGGCGCTCGCGGGCCCCGGGGAGGCCGCCCCGCCGGCACCGCGCCTGCCGTTCTCGTGGTCGGGCGTCGCGCTGCACGCGGTCGGCGCGCGGACCCTGCGGGTACGCGTCACGCCCGCGGGACCGGAAGCCGTGACACTGGACGCCTTCGACGACGCGGGCCTGCCCGTGCTGTCGGTCGCGTCCCTGACGCTGCGTGAGGCGACCGGCGGCACGGCCCCGGATCCGGCTGCCGACTCCCTGTTCGAAGTGGTGTGGACCGAGCTGGACGGGACGGCCGCGACCTCTGCCGGCGCGGCGGAGACGTTCGTGACCGTGGACGGCCCGGACTCCCTCTCCGAGGTGCCGCCGATGGCCCTGTGGGAGGCGCCCGCCGGCCCGGCGGAGGTCCTCGCGGGCGTCCGGGCCTGGCTCGCCGACGAACGCACGGCCGACGCGCGGCTGGTGGTCCGTACCCGGGGCGCGGTCGCCGCCGTACCCGGCGACGACATCGCCGATCCGCTCGCCGCCGCCGCGTGGGGTCTGGTACGCACGGCGCAGACCGAGCACCCCGGGCGCTTCGTGCTGCTCGACACCGACGGCCCGGACACCGCCGACGACGAGGTCGCCGCCGTCCTCGGCCTGCTGGCCGGGGCGGACGAACCGCAGGCGGCCGTACGCGGGGGCCGGGTGCTGGTGCCCCGGCTGAGGCGCTTCAGGCCCGACCCGGTCACCGCATCCGACGCCGACGGGGCGGACGGCCCCGTACGGCTCGACCCCGACGGCACCGTCCTCGTCACCGGCGGCACCGGAGCGTTGGGCGCGATGCTGGCCCGGCATCTGGTGGAACGGCACGGCGTCCGGCACCTGCTGCTGACCGGCCGCCGCGGCCCCGACGCCCCCGGCGCGCGGGAACTGGTCGCCGAACTGGCCGGACAGGGTGCCGACGTCCACGTCGTCGCCTGCGACGCGGCGGATCGCGAGGCGCTGGCCGCGCTGCTCGCCCGGATCCCGGCCGCGCACCCGCTGACGGGCGTCGTCCACACCGCCGGCGTCCTCGATGACGGCGTCCTACAGGCGCAGACCCCCGAACGGCTCGCCACGGTGTTCGCGCCGAAGGCCGAAGCGGCCCTGCACCTGCACGAGCTGACCGCAGGACACGACCTGGCCCTGTTCGTGCTGTACTCCTCGCTCGCCGCTACCATCGGCGCCGCCGGACAGGCCAACTACGCGGCGGCCAACGCCGTGCTGGACGGTCTCGCCGCCCACCGCAGGCACCGTGGCCTGCCCGCCGTCTCGCTGGGCTGGGGCCTGTGGGAGCAGCCCGGCGCGATGTCCGAGCACCTCGACGGTACGGCGGTCGCCCGGCTCACCCGGCTCGGTGACGCCCTCGGTGCCCAGGAGGGCCTCGCCCTCTTCGACGCCTCGCTGGCAGCCGGGCGCGCCCACCTCGTGCCGACCCGCTTCGCCCCCGCCCCGGTCCGCGCGGCGCACGAAGTGCCGCCGCTGCTGCGCGCGCTGGTGCGCGTCCCGGCCCGGCTCCGCAAGGCCGGCGTGTCGGGCGAGGACCGCGGAAGCGGACTCGCGGCGCGGCTGGCGGCGTCCGCCGACCCGGCCGGGCTGCTGCTCGACCTGGTCCGTGACGAGGTCTCCGCCGTACTGGGCCACGTGCCCGGAGAGCGCGCCGCCGCCGACCGGGCCTTCCGGGAGCTGGGTTTCGACTCACTCACCTCGGTGGAGCTGCGCAACCGGCTCTCGGCCCTCACCGGTCTCAAGCTGCCCGCGACGGTCGTCTTCGACCACCCGTCGCCCAGGGCCCTGGCGGAGCACCTGCACGAGCGGCTCGCGGACACGGTGAGCACCAGGCGGACCACCACGCCGGGCGCCGCCGTCCCGGCGGGCGACCCGCACGAGCGGCCCGTCGCCACGGCACCCGCCCCGCGGACCACCGTGCCCGGCAGCGCCCCGGCCCCGGCGGCACTGCCGCCGGCCGGCGAGCCGATCGCCGTCGTCGCGATGGGCTGCCGGTACCCGGGCGGGGTCGGCTCGCCCGAGGACCTGTGGCGGCTGCTGGCCGAGGAACGGGACGCGGTCGGCCCGTTCCCCGACGACCGCGGCTGGAACCTCGGTTCACCGGGCCGCGGCGACGCCATCGCGGCCTGCGGCGGAGCGTTCGTCGAGACCGCGGGCGACTTCGACGCGGCGCTCTTCGCCATCTCGCCGCGCGAGGCGCTGGCCATGGACCCGCAGCAGCGGCTCCTGCTGGAGACCGCCTGGGAGACCTTCGAACGCGCCGGCATCGACCCCGCGACCCTGCGCGGCAGCCGGACCGGCGTGTTCGCCGGTGCGATGGGATCCGGCTACGGAGTGGGGCTGCGGATGCCGGAGGACGCCGAGGGCCACCTGGTCACCGGCAGCGCGGGCAGCGTCGCCTCCGGCCGACTCTCGTACACCTTCGGCCTGGAGGGACCGGCTGTCACCGTCGACACCGCCTGCTCGGCGTCGCTGGTCGCGCTGCACCTGGCCGCGCAGTCGCTGCGAGGCGGTGAGTGCACCATGGCGCTCGCCGGCGGTGTCACCGTCGTCGCGACCCCGGACGTGCTGATCGGCTTCAGCCGGCAGAACGGCCTGGCCGCCGACGGCCGCTGCAAGGCCTTCGCCGCCGCAGCGGACGGCACCGGCTGGGGTGAGGGCGTGGGCCTGCTCCTCCTGGAACGCCTCTCCGACGCCCGCCGCAACGGCCACCCGGTCCTCGCGGTGATCCCCGGCTCGGCCGTCAACCAGGACGGCGCCTCCAACGGCCTCACCGCCCCCAACGGTCCCTCCCAGCAGCGGGTCATGCGCGCCGCGCTGGCGGCGGCCGGACTGGAGCCGGCCGAGATCGACGCGGTGGAGGCGCACGGCACCGGCACCCGGCTCGGTGACCCGATCGAGGCGCAGGCCGTCCTGGACGTCTACGGCCAAGGGCGCGAGGAGCCGCTGCACCTGGGCTCGGTCAAGTCGAATCTCGGCCACACGCAGGCCGCCGCCGGTGTCGCCGGCGTCATCAAGGCGATCGAGTCGATACGCCGCGGCACGCTGCCGAGGACACTGCACGTGGACGCGCCGACCCCGGAGGTCGACTGGTCCGCGGGCGCGGTGGAACTGCTCACCGAGGCCCGGCCCTGGCCGCGTACCGGCCGCCCGCGCCGCGTGGGTGTCTCCTCGTTCGGGATCAGCGGCACCAACGCCCACGTCATCGTCGAGGAGGCCCCGCCCGAGCGGCCGGCGGACCTGACCGCGGTGCCGGAGCCGGACACGGCGCCCGCCGCCCTGCCCTGGCTGCTCTCCGCCGGGTCGGCCGCCGCCCTGCGCGGCCAGGCTGCGCGGCTGCTCGAGTTCGCCGTCGCGCACCCGGACGTCCCGGCCGTGGACATCGCCCGCGCCCTCGTCGGCTCCCGCGCGGGACTCGTCCACCGCGCGGCGCTGCTCGGCACCGACCGGACGGAACTCCTCGCCGCCCTGCGTGCCTTCGCCGAAGGGGAACCGGGCGCCCCGGTCGGCCGTGCGGACGAGTCGCGCACCGCCTTCCTCTTCGCCGGCCAGGGCGCGCAGCGCGTCGGGATGGGCCGCGAACTGTACGACGCGTACCCGGTGTTCGCGGCGGCCTTCGACGCCGTCGGCAAGCGTCTGGACCTTGGCCGACCGCTGCGGGAGGTGGTGTTCGGCACCGACGACGACATCCTGGCCCGGACCGAGTACACCCAGCCGGCGCTGTTCGCCCTGGAAGTGGCGCTGTTCCGGCTGGTCGAGTCCTGGGGCGTACGGCCGGACCTGCTCGTCGGCCACTCGATCGGTGAGCTGGCCGCCGCCCACGTCGCCGGCGTGCTGTCGCTCGACGACGCCTGCACGCTCGTGGCGGCCCGGTCCCGGCTGATGCAGGCGCTGCCCGCCGGCGGCGCGATGCTCGCCGTCGAAGCCGCGGAGGACGAACTCACGCTGCCCGACGGCGTGGACCTCGCGGCGGTCAACGGCCCGAGGGCGCTGACCGTGTCCGGCGACGAGGAGGCGATCGCCGACTGCGAGGAGCGCTGGCGGGCGGAGGGCCGCAAGGTACGGCGGCTCGTCGTCTCGCACGCCTTCCACTCGTACCGCATGCGGCCGATGCTCGACGAGTTCAGCGCGGTCGCCGAGCAACTGACCTACCACGCACCGGCCGTCCCGCTGGTCTGCACGGCGCCGGGCGACCCGGCGACCCCCGAGTACTGGGTCCGCCAGGTACGCGAGCCGGTCAGGTTCGCCGACGCCGTCGCCGAACTGTGGCGCCGGGACGTCAGCGTCTGCGTCGAACTCGGCCCGGACGGTGTGCTCAGCGCACTGGCCGACGCCACCGCCGGCCAGGACGTCGTCGCCGTACCCGTGCTGCGGCCCGGCCGCGCCGAACCGGTGACCCTGCTGGCCGCTGTGGCCGCCGCGCACACCCGCGGCACCCACGTGGACTGGCAGGCCGTCCTCGGCACCGGCCCGCGGGCCGCACTGCCCACCTACGCGTTCGACCGCAGCCGCTACTGGCCCGAGGCCCGCACGGCGGACACCGGCCCGGCCGACAACGAGTTCTGGGAGGCCGTCGACTCCGGCGACCTCGGCGCCCTCGCCGGGATGGACCCCGGCGCGGCCACCGCGCTCGCCGAGGCGCTGCCCGCGCTCGCCCGATGGCGCCGCGCCCGCGTCCTGCGCGAGGCCGCGTCAGGATGGCGGTACCGCGTCGAGTGGACGGACGTCCCGGCGGCGGGCCCGGCCGGCGGGCACTGGCTCGTCGCCGCCGCCCGCGAGGAGACCGGCACGGCCTCGGCCGTGGCCGCCGCGCTACGCGACAGCGGTGCCGGGACGACCGTCTGCACGCCGGACGAACTGTCCGCCACGAACACGGCCGACGGGGTGCTGCTGCTCTCCGCCGACCCGGAGACCGTCCTGTCCGTCGTACGCGCCGGACTGGGCTCGCCCCTGTGGTGCGCGACGACGTCGGCGGTCGGTGCCGGCGGCACCGTGGCCGACCCCCGCGCCGCCCAGGTATGGGGACTCGGCCGGGTCGCGGCCCTCGAGTACCCCCGCCGCTGGGGCGGTCTCATCGACCTGCCCGAGCAGCCCGCTGCCGACACCCTGGCCCTGATCCCGGCGGTCCTCGGCGGTACGGAGGACCAGGTGGCCCTCCGCGGCAGCCGCATCCTGGCGCGCCGCCTGGGCCGCGCGCCGCTGGCACCCGGCGGGTCCTGGGCCCCGGCGGCGGGCGCCACGCTCGTCACCGGCGGCACCGGTGCCCTCGGCGGGCACGTCGCGCGCCTGCTCGCCCGGCAGGGTGCCGCGAAGCTGGTCCTCACCAGCAGGTCCGGGCCCAGCGCGCCGGGCGCGGCAGCCTTGGTGGCGGAACTCGCCGCGCTCGGCTGCACGGCCGTCGTGGTGGCGTGCGACGTCGCCGACCGCGACGAGCTCGCCGCGCTGCTGGCCGCGCACCCGGTCCGGGCCGTCGTCCACACCGCCGGCACCGACACCGCCCGCGCTCTCAAGGACCTCGACGCGACCGGTTACCGCGAGGTCATCCGGGCCAAGGTGGACGGAGCCCGCAACCTCGACGAACTCCTCCCCGACGCCGAGCAGTTCGTGCTGTTCTCGTCCATCGCCGGAGTGTGGGGGAGCGGGGAGCAGGCGGCGTACGCGGCCGGCAACGCCAGTCTCGACGCGCTCGCCGAACGCCGCCGTGCCCAGGGGCGTCCGGCCCTTTCCCTCGCCTGGGGCCCCTGGGCCGGGGAGGGTATGGCCGCGACCGGCGTCGGTGGGGCCGACGGGGACGCCGCCGCCTATCTCGCCCGGCGCGGCCTGACGGCGATGCCATCCGACGCGGCTCTGCGGGCCATGACCGACGCGCTCGGCACGCAGGACACCTGCGTGACCGTCGCCGACGTCGACTGGAGCCGCTTCCTGCCTGCTTTCACGGCCGGCCGTCCCGCCCCGCTGTTCGCGCCGCTCACCGACGGCGGGACGGGGGAGGAAGAGGCGAGGGAGGAAGGACTCACCGCGTACGCCGTCGGCCTGGCCGGTTTCTCCCCCGCCCGGCGCGAACGCGCTCTCCTCGACCTGGTGCGCCGTCAGGTCGCCGACGTCCTCGGTCACCGGGAGGCGGACGGTGTCGCCGCACGGAGCGGCTTCGCCGAGCTCGGCGTCGACTCGCTGACGGCCGTCGAGATCCGGCGCAGGCTCGCCGAGGTCACGGGACTGGCGCTCCCCAACTCGATGGTCTTCGACTATCCGACCCCTGCCGCCCTCGCGGCCCACCTCGCGGAGGAGATCGCGGCAGCGGCCGCTTCCGACGCGGAGCCGGCCTCCGGCCCCTCGTCGGCGACGGCTGCGGATATCCCTGCGGACGACCCCGAAGAGGCCCCGTCGGACAGCGACATCGACAAGATGGACGTTGACGCCCTCATCCTTGCAGCCCTGGAGAATGGGGAGGAGTGAACACCTTTTCCGCCTGCTTGAACACCCCCGCGGAGCCGTCGGCAGGCTCCAGCCCCTAAGGGGTCTGCCTAGGGGTTGTCCACGACTCGGCGCCGTTCGTAGGCTCAGCGAGAGTTTCCGCAAGGAATTTCCCTGCCGATATTAGGTATTCGGTTCCGGGGAAATCGAAGACGAAATTCTGTCTGTCGTGCGGTCCTGGCAGTTCAGTGAAATTTCGCCGCGAAAACGGCTGCGGCGGGTCCGGAGAAGGTGGCATCGAGTGGCCGACGACCAGAAGTACCTCGACTATCTCAGGCGGCTCACCGCGGACCTGCGGCAGACCCGGCGGCGCCTGCGGATCGCCGAGGCGCGGGGCAGCGAGCCCGTGGCGGTCGTCGGCATGGCGTGCCGCTACCCCGGCGAGGTGCGATCCCCCGAGGACCTCTGGGAGATGGTCTCCTCGGGCCGGGACGGTATGTCCTCCTTCCCCGTGAACCGCGGCTGGGACACCACCGCCCTCTACGACGACGCCCCGGACAACGCCGGCACCACCTACGTGCGTGAGGGCGGATTCGTCCACGAGGCGGGCGACTTCGACGCCGCTCTGTTCAGCATCAGCCCGCGTGAGGCGCTCGCCATGGACCCGCAGCAGCGGCTGTTCCTGGAGACCTCCTGGGAGGCCCTGGAGCGGGCCGGCGTCGACCCGCTGTCCCTGCGCGGCAGCCGCACCGGCGTCTTCGTCGGCTCCTCCTCCTCCGCCTACGGCGCCGGGCTGCGCGCCCTGCCCCAGGGAGTCGAAGGGCACCTGCTGACCGGCAGCGCCCCCAGCGTCGTCTCCGGCCGGGTCGCCTACGCCCTTGGCCTCGAAGGCCCCGCCGTCACCGTGGACACCGCCTGTTCGTCGTCCCTCGTGGCGACCCACCTCGCCGTCCAGGCACTGCGGTCCGGCGAGTGCGACGCCGCCCTCGCCGGCGGCGTCACCGTCATGACCAGCCCCGGCATCTTCACCGAGTTCAGCCGCCAGCGCGGCCTCGCCGCCGACGGCCGCTGCAAGCCGTTCTCCGCGGACGCCGACGGCACCGGGTGGGCCGAGGGCTCGGGTGCCATCGTCCTCAGACGGCTCTCCGACGCCAAGCGGCGCGGCGACCGTATCCTCGCCGTCATCCGGGGCTCCGCCGTCAACCAGGACGGCGCTTCGAACGGGCTCAGCGCCCCCAACGGCCCCTCTCAGGAGCGGGTCATCCTGGCTGCCCTCGAGAACGCCCGGCTCGACCCCGCCGACATCGACGCCGTCGAGGCGCACGGCACCGGGACGACGCTCGGCGACCCGATCGAGGCGCAGGCCCTGCTCGCCACATACGGCCAGGGCGCGCGCCGCCACCCGCTGCGGCTGGGTTCCGTCAAGTCGAACATCGGGCACGCACAGGCCGCCTCCGGCGTCGCCGGTCTCATCAAGATGGTGCTCGCCCTCGGCCGCGAGGAACTGCCGCCCACCCTCCACGTCAGTGCACCCACCCCGCACGTCGACTGGTCCCAGGGCCAGGTGCGACTGCTCACCGACCCGATGGCCTGGCCCAGCGACCCGGAGCGGCCCCGCCGGGCGGGCGTCTCCTCCTTCAGCATCAGCGGCACCAACGCCCACATCATCCTGGAGGGCCCGGACGCGACGGCCGGAGCACCCGACAACGAAACGGGCGAGACGGGCGACGAGGCGGACGAGACGGGCACCGCCGCGGCGGACACCCCCGCCGCCGACTGCCCGGACGCCGACCGGCCGGTGCTCCCCGTCGTCCCGTGGGTGCTGTCCGGGCACACGGCCGAGGCCCTCGCGGCACAGGCAGGCCGCCTGACCGGCATGGCCGATGCCGACCCGGCGGGCGTCGGCCGCTCCCTGCTCTCCCGCGCGGTGTTGGAGCACCGTGCGGTGGTGCTGGGGGAGGATCGTGCCGGGGCGTTGGGGGCGCTGGCGCGGGATGTGGCTCACCCGGAGGTGGTGCGGGGTGTGGCGCGTTCCGGTGGTGCTCCGGTGTTGGTGTTTCCGGGGCAGGGGTCGCAGTGGGTGGGGATGGGTCGTGAGTTGGCGGCGTCGTCGGCGGTGTTTCGGGAGGGGTTGGAGGAGTGTGCGGCGGCGTTGGAGCCGTTCACGGATGGTTGGTCGCTGTGGGAGGTGTTGGAGAGTGATGAGGAGGTGTTGTGGGGTCGGGTTGATGTGGTTCAGCCGGTGTTGTGGGCGTTGATGGTGTCGTTGGCTGGGTTGTGGCGGTCGGTTGGTGTGGTGCCGTCGGCTGTGGTGGGTCATTCGCAGGGTGAGATTGCGGCGGCGGTGGTGGCTGGTGGTTTGTCGTTGGTGGATGGTGCGCGGGTGGTGGGTTTGCGTTCGCGTGCGTTGCGGGTGTTGGCGGGTCGGGGTGGGATGGTGTCGTTGGGTGTGGGTGCTGAGGTGGCTGGGGAGTTGGTGGGTGGTTTTGGTGGTCGGGTTTCGGTTGCGGCGGTGAATGGGCCGGGTTCGACGGTGGTGTCGGGTGAGGTGGGGGCGTTGGATGAGTTGGTGGGTGTGTGTGAGGGGCGTGGGGTGCGGGTGCGTCGGGTTCCGGTGGATTATGCGTCGCATTCGGTGCAGGTGGAGGAGTTGCGGGAGCGGATCCTGGCTGATCTGGGGCCGGTGGTGCCGCGGTCGTCGGTGGTGCCGTTGTATTCGTCGGTGAGGGGTGGGCGGATTGATACGGCGGTGATGGATGCCGGGTATTGGTATGAGAGTCTGCGGTCGTTGGTGCGGTTCGGTGAGGCGACGGATGCGTTGCTGGGCGATGGCCGGTCGGTGTTCCTGGAGTGCAGCCCGCATCCTGTTCTGACTCCTGGTATTGAGGAGACGGTGGAGGCGTCGGGGCGTCCCGGCGCGGTGCTGGCCACGCTTCATCGGGGCAAGGGCGACGCCACGCGCTGGTTGACGGCTCTGGCCGAAGCGCACGTCGCCGGCGTCCCGGTCGACTGGACCACCGTCCTGCCCGACACCCCGCCCGTCGACCTCCCCACCTACGCCTTCCAGCACACCCACTACTGGATGACGGAACCCCCCGAGGCCGCCCGTGCCCTCGACGCGGCGGCGGCGGGCGATCCGGACGAGACGGAGTTCTGGGACGCCGTCGACCGGCTCGACTACGACCAGGTCGCCGGCACCCTGCACCTGGAATCCGGCGACGGTCTGGAGACCGTGCTCCCCGCCCTCTCCGTGTGGCGCCGCAGCCGCGCCGAACGCTCCACCGTCGACGCCTGGCGCTACCGCGTCGCCTGGCATCCCGCCGACCGCACCCCGGCCACCGCGCTTGACGGACACTGGCTGCTGCTGCGCACGGAGGCGGTGGACGCCGACCACACCGCCCGCTGCGCCGGGGCGCTCCGCGCGGCCGGCGCCGAGACGACCGAGCTGACCGTGCCCGACGCCGCGCTCGACCGGTGGGGGCTCAGCCAGCTCCTCCGCGAATCCGCCGGGGCGCCGGTCACCGGCGTCCTGTCCCTGCTGGCCGACGACGGCCGGCCGCACCCCGAGGACCCGGCGGTCTCCATCGGGCTCGGCGCCACCCTCACCGTCGTCCAGGCCCTGGCCGATGCCGAGATCACCGCACCGCTGTGGTGCGCCACCACCGGTGCCGTCGCCGCGCACCGCTCCGACCGGATCACCGACCCCGCCGCCGCCCGCGTCTGGGGCCTCGGCCGGGTCGCCGCGCTCGAACACCCCGACCGCTGGGGCGGGCTGATCGACCTCCCCACCGACCCCGAGCCCCGTGCTCTGGCCCGCCTCGCGGCCGTGCTCACCGGTGACGAGGACCAGGTCGCCGTGCGGGCCGAAGGCGTCTACCTCCGCCGCCTGCTCCACGCACCCTCCACTCCCGCCGAGGGCACCGCTCCGCCCGCCGCCGCACCCGAAGCGGTCCTGATCACGGGCGGCACCGGTGCGCTGGGTGCTGAGGCCGCCCGGATGCTCGCGCGCAGGGGCACCCGGAAGCTGGTGCTGTCCAGCAGACGGGGCGAGGAAGCCCCAGGGGCCGCCGACCTGGTCGCCGAACTCGCCGAGCTCGGGGCGACGGCCACCGTCGCCGCCTGTGACGTCGCCGACCGTGACGCGCTGGCCGCGCTGCTCGCCGAGCACCCGGTCACCGGAGTCGTCCACGCCGCCGGTGTCGATCCGGTCCTGCTGATGGATGCCACATCGGTGAGCGAGCTGGCTGAGGGACTCCGGGCCAAGGCCTGTGGTGCCGAACACCTCGACGCGCTTCTCCCCGACGCCGAACTCTTCGTGCTGTTCTCCTCCATCGCGGGCGTCTGGGGCAGCGGCGGGCAGGGCGCCTACGCCGCGGCCAACGCCCACCTCGACGCCCTCGCCACCGCCCGCCGGGCCGCCGGACGGGCCGGGACCGCCGTCTCCTGGGGCTCCTGGGCCGGGGCCGGTATGGCCGCGCGGGACGGCGCCGACGCATACCTGCGACGCCGCGGGCTGCGCCCGATGGCGTCAACCCTGTGCGTCGCCGCGCTGGAGCGCGCGATCGACTCCGACGACGCGTGCGTGACCGTCGCGGACGTGGACTGGGCACGCTTCACGCCCGCCTTCACCAGCAGTCGGCCCAGCCCGTTGCTGGGCGTCCTGCCCGAGGCCGTCGACGCCCTGGCAGCGGCCTCGGACGGCGGCGAGACCCGTGCGGGGACCTCCGCCTCCTCCGCCGTGCGGACCCTGCTGTCCGGGGTGCCCGAGTCGGAATGGACCCGTACCCTCACCGACCTGGTCCGCCGGGAGACCGCGGCCGCCCTCGGCTACCCCGAACCGGTCGACGCCGAGCGCCCGTTCAAGGACCTGGGCGTGGACTCCCTCACCGCGCTCCAGGTCCGCAAGCGCGTGGCCGACGCCGCCGGCGTGCAGCTGCCCGCGACGCTTGTCTTCGACCACCCCACTCCCTCGGCGGTCGCACGCCACCTGTTGTCGCTGATCGATGACGACGAGCGCGCGGCCGCCGTCACGGTGGCCGTGGCGTCCGACGAACCGCTCGCCATCGTCTCCATGGCCTGCCGCTACCCCGGCGGCGTGGACTCCCCCGAGTCGCTGTGGGACCTGGTCGCCGAAGGCCGCGACGGGGTCGGCGCCTTCCCCACCGACCGCGGCTGGCGGGCGGCTCCCGGCGCGAGTGTCGGCTTCGCCCTCGAGGGCGGCTTTGTGCACGACGCCACTGAGTTCGACGCGGGGCTGTTCGGCATCTCGCCGCGTGAGGCGATGGCGATGGATCCGCAGCAGCGCCTGCTGCTGGAGACGGCGTGGGAGGCGCTGGAGCGGGCGGGCATGAACCCGCGCACGTTCCAGGGGACGTCGACCGGTGTCTTCGTCGGCGCTTCACCCTCCGGATACGGGGTGGGCGCCACCGACTCCGGATCCGAGGGGCACTTCCTGACCGGTATGTCCGGGAGCGTGCTGTCCGGCCGGGTCGCGTACTCGTTCGGTCTGGAGGGGCCGGCGGTCACCGTCGACACGGCGTGCTCGTCGTCGCTGGTCGCGCTGCACCTGGCGGCGCAGTCGCTGCGCACCGGCGAGTGCTCCATGGCGATCGTGGGCGGCGTCGCGGTGATGAGCACCCCCGGGGTCTTCGCGGAGTTCGATCGCCAGGACGGTCTTGCGTCCGATGGTCGGTGCAAGGCGTTCGCGGCTGGTGCGGATGGTACGGGCTGGGGGGAGGGTGTGGGTCTGCTGCTTTTGGAGCGGTTGTCGGATGCGCGGCGTAACGGGCATGAGGTGCTCGGCGTGCTTCGTGGTTCGGCGGTGAACCAGGATGGTGCGTCTAATGGTTTGACGGCGCCGAACGGTCCGGCGCAGCAGCGTGTGGTGCGGGCGGCGTTGGCCGCTGCGGGTCTGGGGGCGTCGGATGTGGATGCGGTGGAGGCGCATGGGACGGGGACGCGGTTGGGTGACCCGATCGAGGCGCAGGCGTTGCTGGCGACGTACGGGCAGGATCGTGTGGAGCCGCTCTATCTGGGGTCGGTGAAGTCGAACATTGGTCATACGCAGGCGGCTTCGGGTGTCGCGGGTGTGATCAAGATGGTGGAGGCGCTGCGTCGGGGTGTGCTGCCGCGGACGCTGCACGTGGACGCGCCGACGCCGCATGTGGACTGGTCCGCCGGAGCGGTGGAGTTGTTGGCGGAGGCGCGCCAGTGGCCGGAGGTGGGTCGTCCGCGTCGGGCGGGTGTGTCGTCGTTCGGTGTGAGTGGGACGAACGCGCACGTGATTCTGGAGCAGGCCGAGGTTGCCGAGGTGTCCCCTGTTGTGGGTGCCGGTGCCGGTGCCGGTGCGGGTGTTGTGGGGCCGTGGGTGGTGTCGGCGCGGTCGCGGGGTGCGCTGGTTGCTCAGGCGGGTCGGCTGGAGACGTTCCTCAGGGAGCGTCCGGATGTGGCTTCCTCGGCGGTGGCGTACACGCTGGCGACGGGGCGTGCGGCGCTGGAGCACCGGGCGGTCGTTCTCGGTGAGGACCGGGACGAACTCCTGGCAGGACTGCACGCCCTGGCCGGAGGAGAAACCTCGCAACGCGTCGTCACCGGCACGGTCCGCACCGGTCGTACCGGTTTCCTGTTCTCGGGGCAGGGTGCGCAGCGGGTCGGGATGGGGCGTGAGCTGTACGAGGCGTTCCCGGTGTTCGCCGACGCTTTCGATGCGGTGTGTGCGCGGGTGGATCTTGATCGGCCGCTGCACGAGGTGGTGTTCGGGGAGGACGCGGAGCTGCTGGCGCGGACGGTGTACACCCAGCCGGCGCTGTTCGCGGTCGAGGTGGCGCTGTTCCGGTTGGTGGAGTCGTGGGGTGTGGTGCCGGATGTGCTGGTGGGTCATTCGATAGGCGAGCTGGCGGCTGCGCATGTGGCGGGTGTGCTGTCGCTGGATGACGCGTGTGCGCTGGTGTCGGCGCGTGGCCGGTTGATGGAGTCGCTGCCGCAGGGCGGTGCGATGCTGGCCGTGGAGGCGGCCGAGGACGGCCTGGACCTGCCCGAGGGCGTGGATCTCGCGGCGGTCAACGGGCCGACGTCGGTGACGGTCTCCGGTGACGCGGACGCGGTCGAGGCGCTGGAGGAGCGGCTGCGTTCCGAGGGTGTGCGGGTGAAGCGGCTGGTGGTCTCGCACGCGTTCCACTCGCATCTGATGGAGCCGATGCTGGCGGAGTTCGCGGCCGTCGCGGAGTCGCTGACCTACCACCCCCCGACGATCCCCCTCGTGGCCACGGCTCCGGGCGACATGGCCACGCCCGCCTACTGGGTGGGGCAGATCCGCGAGCCGGTCCGCTTCGCCGACGCCATCGCCTCCCTCGACGGTGTCCGCGTCCTCCTCGAAGTCGGCCCCGCCGGGGTCCTGTGCCCGCTCGTCCCGCACATCGCCGAGGACGTGACCGCCGTCCCGGCCCTGCGTGCGGGAGCCGAGGAGACGAACGCCTTCCTGCGGGCCCTGGCCGTCCTGCACGTCCAGGGTGCGGCCGTGGACTGGGGTCGGGTTGTGTCGGGGCCGGGTGTGGGGTTGCCGACGTATGCCTTCCAGCGTGAGCGGTTCTGGTTGGGGGCGGCGGTTGTGGAGGGTGTGGTGGCGGGTGCGGAGGATGAGGCGTTTTGGTCGGTGGTGGAGGCTGGTGACAGTGGGGCGTTGGCGGATGTGTTGCGGGTGGGGGCTGGTGAGGCGGAGGCGGTGTTGCCGGCTTTGGCGGGTTGGCGGCGTGCGCGGGTGGAGCGTTCGCGGGCTGACGGCATGCGTTATCGGGTGTCGTGGAGTGTGGTGGGCGACGCGGGGGTGAGTGCTTCGGGGCGTTGGCTGGTGGTGGCGACGGAGGGTGTGTCCGCGGAGTGGGTGGAGGCGTGTGTATCGGCTTTGGCGGGTGGTGGTGCGGATCCGTTCGTGGTGGTTCTCGACGATGGTGAGCTTGATCGGTGGGAGTTGGCTGGCCGGTTGACGGAGGAGGACGCTTTGGGGGGTGGTGTCGCTGGGGTGTTGTCTTTGGCGGCGTTGGATTCGCGGGTGGGTGTGGTGGGTGTGCCGGAGGGTTTGCCGGTGTCGGTCGCGTGGTCGCTGGCGTTGGTGCAGGCGTTGGGTGACGCGGAGGTCGATGTGCCGTTGTGGTGTGTGACGTCGGGTGCGGTCTCGACGGGGCGTGCTGATGGTGTGGTGGTCGCGGAGCAGGCTCAGGTGTGGGGGATGGGTCGGGTTGCGGCGTTGGAGTTTCCGCAGCGTTGGGGTGGTCTGGTGGATGTGCCGGCGGTGCTTGACGAGCGTGCGGGTGCGCGTTTGGTGCGGGTGCTGTCGGGTGCGGAGGATCAGGTCGCGGTGCGGGCGTCGGGTGTGTTCGGGCGTCGTTTGGTGCGGGTGGAGGCGGGGTCCGGTGTTCCGGGTGAGTTCTCGTCGTCGGGTGCGGTGCTGGTGACGGGTGGGACGGGGGCGCTGGGTGCGGCTGTGGCGCGTCGTCTGGCTGTGCGTGGGGTGAGGGATCTGGTGTTGACGAGTCGGCGGGGGATGGAGGCGGCCGGGGCTGGCGAGTTGGTCGCCGAGTTGGCTGGGCTGGGTGCGGTGGCGAGGGTGGTGGCCTGTGATGTGGCTGATCGTGGGGCGCTGGCGGCGTTGCTGGCGGAGCATCCGGTGACGGGTGTGTTCCATGCGGCGGGTGTGGTGGACACGGTTCCGTTGGTGGGTGTGGGTCCGGAGGAGTTCGCGGAGGTGTTGCGGGCGAAGACGTTGGGTGCCGGGTATCTGGACGAACTGGTGCCCGATGCTGAGATGTTCGTTCTGTTCTCCTCGATCGCGGGTGTGTGGGGCAGTGGGGGTCAGTCCGCGTATGCGGCGGCCAACGCGCATCTCGACGCGCTGGCGGAGGCGCGTCGGGCCCGTGGCCTGGCGGCGACCTCGGTGGCCTGGGGACCGTGGGCCGAAGCCGGCATGCTCGTCGAGGAGAACGCGGAGGACTACCTGCGCCGCCGCGGCCTGACGCCGCTGCCGCCCGAGCTCGGAGTGACCATCCTTGAGGACGCGGTCGCACGCGACCTGGGCTGCATCGTCGCCGCCGACGCCGACTGGGGGCGCTTCGCCCCGGCCTTCGGGTCGGGCCGCGCCACCACCCTCTTCGACGACGTTCCCGAAGCAGCGGCTCCGTCCGCCCCGGCGTCCGGGGCGGACTCCGACGCGGCACCCCTCATGGCAGCGCTCGCCGGAAAGGGGCCCGCCGAGCGCCGGGCCGTCCTGCTGGACGCCGTCAGAACCGGTGCCGCCGCGGTCCTGGGTCATGCGAGTGCGGACAGCGTCCCCGTCGAACTGTCCTTCTCCTCGCTCGGCTTCGACTCGCTCACCGCCGTCGACCTTCGTGACCGACTGATGGCCGAAACTGGCCTCTCGCTGTCCGCCACACTCGTCTTCGACCACCCCACCGCCCAGGCGCTCGCCGCCCACCTCGCCGACCTGCTGCCCTCCTCCACACCCGGCGACGCCTCCGCGTCCCCCGCCCCCCGTGCCGCCGCCGACCCGGACGAGCCGATCGCGATCGTCTCCATGGCCTGCCGCTACCCCGGCGGAGTCGGGTCGCCCGACGACCTGTGGGACCTGGTCGCCGCGGGGGCCGACGGCATCTCCGCCTTCCCCGCCGACCGGGACTGGGACCTCGCGGCCCTCCAGGAGACGGGAGCCTTCGCCACCGAGGGCGGCTTTGTGCACGACGCCACTGAGTTCGACGCGGGGCTGTTCGGCATCTCGCCGCGTGAGGCGATGGCGATGGATCCGCAGCAGCGCCTGCTGCTGGAGACGGCGTGGGAGGCGCTGGAGCGGGCGGGCATGAACCCGCGCACGCTCCAGGGGACGTCGACCGGCGTCTTCGTCGGCGCCTCGACCTCCGGCTACGGCACCGGCGGGCGTACCGAGGGCGCGGACGGCCACCTGATGACCGGTATGGCCGGCAGCGTGCTGTCCGGCCGGGTCGCGTACTCGTTCGGTCTGGAGGGGCCGGCGGTCACCGTCGACACGGCGTGCTCGTCGTCGCTGGTCGCGCTGCACCTGGCGGCGCAGTCGCTGCGCACCGGGGAGTGTGAGATGGCCCTCGCGGGCGGTGTCACCGTGATCGTCGGTCCCGATATCTTCGCGGAGTTCGATCGCCAGGACGGTCTTGCGTCCGATGGTCGGTGCAAGGCGTTCGCGGCTGGTGCGGATGGTACGGGCTGGGGCGAGGGTGTGGGTCTGCTGCTTTTGGAGCGGTTGTCGGATGCGCGGCGTAACGGGCATGAGGTGCTCGGGGTGCTTCGTGGTTCGGCGGTGAACCAGGATGGTGCGTCGAATGGTTTGACGGCGCCGAACGGTCCGGCGCAGCAGCGTGTGGTGCGGGCGGCGTTGGCCGCTGCGGGTCTGGGGGCGTCGGATGTGGATGCGGTGGAGGCGCATGGAACGGGGACGACCCTGGGTGACCCGATCGAGGCGCAGGCGTTGCTGGCGACGTACGGGCAGGACCGGGACGAGCCGCTCTATCTGGGGTCGGTGAAGTCGAACATCGGTCATACGCAGGCGGCTTCGGGTGTCGCGGGTGTGATCAAGATGGTGGAGGCGCTGCGTCGGGGTGTGCTGCCGCGGACGCTGCATGTGGACGCGCCGACGCCGCATGTGGACTGGTCTGCCGGAGCGGTGGAGTTGTTGGCGGAGGCGCGCCAGTGGCCGGAGGTGGGTCGTCCGCGTCGGGCGGGTGTGTCGTCGTTCGGTGTGAGTGGGACGAACGCGCACGTGATTCTGGAGCAGGCCGAGGCTGCCGAGGTGTCCCCTGTTGTGGGTGCCGGTGCCGGTGCCGGTGCCGGTGCCGGTGCGGGTGTTGTGGGGCCGTGGGTGGTGTCGGCGCGGTCGCGGGGTGCGCTGGTTGCTCAGGCGGGTCGGCTGGAGACGTTCCTCAGGGAGCGTCCGGATGTGGCTTCCTCGGCGGTGGCGTACACGCTGGCGACGGGGCGTGCGGCGCTGGAGCACCGGGCGGTCGTTCTCGGTGAGGACCGGGAGGAACTCCTGGCAGGGCTGCACGCGCTGGCCGAGGACCGGTCCGTGCCGTCGGTGGTGCGCGACGAGGTCGTGCACGGCGGGCTGGCTTTGCTGTTCTCGGGTCAGGGTGCGCAGCGGGTCGGGATGGGGCGTGGGTTGTACGAGGCGTTCCCGGTGTTCGCCGACGCGTTCGACGCGGTGTGTGCGCGGGTGGATCTCGACCGGCCGCTGCACGAGGTGGTGTTCGGGGACGGTGAGGCGCTGGACCGCACGGTCTACACGCAGCCCGCGCTGTTCGCGGTCGAGGTGGCGCTGTTCCGGTTGGTGGAGTCCTGGGGTGTGGCTCCGGATGTACTGGTGGGTCATTCGATAGGCGAGCTGGCGGCCGCGCATGTGGCGGGTGTGCTGTCGCTGGATGACGCGTGTCGTTTGGTGTCGGCGCGTGGCCGGTTGATGGAGGCGCTGCCGCGGGGCGGTGCGATGCTGGCGGTGGAGGCGGCCGAGGACGGCCTGGACCTGCCGGAGGGTGTGGCTCTGGCGGCGGTCAACGGGCCTACGTCGGTGACGGTCTCCGGCGACGCGGACGCGGTCGACGCCCTGGAAGAACGGCTGCGCGCCCAGAACGTCCGGGTGAAGCGGCTGACGGTCTCCCACGCCTTCCACTCACACCGCATGGAGCCGATGCTGGCGGAGTTCGCGGCGGTCGCGGAGTCGCTGACCTACCACCCCCCGACGATCCCCGTGGTGGCCACGGCTCCGGGCGACATGGCCACGCCGGCGTACTGGGTGGGGCAGATCCGCGAGCCGGTCCGCTTCGCCGACGCGATCTCTTCCCTCAGCGGTGTGCGCACGGCATTGGAGCTGGGTCCCGCCGGTGTGCTCTGCGCCGTCGCCGCGGAGCAGGCCGACACCCTCGTCGCCGTACCCGCACTGCGCCCGGACCGCCCCGAGGCCGGCACCCTCCTCGCCGCCCTCGCACGCCTGCACACCCGTGGCATCACGGTCGAGTGGGGTCGGGTTGTGTCGGGGCCGGGTGTGGGGTTGCCGACGTATGCCTTCCAGCGTGAGCGGTTCTGGTTGGGGGCGGCGGTTGTGGAGGGTGTGGTGGCGGGTGCGGAGGATGAGGCGTTTTGGTCGGTGGTGGAGGCTGGTGACAGTGGGGCGTTGGCGGATGTGTTGCGGGTGGGGGCTGGTGAGGCGGAGGCGGTGTTGCCGGCTTTGGCGGGTTGGCGGCGTGCGCGGGTGGAGCGTTCGCGGGCTGACGGCATGCGTTATCGGGTGTCGTGGAGTGTGGTGGGCGACGCGGGGGTGAGTGCTTCGGGGCGTTGGCTGGTGGTGGCGACGGAGGGTGTGTCCGCGGAGTGGGTGGAGGCGTGTGTATCGGCTTTGGCGGGTGGTGGTGCGGATCCGTTCGTGGTGGTTCTCGACGATGGTGAGCTTGATCGGTGGGAGTTGGCTGGCCGGTTGACGGAGGAGGACGCTTTGGGGGGTGGTGTCGCTGGGGTGTTGTCTTTGGCGGCGTTGGATTCGCGGGTGGGTGTGGTGGGTGTGCCGGAGGGTTTGCCGGTGTCGGTCGCGTGGTCGCTGGCGTTGGTGCAGGCGTTGGGTGACGCGGAGGTCGATGTGCCGTTGTGGTGTGTGACGTCGGGTGCGGTCTCGACGGGGCGTGCTGATGGTGTGGTGGTCGCGGAGCAGGCTCAGGTGTGGGGGATGGGTCGGGTTGCGGCGTTGGAGTTTCCGCAGCGTTGGGGTGGTCTGGTGGATGTGCCGGCGGTGCTTGACGAGCGTGCGGGTGCGCGTTTGGTGCGGGTGCTGTCGGGTGCGGAGGATCAGGTCGCGGTGCGGGCGTCGGGTGTGTTCGGGCGTCGTTTGGTGCGGGTGGAGGCGGGGTCCGGTGTTCCGGGTGAGTTCTCGTCGTCGGGTGCGGTGCTGGTGACGGGTGGGACGGGGGCGCTGGGTGCGGCTGTGGCGCGTCGTCTGGCTGTGCGTGGGGTGAGGGATCTGGTGTTGACGAGTCGGCGGGGGATGGAGGCGGCCGGGGCTGGCGAGTTGGTCGCCGAGTTGGCTGGGCTGGGTGCGGTGGCGAGGGTGGTGGCCTGTGATGTGGCTGATCGTGGGGCGCTGGCGGCGTTGCTGGCGGAGCATCCGGTGACGGGTGTGTTCCATGCGGCGGGTGTGGTGGACACGGTTCCGTTGGTGGGTGTGGGTCCGGAGGAGTTCGCGGAGGTGTTGCGGGCGAAGACGTTGGGTGCCGGGTATCTGGACGAACTGGTGCCCGATGCTGAGATGTTCGTTCTGTTCTCCTCGATCGCGGGTGTGTGGGGCAGTGGGGGTCAGTCCGCGTATGCGGCGGCCAACGCGCATCTCGACGCGCTGGCGGAGGCGCGTCGGGCCCGTGGCCTGGCGGCGACCTCGGTGGCCTGGGGACCGTGGGCCGAAGCCGGCATGCTCGTCGACGGCGAGGCGGAGGAGCACCTGCGCCGCCGCGGCCTCCTCCCGCTCGACCCCGCGCTCTCCGTGACCGCGCTGGAGCAGGCGGTCTCCCAGGACCTCGGCTGCCTCACCTTCGCCGACGTCGACTGGGACCGGTTCGCCACCAGCTTCACCGCCGTCCGCCCGGCGCCGTTGTTCGCCGCGCTCCCCGAGGCCGCCAGGCCCGACGCCGGGGCGACGGCCTCCGCCCAGGGCGTCCCGCTCCGCCGCCGCATCGCTGAACTCGGCACGCAGCAACGGGAGCGAGTCCTGCTGGCACTGGTTCGCGACGAGGCGGCCGCCACCCTGGGCCACCGCGGCAGCGACGGCGTCGCACCGCTGCGGGCCTTCTCCGACCTCGGCTTCGACTCGCTGATGGCGGTGGAACTGCGAGCACGGCTGAGCGAGGCCACCGGCCTCGACCTGCCCTCGACCCTGGTCTTCGATCACCCCACCGCCCAGGACCTCACCACTCATCTCGTCGGTCTGCTCGCCGCGGACCTCCCGGCACCGGCCGGGAACGAGGAGGAGGGAGCCCTGGAGGCCGCGGTCGTCCCGGCCGCCGCCGGCTCCCACGACGAGCCGCTGGCCGTCGTCGGCATGAGCTGCCGCTTCCCCGGTGGCGTCCAGTCCCCCGAGGACCTGTGGGGCCTCGTCGCCGGAGGTGTCGACGCGGTCGGCGACTGCCCCGCCGAGCGCGGCTGGCCCCAACGGCCGGCCGACGGCGACGGCGGACCCCGTCCCCTCCAGGGCGGATTCCTCGCCGACATCGCCTCCTTCGACGCCGGCCTGTTCAACATCTCGCCGCGCGAGGCCGTGATGATGGACCCGCAGCAGCGGCTGCTGCTGGAGACGGCCTGGGAGGTCTTCGAGCGGGCCGGTGTCGACCCGCTCTCCCTGCGCGGGTCCCGCACGGGGGTCTTCGCGGGCGCCAACAACCACGACTACACCTCCCTGCCCGGCGAGACCCCGGAGGACGGCGAGGGCTACCTGGCCACCGGCGGCTCCGCCAGCGTGCTCTCCGGCCGGATCTCCTACACCTTCGGCCTGGAGGGCCCGGCCGTCACCGTCGATACCGCCTGCTCGTCCGGTCTGGTCGCCCTGCACCTCGCGGGGCAGGCTCTGCGCCGCGGCGAATGCTCCCTGGCCCTGGCCGGCGGTGTGGTCACCATGTCCACGCCGGGGGTCTTCGCCGAGTTCGGCAAGCAGGACGCGATGGCGGCCGACGGCCGCTGCAAGGCGTTCTCCGACGAGGCGGACGGCACGGGCTGGGGCGAGGGCGTCGGCGTCCTGCTCCTCGAGCGCCTCTCGGACGCCCGCCGCAACGGCCGCCGCGTCCTCGCGGTCGTCCGCGGCTCCGCCGTCAACCAGGACGGCGCCTCCAACGGCCTCACCGCCCCCAACGGCCCCGCCCAGCAGCGCGTCATCCGTGCCGCCCTCGCCGACGCCGGGCTGACCCCGTCCGACGTCGACATGGTCGAGGCGCACGGCACCGGCACGAAGCTCGGCGACCCGATCGAAGCCCAGGCACTGCTGGCCACCTACGGGCAGGACCGGGCGGACGAGGTGCCGCTCTGGCTCGGCTCCGTCAAGTCCAACATCGGTCACACCCAGGCGGCTTCCGGGATCGCGGGCGTCATCAAGGGAGCCATGGCGATGCGGGCCGGCCGCATGCCCCGCACGCTCTTCGCCGACCGGCCCACCACCGAGGTCGACTGGACGGCCGGAAACGTCCGGCTGCTCTCCGAGGAGCGGGCCTGGCCCGAGAAGTCCGGGCCGCGCCGCGTGGGCGTCTCGTCGTTCGGCATGAGCGGCACCAACGCCCACGTGATCCTGGAGCAGGCGCCCGCCGAAGAGCCGCCCGTACGCGAACCCGCCGGGACCGCGCCCGTCGTCCGTGCCGGGGCCGTCGTGACCGGGCCCGCCGGGGCGACGCCCCCCGCCCGTCCGGTGCCGTGGCTGCTCTCCGCCGACACCCCCGACGGCCTGCGCGACCAGGCCCGCCGGCTCGCCGCCTCCGGGCCGGTCGCCCGGGCGTCGGACGATCCGCTCGACGTGGCCTGGACGCTGGCCACGGCCCGCGCCACCCTGACCGAGCGTGCCGTCGTCCTCAGCGCCGAAGGGCTCGCCGCCCTCGCCGCCGACGGCGAGTCGCCGGACCTGCGCCGTGGCACGGCCCGTCAGACCGGCGCGCCCGTCTTCGTCTTCCCGGGGCAGGGCGGCCAGTGGAGCGGCATGGCCGCCCGGCTGATCGACACCGAGCCGGTGTTCCGGGCACGCTTCGAGGAGTGCGAGCGCGCCCTCGCCCCGTATCTCGACTTCTCGCCCATCGCGGTGATCCGCGGCGAGGACCCGGCGCACGTCGGCACGGACCGTGCCTATGTCGTCCAGCCGCTGCTGTGGGCGGTCATGGTGTCGCTGGCCGAGCTGTGGCGCGCCTCGGGCGTCGAGCCCGCTGCCGTGATCGGCGCCTCCCAGGGCGAACTGGCCGCCGCCGTCGTCTCCGGCTCCATGGAACTGGAGGACGCCGCGCGCATCGTCGCCGCCCGCAGCCGGGCCATCGCCGACCAGCTGTCGGGCCGCAGCGGTATGGTGTCCCTCCCGCTGCCCGAAGCCGACGCCGCGGAACTGCTCGCCACACTCACCGGACCGCTGTGGATCGCCGCGCTCAACGGCCCGCGGGTCACCGTGGTCGGCGGTGAGAGCGCCGCACTCGCCGAACTGACCGCCGAGTGCGAACGGCGCGGGGTGCGCAGCCGCCGCATCGAAGTCGACTACGCCTCGCACACCGTGCTGGTCGAGCCGCTCCGCCCGGTCTTCGAGGCGCTGCCCGAGACCCCCCGCGCCGCCGGCGACGTACCGATCTACTCGACGGTCACCGGGGCCGCGCTGGACACCGCGGAACTGGACCGCGACTACTGGTACCGCAACCTCCGCCACACCGTACGGCTCGACAAGGCCGTCCGTGCCGCCGTGGCCGACGGGCACACCGCCTTTCTGGAGATCAGCCCCCACCCGGTGCTCACCCCCGCCGTCACCGACATCCTCGACGACACCGGCACCCCGGGCGCGGTCCTCACCACGCTGCGCCGCGGCGAGGACGACGTCCGCCGCTGGGCGCTCGCGCTGGCCGAGGCCCACTGCGCGGGTGTCGGCGTCGACTGGCCCGGTCTGCTCGGCGGCCCCGCCGGCCGGCGCGTCCTCGACCTGCCCACCTACCCCTTCCAGCAACGCCGTTACTGGCCGGACGTCCGCCCGGCCGCCGACGTCACCGCCGCCGGCCTGTCCGGCGTACGGCACCCGCTGCTCGGCGCGGCGGCTCCGCTGGCCGGCGGCGGCACGCTGTGGACGGGCCGGCTGTCGGCGGCCACCCACCCCTGGATCGCCGAGCACACCATCGAGGACACGGTGCTGCTGCCCGGCACCGCGTTCGTGGAACTCGCCCTGCACGCGGGCCTCGACGGCCTGGACGAGCTCACCCTCCAGGCCCCCCTGGTCGTACCGGCGGGCGCGGCCGTGACGCTCCAGATGCTCGTCGGGGAGGCCGCCGGGGACGGCCGTCGGCCCGTCACCGTCTCCGCCCGCCCCGAGACCGCGGACGCCCCCGGCGATGCGGGTCGGGAATGGACCACCCACGCCACCGGCTTCCTCGCCGGCCCGGGCAGCGCGGAAGGGACCCCCGAGCCCGCCTCCCGGTCCCCGTGGCCGCCCGCCGGAGCCGTACCGGTCCCCGTCGAAGGTTGCTACGAGGCACTCGCCACCGCCGGCTACACCTACGGCCCGGTCTTCCAGGGGCTGAAGGCACTTTGGCGCTCCGGCGACGACCTGTACGCGGAGGTCGCGCTCCCCGACGGGGCACGCGCCGACGCCGAACGCTTCGGACTGCACCCCGCGCTCTTCGACGCCGCCCTGCACGCGGCCGGAGTGGGCGGACTGCTCGCGGGGACCGGGCTGCTCCCGTTCGCCTGGGAAGGCGTCCGGCTGCACGCGACGGGAGCCGCCACCCTGCGGGTGCGGCTCTCCCCGGTCGGCCGGGACACCCTCGCACTCCAGGCCACCGACGCCGCCGGGACACCCGTCGCCGAAGTCGCCTCCCTCACCCTGCGGCAGGTCGGCCCCGACGCGCTGCGCCGGGCCGCCCGTGCCGCCGACCTCGACGTGCTCCACCGCGTGGACTGGGCTCCCGTCACCGAGGGAACGGTCCTCCCGCTGGTCCTCGTCGGCTCGCCGCCCACCGCCCTCGCGTCGCTCGCGGCGACCCGCTACGACGACCTGGACGCGCTCGGCGCCGCGCTCGACGCGGGCGAGCCGCTGCCGGAGGCCGTCCTGTGGTGCGGCTCCCGGGCCGGCGAAGCGGAAGCCGTGGACGCGGCCGGCTCCGCGACCGCCCTGCATGCCGCCGTCCACGAGGCGCTGCACGCGACACATACCTGGCTGGCCGACGCCCGCTTCGCCGGCTCCCGGCTCACCGTGCTGACCTCGCGCGCGGTCGCCGTCGGCGCGGGCGAAGGTGTCCCCGACCTCGCGGGCGCCGCCGTGCACGGCCTGCTGCGCTCGGCGCGGAGCGAACACCCCGACCACTTCGCCCTCATCGACGCCGACGGCCACCCCGACTCGGCCGCCGCCCTGCCCGCCGCCCTCGGCTCCCCGGAGCCACAGCTCGCCATCCGCGCGGGCGCACTGCTCGCGCCCCGGCTGGCCCGCGGCGCCTCCCCGGCCCCCGCCGGAGAGCCGATGCCCGGCACCCGGCTGGACACCACCGGCGAAGGAACCCTGGAGAACCTGGCGTTCGTGCCCGCCCCCGAGGCCCTCGCCGACCTCGGCCCCACCCAGGTCCGGGTCGCGATGCGCGCCGCGGGCGTCAACTTCCGCGACGTGGCGATGGCCCTCGGCATGGTCCCCGGCCAGCGCGGCATGGGAACCGAGGGCGCCGGCGTGGTCCTGGAGACGGGCGCCGAGGTCACCGACCTCGCCCCCGGCGACCGTGTCTTCGGCCTCTTCGCCGGGGCCTTCGGCCCGACCGCGGTCACCGACCGGCGGGTGCTGGCCAGGATGCGGCCGGAGTGGAACTTCGCCGAGGCGGCCTCCGTACCCACACCGTTCCTCACGGCCTACTACGGCCTCGTGGACGTCGCCGGCGTCACCGCGGGCGAGACCGTCCTCGTCCACGCGGCGGCGGGCGGCGTCGGCATGGCCGCCGTACAGCTCGCCCGCCACCTCGGCCTGCAGATCCACGGCACCGCCTCCCCGGGCAAGTGGCGGGTCACCGGCCTGCCCGAAGAGCGGCTCTCCTCCTCACGGAGCACGGACTTCGAGGACCGGGTGCGCGAAGCCACCGACGGGCGCGGCGTGGACGTCGTGCTGAACTCGCTGGAGGGCCCCTTCATCGACGCCTCGCTGCGACTGCTCGCGCCCGGCGGCCGGTTCGTCGAGATGGGCAAGACGGACATCCGCGACGGCGCGCGGGTCACCGCCGACCACCCCGGCACCCACTACGAGGTGTTCGACCTCATGAGCACCGACCGGGGCCGGATCGCGGAGATCTTCACCGAGATCATCGGCCTGTTCGAGCAGGGCGTCCTGGAACTCCTGCCGCTCACCGCCTGGGACCTGCGCGACGCCGCCGAGGCGTTCCGGTTCATGGGACGCGGTCGGCACGTCGGCAAGAACGTCCTCACCCTGCCCGCCGCCCCCGACCCGGAGGGCACGGTCCTCATCACCGGCGGCACCGGAGCGCTGGCGGCCCTGCTCGCCCGTCACCTCGTCGCCGAGCAGGGCGTACGGCACCTGGTGCTGGTGAGCCGCAGCGGCCCGGCCGCCCCCGGCGCGGACCGGCTCGCCGCCGAACTCGCCGACGCCGGGGCCGCCGTGCGGATCGAGGCCTGCGACATCGCCGACCGCGGGGCGCTCACCGCCCTGCTGGCCGGCCTGGACCGGCCGCTCACCGGAGTCGTCCACGCCGCCGGGATTCTGGACGACGGGGTGCTCGAGGCGCTCACCCCCGAGCGGGCCGACCGGGTCCTCGCCCCCAAGGCGGACGCGGCCCTGTTCCTGGACGAACTGACCTCCCAGCAGGATCTGGCGTTCTTCGTCCTGTTCTCCTCGGCCGCCGCGACGTTCGGGTCCGCCGGGCAGGCGAGCTACTCCGCCGCCAACGCCGTCCTCGACGCCCTCGCCCACCGCCGCCGGGTCCGCGGACTCGCCGGCCAGTCCCTGGCCTGGGGTCTGTGGGACACCGAGGACGGCATGGCGGGCAGCCTCGGCCGCCGCCAACGCGACCGGGCGGCGACCGCCGGTGTGATCGGCGCGGAAGCGGGCATGGCGCTGTACGACACCGCCCGCACCCTGCCGCACGCCCATCTGGTGCCCGTCGCCCTCGACCTCGCACGGCTCCGCGAGGAGGCGAAGGGGCAGCCGGTGCCCGCCCTGCTGCGCGGGCTGGTCCGCGCCCCCGCCGAACGCATGCGGGCCGGCGCGGCGGCCCCCCGCGACCTGGCCGCCGACCTGGCCCGGCTCCCGGAGCCGGAGCAGCGGCGGACCGTCCTCGACCTGGTCCGAGCGCAGGCCGCCGCCGTCCTCGGCTACGAGGGACCGGACGCCGTCGCCACCGACCACGCCTTCACCAAGCTCGGCTTCGACTCGCTCACCGCGGTGGAACTGCGCAACCGGCTCACCAAGGCGACCGCACTGCGGCTGCCCGCCGCCCTGGTCTTCGAATACCCCACGCCGGCGGCACTCGCCGCGCACCTGTGGACCTCACTGGCCGGGTCCACCGACCCGGCGGAGGCGGACACGGCCGACGTGCTGGCTGGACTGGACCGCCTGGAAGCGGCCGTCGGTCGGCTCACCACGGCCGGGGCCGACAGCCCCGTCGTCGCCGACCGGCTGCGCGCCCTGCTGGCCCGGGTGACCGAGGGCGAGACGGACACGGCAGGCGCCAAGACCGCCGTCGCGGACCGGTTCGAGGACGCCTCCGCATCCGACGTCTTCGACTTCATCGACAAGGAGCTGGGACTGTCGTGAACTCCCGCCCGACGGCCGGCCGCACCGAACCCGCACAGGGACCGGGCATGGCAGGCGAACAGAAACTCCTCCAGTACCTCAAGCGGGTCACGGCCGACCTGGCCGAGACGCGGCAGCGACTCGCGGAGGCGGAGGGCCGGGAGCGCGAGCCGCTCGCCGTCGTCGGCACGGCCTGCCGCTACCCCGGCGGTGCCGACGACCCCGAAGGGCTCTGGGATCTGGTCCGCGAGGGCCGGGACGCCATCGGCGACCTGCCCGCCGCGCGCGGCTGGGGCGTGCCCGGCGGCCCCGGTGCGCTCCCCGACCTCAAGGGCGGCTTCATCGACGACGCGGACCGCTTCGACGCCGCGCTGTTCGGGATCAGCCCTCGTGAGGCGCTCACCATGGACCCCCAGCAGCGGGTGCTGCTGGAGACCGTGTGGCAGGCGCTGGAGCGTGCGGGCATCCCGCCGCTCTCCCTGCGTGCCACCCGCACGGGAGTCTTCGTCGGCGCCGGCTCCTCGGGCTACGGCGGCGGATCCCAGCCGCCCGAGGGTTCCGAGGGCCACCTCATGACCGGCATGGCGGGCAGCGTCCTGTCCGGCCGGATCTCCTACGCCTTCGGTCTCGAAGGCCCGTCCGTCACCGTCGACACCGCCTGCTCGTCGTCCCTGGTGGCCGTCCACCAGGCCGCCCGCGCCCTGCGCGGCGGCGAGTGCGACCTGGCCGTCACCGCCGGCGTCACGATCATCGCCGACCTCGGCATGTTCGGCGAGTTCGGGCGCCACGGCGGCCTCTCCGCCGACGGCCGCTGCAAGTCCTTCGGGGCGGGCGCCGACGGCACCGGCTGGTCCGAAGGGGCGGGAGTGCTCCTGCTGGAGCGGCTCTCCGACGCGCGGGCCAACGGCCACCATGTGCACGCCGTCCTGTACGGTTCGGCCGTCAACTCCGACGGCGCCACCAACGGGCTGACGGCCCCCAACGGCCGCGCCCAGCGAGCCGTGATCCGCGCCGCGCTCGCCGACGCCCGGCTGCTGCCCACCGAGGTGGACGCCGTCGAGGCGCACGGCACCGGCACGCGACTCGGCGACCCGATCGAGGCGGATGCCCTGCTGGGCACGTACGGCCAGGGCCGCACGGAGGACGAGCCGCTCTGGCTCGGCTCGGTGAAGTCGAACATCGGCCACGCGCAGGCCGCCGCGGGCATGGCGGGGCTGATCAAGATGATCGAGGCGCTGCGCCACGGCGTCCTGCCCCGCACCCTGCACGCGCGGGAACCGTCACCGCACATCGACTGGTCGGCCGGTGCCGTACGGCTGCTGGACGAGGAACGGTCCTGGCCGCCGGCGGGGCGGCCGCGGCGCGCGGGCATCTCGTCGTTCGGCCTGAGCGGAACCAACGCCCACGTCATCCTCGGCGAGGCTCCCGCCCCCGCCCCCGCTGCCGCGACGACCGCTGCCGCGACGACCGGCGCCGCGACGGCCGGAACCGCCCCGGCCGTGGTGCCCGTCCTGGTCTCCGGGCGCACCGCCGAGGCGCTCTCCGGGCAGGCGCGGCAGCTCGGCGCCGACCTCGACGCGCGGCCTGACCTGGGCCTGCTGGACATCGGCCGCACCCTCGCCACCACCCGCTCGCCGTTGGAGCACCGCGCCGTCGTGCTGGCCGGGGACCGCGCCCAGCTCACCGCCGGCCTGGCCGCCCTGGCCGAGGGCCGCAGCCCCGCGGGCCTCGTCCGTGGCGAGGCCGCCGGCGACGCCCGCACGGTGTTCCTCTTCACCGGCCAGGGCTCCCAGCGCATCGGGATGGGCCGCGGACTCCACGCCGCCTTCCCGGTGTTCGCCGACGCCTTCGACGCGGTCTGCGCCCGCCTGGACACCGGGGCGGGCACCGGCCTGCGCGACCTCGTCTTCGGCGAAGGAAGCGACCAAAGCGACGGAGGTCCCGGAACGGCCGAAATCAGGGGAACGGAGGCCGCCGGAGCCGAGGGCGCCGGAGCCACCGGGGCCGGGGGAGCGGAGGGCGCCGGTGCGCTCGACCGCACCGTCCACGCCCAGGCCGCGCTGTTCGCGCTCGAAGTGGCCCTGTTCCGTCTCCTCGAGTCCTGGGGGACGTCCCCCGACCACCTCGTCGGCCACTCCGTCGGCGAACTGGCCGCCGCCCACGTCGCGGGAGTCCTCTCCCTCGACGACGCGTGCACCCTCGTCGCCGCCCGCGGCCGGCTCATGCAGGCGCTGCCCGCCGACGGAGCGATGTTGGCGGTCCAGGCCGACGAGGCCGCGCTGGAGCTGCCCGCAGGAGTCGGCCTCGCCGCCGTCAACGGACCCGGCTCGGTGACCGTGTCGGGCGACGCGGACGCGGTCGCCGCACTGGAGGAGCGACTGCGCTCCGAGGGCGTCCGCGTGAAACGGCTGCCGGTCTCCCACGCGTTCCACTCGCACCTGATGGAGCCGATGCTCGACGACTTCGCCGCCGTCGCACAGTCGTTGGAGTACCACCCGCCGGCGCTGCCGGTGGTCTCCACCCTGACCGGCGGCCCGGTGGACGCGGACACCCTGTGCGACCCGGGCTACTGGGTCCGCCAGGTGCGCGAGACCGTACGGTTCGCCGACGCGGTGTCCTGGACCCGCGCCCACGGCGCCGGCGTCTTCCTGGAACTGGGGCCCGGCGGCGTCCTCGCCGCGGCGGTCCGCGACGTCCTGCCCGCCGCGGGCACGACCCCGGGCGGCCCGACGGCGGCCGCCACACTGCGTCCCGGCCGCCCCGAACCGGAGACCCTGCTCACCGCCCTCGCCGCCGCCCACACGGCGGGCGCGGCCGTCGACTGGCGCGCCGTCTTCGACTGCTGGGGCGGGCGCCGCGTACCTCTGCCCACCTACGCCTTCC
Source organism: Streptomyces sp. GSL17-111 (assembly GCF_037911585.1). Taxonomy (NCBI): domain Bacteria; kingdom Bacillati; phylum Actinomycetota; class Actinomycetes; order Kitasatosporales; family Streptomycetaceae; genus Streptomyces; species Streptomyces sp. GSL17-111. Next base: position 5,878,320 of record NZ_JBAJNS010000001.1, read on the forward strand.
ACCGGGACCGCTACTGGGTGGAGCCCGGCACCGCCGTCTCCGCCGCCCCGGCAGCCGCCGCCGCGGACCCGGCCGCCGAGCGGTTCTGGAGCGCCGTCGAGGAGGCCGACGCCGGCCTGCTCGCCGAGACGGTGGGCCTGCCCGACCCGGCCGCCGTCGCCTCCCTGCTGCCCGCCCTCACCCGCTGGCGGCGCGACCACAACAACCGCCTCCGCGCCGACTCGCTGCGCTACCGGGTGACCTGGCGGCCGCTCACCGGTCTCGCCCCGGCCCCGGCCGTCGGCCGCTGGCTGGCCGTGCTGCCCGCGGAGCGCAGCGACGACGCCCTGACGGCCGCCGTACCGGCAGCGCTGCGCGACGCGGGCGCGCAGGTCACCGAAGTCTCCATCGACCAGCGGACCGCGGCCGACCGTGGCGCACTCGCCGAACTCCTGAAGGAGTGCGCCGCCGACGGCCCGTACACCGGCGTGGTGTCGCTGCTCGGCCTCGACGACCTGCCGGCCGCCGCCCACCCCGCGCTCTCCGCGGGCCTGGCCGCGACCGTGGTGCTCACCCAGGCCGCCGGCGACGCCGGGACGGACGCACCGCTGTGGGCCCTGACCCGCGGAGCCGTCGCCGTCGGCCCCGCCGAGCGGGCTCCCAGCCCGCTTCAGGCCGCGCTGTGGGGCTTCGGACGTGTCGCGGCCCTCGAACTCCCCGGCCGCTGGGGCGGACTGATCGACCTGCCCGACGCCCTCGACGAGACCTCGGCCGCCCTCCTTGTGACCCTCCTCACGGGGACGGCGGGCGAGGACCAGGCCGCCCTGCGTCCGTCGGGCGCCTTCGCCAGGCGGGTCGTCCCCGCCCCGGCCGCCGCCGCGGACGGCGCCGGCCCCTGGCGTCCGGACGGCACCGTCCTGATCACCGGCGGCACCGGAGCGCTCGGCGTCCGCACGGCACGGTTCCTCGCCGAACGGGGCGCCCGCCACGTGGTCCTGGCGGGCCGCCGCGGCCCGAAGGCGCCGGGCGTGGCCGAACTCGTCGCCGAACTCGCGCCCGCCACCCGGGTCACCGCGGTCGCCTGCGACGTCACCGACCGCACGGCGATGGCGGCCCTCCTCACCGAGCACGACGTCCGCACCGTCGTGCACGCCGCCGGCGTGACCGGAACCGAGTCGCTGGAGTCCACCGGCCTCGACACGTTCGCCGGCGTCCTCGACGCCAAGGTGCGCGGCGCCGAGGTCCTCGACGCACTCCTCGCCGACGCGGGCCGCGTCGAACGTTTCGTGCTCTTCTCCTCCGTCGCCGGCGTGTGGGGCAGCGGCGGGCAGAGCGCGTACGCCGCCGCCAACGCCCACCTGGACGCCCTGGCCGAGCGGCGCCGCGCCGCCGGGCTGCCCGCCACGTCCATCGCCTGGGGCCCATGGGACGAGTCCGGCATGGCCGCGAGCGAGGACGTCCGCGCGCACCTCGCCCGGCGCGGGCTGACGCCCATGCCGCCCGCACTGGCGACCGCCGCGCTGGCCGCCGCCCTCGACCACGACGAGACCGCCCTGGTCGTCGCCGACATCGACTGGCAGCGCTTCGCGCCCGCCTTCCAGGTCACCCGGCCCGCCCGCCTCTTCGGCGAGATCCCCGGGGCCGCCGAGACACCCGCCAGGACCACCGGTGCCGCCGGCGACCCCGAGGCGCTCCGCGCCGAATGGGCCCAGACCTTGGCCGGGCTGCCGGCGCGCGACCGGTCCGCCCCCCTGGTCGACCTGGTCCGCGAGACGACCGCAGCCGTGCTCGGGCACCCGTCCGCCGACCCGGTCGGTGTCCGGACCCCCTTCCGCGACCTGGGCGTCGACTCGCTCACCGCCGTCGAACTGCGCGACCGGCTGGCCGCCCGCACCGGCCTGGCCCTCCCCGCCGGCCTGGTCTTCGACCACTCCCGGCCCGGCACCCTCGGCGAGCACCTCGCGGCCCGGCTGGGCGAGGCCACCGCCCCGACGCCGCCGGTGCCCGCGGTCCGGGCGGCGCCCGACCACGACGACCGCGTCGCCGTGGTCGGCATCGGCTGCCGCTTCCCCGGCGGCGTCCGCGGACCGGAGGACTTCTGGCAGCTGATCGCCCGGGGCGAGGACGCCGTCACCCCTTTCCCCACCGACCGCGGCTGGGATCTCGGGGCTCTTGTCGACGCGGCGGGCGGTGCCCCCGCTGCCGGCTTCGGCGCCTTCCTCGACGACGTCGCGGGATTCGACGCCGGCATGTTCGGCATCTCGCCCCGCGAGGCGCTGGCCATGGACCCCCAGCAGCGGCTGCTCCTGGAGACGGCGTGGGAGGCCGCCGAACGGGCCGGGATCGCCCCGGGCTCCCTGCACGGCAGCGACACCGGCGTCTTCGTCGGCAGTAACGGCCAGGACTACGGCTACCTGCTGCTCGGCTCCGGCGAGAACGTCGAGGGCCACCTGACCGGGGGCGTCACCGGAGCCGTCCTGTCCGGCCGGCTCTCCTACACCCTCGGCCTGCAGGGACCCGCCATGACCGTGGACACGGCCTGCTCCTCCGGGCTGGTCGCCGTCCACATGGCCCTGCGCGCCCTGCGCGACGGCGAGTGCTCGCTGGCCTTGGCCGGCGGCGTGTCGGTCATGGCGACCCCGGGCCCGTTCACGGAGTTCAGTACCCTCGGGGGCCTCGCTCCCGAGGGCCGCTGCAAGGCGTTCGCGGACGGCGCCGACGGCACCGGCTGGGGCGAAGGCGCCGGCATGCTGCTGCTGGAACGCCTCTCCGACGCCCGCCGCAGCGGACACCCCGTCCTCGCCGTGCTGCGCGGCAGCGCGGTCAACCAGGACGGAGCCTCCAACGGCCTCTCCGCGCCCAGCGGCCCCGCCCAGCAGCGGGTGATCCGCGCCGCGCTCGCCAACGCGCGCCTGACCCCCGATCAGGTCGACGTGGTCGAGGCCCACGGCACGGGCACCGCGCTCGGCGACCCGATCGAGGCGGAGGCGCTGCTCGCCACGTACGGCCAGGACCGCGCCGCCGAGCCGCTGTGGACCGGCAGCGTGAAGTCCAACATCGGCCACACCCAGGCCGCCGCTGGCATCGCCGGCATCATCAAGATGACCCTGGCGATGCGTCACGGAGTGCTGCCCCGCACCCTGCACGTGGACCGACCGACCACCAAGGTCGACTGGTCCGCGGGCGACGTCGCCCTCCTCACCGAGGACCGCCCCTGGCCGGACACCGGCAGGCCGCGCCGCGCGGGCGTCTCCTCCTTCGGCGTCAGCGGCACCAACGCCCACGTCGTCCTGGAGGCCCCGGCCCCCGAGGACACGGCCACCCTCACCGCGCACGGCACCGGCGAGGGCGCCGGCGGCGTGCGGCCCGCGCTTCCGCTCGTGTTCTCCGCCCGCACCCCGGCGGCCCTGCGGGCCCAGGCCGCCGCACTGCACGCGCACCTCGCCGGCGTACCCGGGGACGGTGACGGGGCTGCCGGCGCCGGGCTCGCCGACGCCGCGTTCACCCTGGCCACCGCGCGTACCTCCATGGAGCACCGCGCCGTCGTCGTGGGCACCGAGCCGCACCACCTCCTCGACGCCCTCGCCGCGACGGCCGACGACCGGCCCCACCCGGCCGCCGTCACGGGCCGTGACACCACCCCGAAGGTCGCCTTCGTCTTCCCCGGACAGGGCACCCAGTGGGAGGGCATGGCGGCCGAACTGCTCGACGAGTCGCCGGTGTTCGCGGCCCGCTTCGAGGAGTGCGCGCACGCCCTCGCCCCGCACGTCGACTTCGTGCCCGCCGACGTCCTCCGCCGCCGCCCCGGCGCCCCCGGCCTGGAGCGCGTGGACGTCGTCCAGCCCCTGCTGTGGGCGGTCATGGTGTCGCTCGCCGAGGTGTGGCGGACGCACGGCGTCACCCCGTCCGCGGTCATCGGCCACAGTCAGGGCGAGATCGCCGCAGCCGTCGTCGCCGGCGCGCTGCCCCTGGCCGACGGTGCCGCCCTGGTCGCCCTGCGCGCCAGGGCGCTCACCCAGGTCGCGGGCCGGGGCCGGATGCTGGCGGTCGCGCTCCCCGCCGACCAGGCCGAGGAGCGCCTGGCCCCCTACACCGGCCGGATCTCCCTCGCCCTGGTCAACGGCCCCCGCTCGGCCGTCGTCTCCGGCGAGCCGGCCGCCCTCGAGGAACTGGAGAGCGTGCTCACCGCCGACGGCGTACGCAGCCAGTGGCTGCCCTTCGACTACGCGGCGCACTCCACGCAGATGGAGGACGTCCGCACCACCGTCCTCGCGGGGCTCACCGCGGTGGCGAGCACCCCGCGCACCTCCGAGGTCCCGTTCTACTCCTCCCTGATCGGTGACCGCTTCGACACCGCGGGCGCCGACGCCGACTACTGGTTCACCGGCCTGAGGGAGACCGCCCGCTTCGACCGGGCCACCACCTCCGCCCTCCGCGACGGGCACACCCTCCTCATCGAGGTCTCCCCGCACCCGGTGCTCACCGCCGCCATCCAGGAGACCGCCGGTGAGACGGGCCGCACCGTCGCCGCCCTGGGCACCCTGCACCGCGGCCGGGGCGGCCGGGAACGGCTGCTGACGAGCCTGGCCGAGGCCCACGTCCTGGGCGCCCCGGTGGACTGGCGCGCCGCGCTGGAGCCCTGGCCCGGCGCCGGCCTCACCGACCTGCCCACCTACCCCTTCCAGCGCACCCGCTACTGGCCCGGCGCCCGCGCCGCCGAACCCGCCGCCGTGCGGGCGGCCACCGCCTCACCGGCCGAGTCCCGCTTCTGGTCGGCCGTCGACGACGGCGACGCGGAAGCCGTGGCCGACACCGCCGGCCTGGACGCGGCGGACCTCGCCCCCCTGCTGCCCGCCCTCTCGGCCTGGCACCGCGACACCCGCGAACAGGAGACCGTCGCCGCGTGGCGGTACCGCGTCACCTGGAACGCCCTGGAGGAGCAGCCCGCGTCCTCGTGCTCCGGACGCTGGCTGGTGGTCGCCCCCGACTCCGCCGCCAGCACCGCCGAGTTCTGCCGCTCCGCCCTCACCGCACGGCAGGGCGACACCGACCTCCTCCTCGTCGACCCCGCCGACGTCGACGCGGCCGAACTCGCGGACATCCTCCGCGACCACGTCGCCCCCGGCGAACGGCTGCGGGGCGTGGTCTCCCTCCTCGCCCTCGACGAGACGCCCTGCGCGGGCCACCCGGCGCTCACCGCGGGACTTGCCGCCACCCTTCACCTGCTGCACGCCGCCCTCGACGCCGACCCCGGCCCGCTGTGGACGCTCACCGCGGGAGCCGTCGGCACCGGCGACGACGAGGCGCCCGTCAGCCCCGACCAGGCCGCCGCCTGGGGGCTCGGCAGGGTCGCGGCCCTGGAACACCCCGGTCACTGGGGCGGCCTGATCGACCTGCCCGCCCACGGACCGGACGGCGACCCGCGGCTGGCGGCCCGGCTCGCGGCCGCCCTCACCCGCACGGACGGCGAGGACCAGATGGCCCTCCGCCCCCGCGCCGCATACGGACGGCGGCTGCGGCACGCCGACACCACCCCCGCCCGCCCCGGCACCGGATGGCACCCCACGGGCACCGCCCTGGTCACCGGCGGCACCGGAGCCATCGGCGGCCACGTGGCCCGCTGGCTGGCCGCCGAAGGCGCCGACCACCTCGTGCTCCTCAGCCGGCGGGGCCCCGAAGCCCCCGGAGCGGACGAACTCACCGCCGAACTCACCGCACTCGGCGCCCGCGTCACGATCCGCGCCTGCGACCTCCAGGACCGCGCGGACCTCGCCCGCACACTCGCGGACCTCGCCGACGACGGTGTCACCGTCCGGGCCGTCATGCACACCGCCGGCCTGGGGGATCTCGCCCCCCTCGCCGCCACCGGCGTCGCGGACCTGGCCCGACTGATGGGCGGAAAGGCGGCCGGCGCCCGGCACCTCGACGAACTGCTCGACCCCGCGGGCCTCGACGCCGTCGTCCACTTCTCGTCCGTCTCCGCCGTCTGGGGCGTCGGAAGCCACGGCGCGTACGCCGCGGCCAACGCCTATCTCGACACGCTCGCCGAACTCCGCGGCCACGAGGGCGCCCCGGTGCGCTCCGTCGCCTGGGGACCGTGGGACGGCGGCGGCATGGTCGGGGGCGGCGCCGCCGAACTCATGTCGCGCCGCGGGATCCCCCTCCTGCGACCCGGCGCCGCCATGGTCGCACTGCGCCAGGCCCTGGACGCGCCCGAGCCGGCGGTGGCCGCGGCCGACGTGGACTGGGCGGACTTCGTGCCCTCCTTCACCGCGCTGCGCCCCAGCACGCTCCTCGCCGACCTGCCCGAGGTGCGCGCACTGACCGCCGCCCGACCGGGCGGCGACGCGGCGGACGACGCGGCCGAGGCCGGGGAAGGACTGCGCACCCGCCTGGCGGCGCTCTCCGCAGTGGAACGGGCACCGGCCCTGGTGGAGCTGGTGCGGACGCACGCCGCCGTCGCGCTCGGCCACACCGGAGCCGACGACGTCGAGCCCGACCGCACTTTCCGCGACCTGGGCATCGACTCGCTCATCGCCGTCGCCCTGCGCGACCGGCTGGCCGCCGCGACCGGACTGACGCTGCCCGCGACGCTCGTCTTCGACCAGCCGACGCCCGTCGCACTGGCGGAGCACCTGGGCGGCCTGCTGCTGCCGGACGCTCAGGAGGACGCCGACCTCCTGCCGTCCGCGGACGAACTCGACCGGCTGGAAACGGCGCTCGCCCGCCGCGCGGACGACGACCTCGACCGGGTCCGGATCGTGATGCGACTGGAGTCGCTGCTGTCCCGGACCCGCGGCACGGCCGCCGCCGACCCGTCCGCCGACCCCGCGGGAGACGGCGAGGGGGCCGGCGAATCGGCCGCACTGGCCGACCGGCTCGGCAACGCCACGAACGACGAACTGTTCGCCCTGGTGGAGAGGGACCTGGGACTCAAGTGAACGACGCCGCCCCGAGGGCCTTCAGGAGAACACGATGACCGAAGAAGCCGCCACGAGCTCCACCGAGCGCAAGCTCCGCGACTACCTGGGCCGCGTGATCGCTGAACTGCACGACACGCGGAGGCAGCTGCGGGGAGCCGGCGTCCGCGACCCGGAGCCCATGGCCGTCGTCGCCATGGCCTGCACCCTCCCCGGTGGTGTGCGTTCGCCCGAGGACCTGTGGCGGCTGCTCGCCGCAGGCGGCGACGGCGTCACCCCCTTCCCCGACGACCGGGGCTGGGACGACACCCCGCTCGCGGCGGCCGACGGCGTCGCCGCGGCCGAGGCCTCCCAGGGGGGCTTCCTGCACGAGGCGAGCATGTTCGACCCGGCGTTCTTCGGCATCAACCCGCGCGAGGCGCTGGCCATGGACCCGCAGCAGCGGCTGATCCTGGAGGCGGCCTGGGAGACCGTGGAGCGTGCGGGCATCCACCCCGGCACGCTGCGCGGCAGCCGCACCGGCGTCTTCGTCGGCACGAACGGCCAGGGCTACGGCAACGGCATGCAGGCCGGCCTGGCCGGCACCGAGGGCTACCAGCTCACCGGCGCCGCCACGTCCGTGCTCTCCGGGCGCATCGCCTACACCCTGGGCCTGGAGGGGCCCGCGGTCAGCGTCGACACCGCGTGTTCCTCGTCGCTGAGCGCCCTGCACCTGGCCGCCCAGGCGATCCGCAACGGCGACTGCTCCCTCGCCCTCGTCGGCGGCGTCACGGTCATGCCCCACCCGGTCGGCTTCCACGAGTTCAGCCGGCAGAGCGGCCTCGCCTCCGACGGCCGGTGCAAGGCGTTCTCCGCCGACGCCGACGGCATGGGCATGGCCGAGGGCGTGGCGATGATCCTGGTGGAGAAGCTCACCGACGCACGGGCCGCCGGCCACCCGGTGCTCGCGGTGGTCCGCGGCTCCGCGGTCAACCAGGACGGCGCCTCCAACGGGCTCACCGCGCCCAGCGGCCCCGCCCAGGAGCGCGTCATCCGCGCCGCGCTCGCCAACGCGCGCCTGACCCCCGACCAGGTTGACGTGGTCGAGGCGCACGGCACCGGCACCGCGCTGGGTGATCCGATCGAGGCGCAGGCCCTGCTGGCGACGTACGGCCGCGACCGTGAACAGCCCCTCTGGCTCGGATCGCTCAAGTCCAACATCGGGCACACCCAGTCCGCCGCCGGCGTCGCCAGCGTCATCAAGATGGTGCTGGCACTGCGCCACGGCACCCTGCCCCGTACGCTCCACGTCGACGTGCCCACCCCGCACGTCGACTGGTCCTCCGGCCGCATCGAGCTGCTCACCGCACCGCGCCCCTGGGAGCCGGGCGAACGCCCGCGCCGGGCGGCCGTCTCGTCCTTCGGCATCAGCGGCACCAACGCGCACGTGATCCTGGAGGAGGCGCCCCGCGCCACGGCCGCCACCGAGCCCCCCGCCGCACGCCGCCCCAGGCCGGGCGTCGTTCCGCTGGTGGTCTCCGGGCGTTCCGCGCAGGCCCTGCGCGCGCAGGCGGCGCGGCTGTGCGGCTTCCTGGAGGAGTCGGAGGACGACGCCGCCAGCCTCGTCGACCTCGCCCACTCCCTCGGCGCGACCCGTCAGTCCCACGAGCACCGCGCCGCGGTCCTTGCCTCGGCCCCGGAGGACGTCCGGGCCGGCCTGCGCTCCATCGAAGAGGGCACGACCGGCCCCGGTGTGCTCACCGGGGCCGTCCGGCCCGGCCGGACGGTGTTCCTGTTCTCGGGTCAGGGTGCGCAGCGGGTCGGGATGGGGCGTGGGTTGTACGAGGCGTTCCCGGTGTTCGCCGAGGCGTTCGATGCGGTGTGTGCGCGGGTGGATCTTGATCGTTCGTTGCGGGAGGTGGTGTTCGGGGACGGTGAGGCGTTGGACCGCACGGTCTACGCTCAGCCTGCGTTGTTCGCGGTCGAGGTGGCGTTGTTCCGGTTGGTGGAGTCGTGGGGTGTGGTGCCGGATGTGCTGGTGGGTCATTCGATAGGCGAGTTGGCGGCCGCGCATGTGGCGGGTGTGTTGTCGTTGGATGACGCGTGTGCGCTGGTGTCGGCGCGTGGCCGGTTGATGGAGGCGCTGCCGCAGGGCGGTGCGATGCTGGCCGTGGAGGCGGCGGAGGACGGCCTGGAACTGCCGGAGGGCGTGGATCTGGCGGCGGTCAACGGGCCGGCGTCGGTGACGGTCTCCGGTGACGCGGACGCGGTCGACGCCCTGGAGGAACGGCTGCGCGCCCAGAACGTGCGGGTGAAGCGGCTGACGGTCTCCCACGCCTTCCACTCGCACCTGATGGAGCCGATGCTGGCGGAGTTCGCGGCGGTCGCGGAGTCGCTGACCTACCCCCCCCCGACGATTCCCGTCGTGGCCACGGCTCCGGGCGACATGGCCACGCCCGGCTACTGGGTGGGGCAGATCCGCGAGCCGGTCCGCTTCGCCGACGCCGTCGCGCCGCTGGCCGATGTGCGGGTGTTCCTGGAACTGGGTCCGGACGGGGTGCTGTCCGCGCTCGTGCCGCACCTGCACGAGGGAGCGCCCGCCCTGCCCCTCCTGCGTCGCGACCGCGAGGACACCGAGTCCGTGCTCACCGCGCTCGCCGGTGCGCACACCACGGGTGTCACCCCCGACTGGGCCGCCGTCTACGCACCGTGGACCCCCCGCCGCATCGACCTGCCCACCTACGCCTTCCAGCGGCAGCGCTACTGGCCGGCCCTGGGTGGCGTGGCCGCGCTCGGCGCCGTGGGGCTGCGCGGCACCCGGCACCCGCTGCTCGGCGCGGTGGTCACGGTGGCCGGCGGCGACGGCCTGGTGTTCACCGGGCGGCTCTCCCGGGCCACCCATCCCTGGCTCGCCGACCACCGGGTGGCCGGCGCGGTCCTGGTCCCCGGCACCGCGCTCCTCGAACTGGCCCTGCACGCGGGCGAACAGGTCGGCTGCCCCGTCGTCGACGAACTCACCCTCGGCACCCCGCTGGTCCTGCCCGAGCGGGGCGGCGTCCGTATCCAGGCCGAGGTGGGAGCACCGCTCGCGGACGGCTCCCGGGAGATCTCCCTCTACTCTCGCCCCGACGAACTGGCGGGAGCCGTGGATCCGGTCGGCGACTGGGTACGCCACGCGAGCGGCATCCTCTCGGCCGCCCCCTCCGCCGCCGGCACGCCGCTCGCCAGCTGGCCGCCCCAGGACGCGACACCGGTGGACCTGGGCGGTTTCTACGCCGCCGTCGAGGACATGGGCCTCCAGTACGGGCCGGTCTTCCAGGGCATGCGGGCCGCGTGGCTCGGCGCCGACGGAGCGGTGTACGCCGACGTGGTGCTGCCGTCCCCCGGTGGCGCGGGCGGTGCCCCGGAACCCGGGGGCTTCAGCCTGCACCCGGCACTCTTCGACGCCGCACTGCACGCAGCGGCACTCGACGGCCTGGCGCAGGGCCCCCGGGACTCCCTCGAGCAGCCCGCGCAACCCGTACGGGTGCCGTTCAGCTGGTCCGGCGTGACCCTGCACGCGACCGGCGCGACCGCGCTGCGCGTACGCCTCTCGCCCGCGGGCCCCGACGCGGTCTCCCTTGACCTCGCCGACGCCGAAGGGCAGCCGGTCGCCTCCGTCGCGTCCCTGGTCCTGCGCCCCGCCGGGGCCGTGGCCGACGCCGCCGCCCTCCCGTCCGACACGCTCTTCCGCGTCCGGTGGGCCGCGCTGCCCACGACGGACGGCCGGGCGGACGAACGCCCCTGGACGGTCGTCGCCGGACCGGCCGAGCTCGCCGGCCTGGCGGACCTGCCCGAGGTCCCCGCCCTCGTGGCGGTCCACGCCGGCCCGCCGTCCGGCAGCGGCGACACCGCCACCGACGCGCCCTCCCACGTCCGTGCCGCCGCGCACCGTGCGCTTCGGTGCGTGACGGCCTGGCTCGCCGACGGTCGTTTCACCGACTCCACCCTCGTCCTGCTCACCCGGGGCGCCATGCCCGTCGGCCAGGCCCCGGTCGATCCGGCCGCCGCCGCCGTCTGGGGGCTGGTCCGCAGCGCGCAGACCGAGCACCCGGGCCGTTTCGTCCTGCTCGACCTGGACCCCGCGGACGGCTCCGTCCCCGCCACCGGACCGTCCGGCGCCGACGAGCCGCAGCTCGCGCTGCGGGACGGCCGGTGGCACGTGGCACGTCTCGCCCGCGCCGCCGCCGCCGCGCCGGCTTCCGACGCCGAGGAGACCGTGGCCCACGGCACCGTGCTCGTCACCGGAGGCACCGGCGTCCTGGGCGCCCGGGTCGCCCGGCACCTCGCCGCCGGGCACGGCGTCCGCGACCTGCTGCTGGTGAGCCGGAGCGGTCCCGCAGCCCCCGGAGCCGACGAACTGATCGCCGAACTCGCCGAACTGGGCGCCCGCGCGAGGGCCGTCGCCTGCGACGTCGCCGACCGCGACGCACTGGCCGCGGTACTCGCCACCGTTCCCGAGGACCGGCCGCTGACCGGAGTGGTGCACGCCGCCGGGATCGTGGACGACGGCGTCATCACCGGGCTTACCCCGGAGCGGATCGACGCGGTACTGGACGCCAAGGCGGTGTCCGCGCTGCACCTGGACGCCCTGGTCGGGGAGGTACCGCTCTTCGTGCTCTTCTCCTCCGCCTCGGCCACCTTCGGCTCCGCCGGCCAGGCCGGGTACGCGGCGGCCAACGCGGTGCTCGACGCCGTTGCCCACCGCAGGCCGGGCGCCGTCTCCGTCGGCTGGGGGCTCTGGGCGGAGACCTCCGGCATCTCCGGCGGTCTCGACGAGACGGACCGGGCCCGGATCAACCGCGCGGGCGGGCCCCTCGCCACGGACGAGGCGCTGGCCATCCTGGACGCCGTCCGCACCGGCGACACCCCGCACCTGGTCGCGATCCACCTCGACCTCCCCGGATTCCGGAGGGCCCTGGAGAACGACCCGGCCGGCCAGGCACCGCCGCTGCTGCGCGCTCTGGTCACCCGCTCCGCGCGGCCCGGGACGGCGGCGGGTACCGTACCGGGCGCCACCACCCCGCTGGGCGAGCGCCTCGCCGCGCTGGGCGAGGCCGAGCGCACCGCGTTCCTCGCCGAGCTGGTGCGGGCCGAGGCCGCCGGCGTGCTGGGGTTCGGCGCCACCGATCCGGTGGAGGACCACAGCACCTTCAAGGACCTGGGCTTCGACTCCCTGACCGCCGTCGAACTACGCAACCGCCTCGACGCCGTGACCGGCCTGCGGCTGCCCGCGACCCTCGTCTTCGACTACCCCTCGCCGCAGGCCCTGACGGCCCAGCTGCTGACCCGGCTGACGGGTGGGGACCGGCCGGCCCCCGCACCGGCAGACCGCACCTCCCGACCGGCCGCCGGGAGGGACGAACCCATCGCGATCGTCGCGATGAGCTGCCGCTACCCCGGGGGTGTGAACAGCCCGGAGGACCTGTGGCGCCTGGTCGCCGAGGGCTCCGACGCCATCAGCCCGTTCCCCGACAACCGCGGCTGGGACATCGCGAACCTCTACGACCCCACCCCCGACGCCTCGGGCAAGTCGACCGTCCTGGAAGGCGGCTTCGTCCACGACGCCGACCGCTTCGACCCCTCGCTCTTCCACATCTCGCCGCGCGAGGCGCTTGCCATGGACCCGCAGCAGCGGCTGATCCTGGAGGCCTCCTGGGAGGCGTTCGAGCGGGCCGGCATCGACCCGGCCTCGCAGCGCGGCAGCCGCACCGGCGTCTTCGCCGGACTCATGTACCACGACTACGGATCGACCATGACCGTGCTGCCAGAGGGAGTCGAGGGCTACCTCGGCACCGGTACCTCGGGCAGCGTCCTGGCCGGCCGCGTCTCCTACACCTTCGGGCTCGAGGGCCCGGCGATGACGGTCGACACGGCCTGCTCGTCCTCCCTCGTCACCCTGCACCTGGCCTGCCAGGCGCTGCGTGCCGGAGAGTGCGACATGGCCCTCGCGGGCGGCGTCACCGTGCTCTCCACCCCCGCCGTCTTCATCGACTTCAGCACCCAGGGCGCACTCTCCTCCAACGGCCGCTGCAAGACCTTCTCGGCGGACGCCGACGGTACGGGTTGGGGGGAGGGCGTGGGCGTGCTGCTGGTGGAGCGGCTGTCCGACGCGCGGCGTCTTGGGCACCGGGTGTTGGCGGTGGTGCGTGGCAGCGCGGTCAACCAGGACGGTGCGTCGAACGGTCTGACGGCGCCGAACGGCCCGTCGCAGGAACGGGTGATCCGTGCCGCGCTGGAGGCGGCCCGGCTGACGACCGGCGATGTGGACGCCGTGGAGGCGCACGGGACAGGCACGCGGCTGGGTGATCCGATCGAGGCGCAGGCGCTGCTGGCCACCTACGGGCAGGATCGTGAGGAGCCGCTCTATCTGGGGTCGTTGAAGTCGAACATCGGCCATACGCAGGCGGCGGCGGGTGTCGGTGGTGTGATCAAGATGGTGGAGGCGATGCGCCACGGCGTGTTGCCGCCCTCCCTGCACGTGGGGGAGCCGTCGCCGCACGTGGACTGGTCCGCCGGAGCCGTCGAGCTGCTGACCGAGGCGCGGGAGTGGCCGGACGCGGGCCGCCCGCGCCGGGCCGGTGTCTCCTCGTTCGGTGTGAGCGGCACCAACGCACACGTGATCCTGGAAGCGGGCCCCCGGCCCGTCGACGCGGTGCCCGCCGCACCCGCCGAGCCGCTGCCCGCCCAGGTGCCCTGGCTGCTCGCCGGTAAGAGCGCGGGCGCGCTCCAGGGGGCCGCCGCCCGGCTCGCCGCCCTGGCGGACGAGGCGGACCCCTCCGACGTCGCCTGGGGGCTCCTCACCGGACGCGCGGTGTTGGAGCACCGTGCGGTGGTGCTGGGGGAGGACCGTGCCGGGGCGCTGCGGGCGTTGGCGCGGGACGTGGCCCACCCGGAGGTGGTGCGGGGTGTGGCGCGTTCCGGTGGTGCTCCGGTGTTGGTGTTTCCGGGGCAGGGGTCGCAGTGGGTTGGTATGGGTCGGGAGTTGGCGGCGTCCTCGGCGGTGTTTCGGGAGTCGTTGGTGGAGTGTGCGGCGGCGTTGGAGCCGTTCACGGATGGTTGGTCGCTGTGGGAGGTGTTGGAGAGTGATGAGGAGGTGTTGTGGGGTCGGGTTGATGTGGTTCAGCCGGTGTTGTGGGCGTTGATGGTGTCGTTGGCTGGGTTGTGGCGGTCGGTTGGTGTGGTGCCGTCGGCTGTGGTGGGTCATTCGCAGGGTGAGATTGCGGCGGCGGTGGTGGCTGGTGGTTTGTCGTTGGTGGATGGTGCGCGGGTGGTGGGTTTGCGTTCGCGTGCGTTGCGGGTGTTGGCGGGTCGGGGTGGGATGGTGTCGTTGGGTGTGGGTGCTGAGGTGGCGGGGGAGTTGGTGGGTGGTTTTGGTGGTCGGGTTTCGGTTGCGGCGGTGAATGGGCCGGGTTCGACGGTGGTGTCGGGTGAGGTGGGGGCGTTGGATGAGTTGGTGGGTGTGTGTGAGGGGCGTGGGGTGCGGGTGCGTCGGGTTCCGGTGGATTATGCGTCGCATTCGGTGCAGGTGGAGGAGTTGCGGGAGCGGATCCTGGCTGATCTGGGGCCGGTGGTGCCGCGGTCGTCGGTGGTGCCGTTGTATTCGTCGGTGACGGGTGGGCGGATCGATACGGCGGTGATGGATGCCGGGTATTGGTATGAGAGTCTGCGGTCGTTGGTGCGGTTCGGTGAGGCGACGGATGCGCTGCTGGGCGATGGCCGGTCGGTGTTCCTGGAGTGCAGCCCGCACCCTGTTCTGACTCCTGGTATCGAGGAGACGGTGGAGGCGTCGGGGCGTCCCGGCGCGGTGCTGGCCACGCTTCAACGGGGCAAGGGCGACGCCACGCGCTGGCTGACCGCTCTCGCCGAAGCGCACGTCGCCGGCGTCCCGGTCGACTGGACCACCGTCCTGGAGGACCGCACAGGCCGTACCGTCGACCTCCCCACCTACGCCTTCCAGCGGGAACGCTTCTGGCCCGAGAAGCGCGCGCTGCCCGCCGACGTCTCCGCCGCCGGCCTCGGCCGCGCCGATCACCCCCTGCTCGGCGCCTCGGTGCCCGTGGCCGGCAGCGACGGCATCCTGCTCACCGGGCGGATCTCCGTCGGTACCCACCCGTGGCTCGCCGACCACGTCCTGCTCGGCACCGTCCTGCTGCCCGGCACCGCCCTCCTCGAACTCGCCCTCCGCGCAGGGGAGGCGGTCGGCCTCCCGAGCCTCGACGAGCTCACCCTGGAGGCACCGCTCACCCTGCCCGGGGACGGAGCCGTCGTCGTCCAGGTCGCCGTCGGCGACACCACCGCCGCGGACGGCGGCCGTGCCGTCACCGTCCACTCCCGCGCCGAGGGCGACGAAGGAGCCTGGACCCGGCACGCCGGCGGCACCCTGCGCGCCGACCCCGCCGGACCCGTCCCCGAGTCGGTCCCGTGGCCGCCCCGGGGCGCCGAACCGGTCGACCCGGCCGGCTTCTACGCCGCCGTCGCCGAAGGCGGCTACGGGTACGGGCCGGCCTTCCAGGGCCTGCGCGCCGTCTGGCGGCGCGCGGACGAGGTGTTCGCCGAGGTCACGCTGCCCCCGGAAGCCCGCACCCACAGCGCGGGCTTCGGCCTGCACCCCGCCCTGCTCGACGCGGCCCTGCACGCCGCCGGGGCCGGCAGCCTGTTCCCCGACACCGGAGAGGTGCGGGTGCCGTTCGCCTGGCAGGGCGTCACCGTGCACGCGACGGGCGCCACCGAACTGCGGGTCAGGATCAGCCGGTCCGCCGGGCGGGACGCGCTGCGACTCGAAGCCGTGGACACCTCGGGCGCGCCCGTCGTCCAGGTGGAGACGCTGGAGTTCCGTCCGGTCTCCGCCGCGCAGCTGGCCTCCGCTCAGGGACCGGGCGACGCACTCTTCGCCGTCGAATGGACCCCGGCCCCGGCAGGCCCGGCCCCCGTCTCGTGGGCCGTCGTCGGCGTCGACGGCCTCGGCGCCGCCGACCAACTGGCCGAGGAGACGTACGCCGTCGAATGGCACGCCGACACGGCCGCGCTGACCGAGTCCGTCGACGCCGGCATGACCGTGCCCGAGATCGTCCTGCTCTCCGGTCCCGCAGGGACCGGAGCGACACCCGAGGACGTGCACCTGCGGGTCGCCGAGGTCCTCGCCGCCGCGCAGACCCTCCTCGCGGACCGGCGGTTCGACGGGTCGCGCATCGTGCTGCTCACCTCGGGAGCCGTCGCCGTCCACGAAGGCGAGGACATCACCGACCTGCCCGGCGCGGCTGCCCGCGGAATGCTGCGCACGGCGAACTCCGAGAACCCCGGCCGCTTCGCGACGATCGACACCGACGCCGCCCTCGGCGGCCTGACCGAAGCCCTCGTCCTGGGCGAGCCGGAGACCGCCCTCCGCAAGGGCACCCCGCACATGCCGCGCCTCGTGCGGGCCGCGGTCAGGGCCACGGACGGCGACCCGCCCGCATCGCCCGCCCTGCCGACCGGGACCGTGTTGGTCACCGGCGGAACCGGCGGTCTCGGCGCCCTCGTGGCCCGGCACCTCGCGGCCACCCACGGCGTCACCGACCTGCTCCTGCTCAGCCGTTCCGGCCCGCAGGCGCCCGGGGCCGCCGCCCTCGTCGACGACCTCACCGCGCTCGGGGCCCGGGCGGAGGTCGCGGCCTGTGACACCGGCGACCGGGACCGGCTCGCGCAGGTGCTCGCCGGCCGCCGGATCGGAACCGTCGTGCACGCAGCGGGCGTCCTCGACGACGGCGTCCTCACCTCGATGACGCCCGAGCGCCTCGCGACAGTGCTGCGCCCCAAGGCGGACGCGGCACTCCACCTCACCGAACTGGCCGGGGCGGAGACGTTCGTGTTCTTCTCCTCCGCCTCCGGCACCTTCGGCGCCGCCGGCCAGGCCAACTACGCCGCCGCCAACGCGGTGCTGGACGCACTCGCCGCGCGCCTCCGCGCCCACGGCCGCACCGCGCTCTCCATCGGGTGGGGCATGTGGGCCACCGCAACCGGCATGACCGGCCACCTCTCGGAGGACGTACGCGCCCGTGCGACCGGCGACGGCACGGCCCTGTCCGACGTGGAAGGACTCGCTCTGCTCGACGCAGCCCTCGCCTCCGGCCGGCCCCACCTGGTGGCGGCCCGGCTCGATCTGGCGACCCTCCGGGCCCGCGCGGGCAGCGTTCCGGTGCCGCCGCTGCTGCACGCCCTCGTCCCGCAGCCCGCGCGGCGCGCGGTCGAGGCGGGAGAGGACGCCGCGTCGTTCACCTCCCGCCTGGCGGGCCTCGACCCGGCCGAGCGGCGGCAGGCCCTGCTCGACCTCGTCCGCGGCCACGCCGCAGCCGTGCTCGGGCACACCTCGGCCGAGGCGGTCGACCCGGAACAGGGCTTCACCGACCTGGGGTTCAGCTCCCTCACCGCAGTCGAGATCCGCAACCGGCTCAACTCGGCCACCGGACTGCGACTGCCGACCACGCTGATCTTCGACCACCCGAACGCCGCGCGCCTCACGGACCACCTGCTGGAGCACCTGGCCTTCGACGACTCCGGGACCGGCACCGCCACGCTGCTGGCCGACCTGGACCGGCTCGACACCGCCCTCTCCGGCACGGGACCGGGAGACGAGACACGCGCCCGCGTGGTCTCCCGGCTGCACGCGCTGCTCGCCCGGTACGACGCCGGGGACGACGCGGCCACCGACGGCGCCACCACGGACTTCGACGCGGCGGGCGACGAGGAACTTTTCGCGTTCATCGACAACGAATCGGGAGCCTGAGGCCGTGCAGGACAAGACGACCGGCGCACGTGCCGTATCCACTGAGGACAAGCTGCGGGACTACCTGAAGCGGGCCACCACGGACCTCGCCGCGGTACGTCGGCGGCTCCGCGCCGCCGAATCGGCCGACCGTGAGCCGATCGCCGTCATCGGCATGGCCTGCCGCTTCCCCGGGGGCGTGGACTCGCCCGAGTCGCTGTGGCGTCTGGTGCGCGACGGAGGCGACGCCGTCTCCGCCTTCCCCGACGACCGCGGCTGGGACATGGCGCCCTTCGACGCCGGTGCCGCCGCCGGCGTCGAGTTCACTCGCGAAGGCGGGTTCATCGACGCGGTCGCCGACTTCGACCCCTCCCTCTTCAACATCTCGCCGCACGAGGCGCTCGCCATGGACCCGCAGCAGCGCCTGGTCCTGGAGACCTCCTGGGAGGCCGTGGAACGGGCCGGCATCGACCCGCTCTCCCTGCGCGGCAGCCGCACCGGCGTCTTCACCGGCGTCATGTACAACGAATACGCCTCCCGTGCCCTGTCCGTCCCCGAGGAGGTCGCCGGCCACCTGGGCACCGGCAGCAGCGGCAGCGTCGTCTCCGGCCGCGTCTCCTACACCCTCGGTCTCGAAGGCCCCGCACTGACGATCGACACGGCGTGCTCGTCGTCTCTGGTGGCCCTCCACCTGGCGGTGCGGTCACTGCGCAGCGGGGAATGCTCCCTGGCCCTGGCGGGCGGCGTCACCGTGATGATCACCCCCAATACCTTCATCGACTTCGGCATGGCCGGCGCGCTCTCCGCCGACGGCCGGTGCCGGGCGTTCTCCGCGGACTCCGGGGGCACGGGCTGGGGCGAGGGCGTGGGCATGCTCCTGGTGGAGCGGCTCTCCGACGCGCTGCGCAACGGGCACCGGGTGCTGGCGGTCGTGCGCGGTAGCGCGGTCAACCAGGACGGCGCCTCCAGCGGGCTCACCGCTCCCAACGGCCCGTCGCAGCAGCGGGTGATCCGTGCCGCGTTGGAGGCGGCCCGGCTGACGACCGGCGATGTGGACGTCGTCGAGGCGCACGGCACCGGCACGAAGCTGGGCGACCCGATCGAGGCGCAGGCCCTGCTGGCCACCTACGGGCAGGATCGTGAGGAGCCCCTCTATCTGGGGTCGTTGAAGTCGAACATCGGTCACACGCAGGCGGCGGCGGGTGTCGGTGGTGTGATCAAGATGGTGGAGGCGATGCGCCACGGCGTGTTGCCGCCCACTCTCCACGTGTCCGAGCCCACGCCGCACGTGGACTGGTCCGCCGGAGCCGTCGAGTTGCTGACCGAGGCGCGGGAGTGGCGGAAGGGCGACGAGCCGCGGCGGGCCGGTGTCTCGTCGTTCGGTGTGAGCGGCACCAACGCGCACGTGATCCTGGAGGAGTACCGGTCTGCCGGAAACGAAGCCGGAAGCGATGCCGGTGAGGCGCCCGCTGCTTCGGTGGGTGTCGGTGCGGGTGTCGGTGTGGTGCCGTGGGTGGTGTCGGGGCGGACGGAGCAGGCGTTGCGTGGGCAGGCGGCGCGGTTGTTGGAGTGTGTCGGTGAGTGGGATGAGGGGGGTGGTCCGGGGGTTGGCCGGGTCGGTTTTTCGCTGGCGGTGACGCGGGCGGCGCTGGGGCATCGTGCGGTGGTGCTGGGTTCGGATGTGGCGGATTTCCGGCGTGGGTTGGGGGCGTTGGCGGAGGGCCGTGAGGTTCCGGGTGTGGTCACGCGTGTGCGGGGCGGTTCGGCGGGTCTGGGTGCTCCGGTGTTGGTGTTTCCGGGGCAGGGGTCGCAGTGGGTGGGGATGGGTCGGGAGTTGGCGGCGTCGTCGGCGGTGTTTCGGGAGGGGTTGGAGGAGTGTGCGGCGGCGTTGGAGCCGTTCACGGATGGTTGGTCGCTGTGGGAGGTGTTGGAGAGTGATGAGGAGGTGTTGTGGGGTCGGGTTGATGTGGTTCAGCCGGTGTTGTGGGCGTTGATGGTGTCGTTGGCTGGGTTGTGGCGGTCGGTTGGTGTGGTGCCGTCGGCTGTGGTGGGTCATTCGCAGGGTGAGATTGCGGCGGCGGTGGTGGCTGGTGGTTTGTCGTTGGTGGATGGTGCGCGGGTGGTGGGTTTGCGTTCGCGTGCGTTGCGGGTGTTGGCGGGTCGGGGTGGGATGGTGTCGTTGGGTGTGGGTGCTGAGGTGGCTGGGGAGTTGGTGGGTGGTTTTGGTGGTCGGGTTTCGGTTGCGGCGGTGAATGGGCCGGGTTCGACGGTGGTGTCGGGTGAGGTGGGGGCGTTGGATGAGTTGGTGGGTGTGTGTGAGGGGCGTGGGGTGCGGGTGCGTCGGGTTCCGGTGGATTATGCGTCGCATTCGGTGCAGGTGGAGGAGTTGCGGGAGCGGATCCTGGCTGATCTGGGGCCGGTGGTGCCGCGGTCGTCGGTGGTGCCGTTGTATTCGTCGGTGAGGGGTGGGCGGATTGATACGGCGGTGATGGATGCCGGGTATTGGTATGAGAGTCTGCGGTCGTTGGTGCGGTTCGGTGAGGCGACGGATGCGTTGCTGGGCGATGGCCGGTCGGTGTTCCTGGAGTGCAGCCCGCACCCGGTTCTGACTCCTGGTATTGAGGAGACGGTGGAGGCGTCGGGGCGTCCCGGCGCGGTGCTGGCCACGCTTCATCGGGGCAAGGGCGACGCCACGCGCTGGTTGACGGCTCTGGCCGAAGCGCACGTCGCCGGCGTCCCGGTCGACTGGACCACCGTCCTGCCCGACACCCCGCCCGTCGACCTCCCCACCTACGCCTTCCAGAGGCGCCGCTACTGGCTGGACACCGCCGAACCCGAACGACCCGTCACCGACTCCGCACAGGACTGGTTCTGGTCCGCCGTCGAGAACGAGGACCTCACAGCCCTCCAACGCATGCTCGACGTCAGCGGCCGGACTCCGCTCGCCGAGGCCCTGTCCGCGCTCTCCTCCTGGCACCGGCGCGACCGCGAACGCAGCCGGATCGAAGGCTGGTCCTACCGGACCACGTGGACGCCCGCCCAGTACCCCGCAGCGCGGCTCGACGGCCGCTGGCTGGTGGCCGTACACGTCGACCACCCCGCGGACACGCTGGTCACCGGGGTTCTCGCGGCCCTCGAAGAGGCCGGCGCCCGTCCCGAAGTGCTGACCGTGGCCCCCGACGACCAGCGTGGCGCCCTCGCCGAGCGGCTGCGCGGCGCCGACGGCGTTCTGTCCCTGCTCGCCCTCGCCGAGGACCCCGCCCCCGAACACCCCGCCACGCCGATTGGCTTCGCCGCCGGCGTCACCTTGCTGCACGCCGTGCACGACACCGGCGAGCCGATGCGTCTGTGGTGCGCCACCTCCGGCGCCGTCGCCGCCGGCCCCGGCGACACCGTCACCCACCCGGCACAGGCCCTGACCTGGGGTCTCGGCCGGGTCGCCGCCCACGAGTACACCCAGTGGGGCGGCCTCGTCGACCTGCCCGCCGACCTGGAGCCGCGCGCGATGTCCCGGCTCGCGGCCGTCCTCGCCGGCACGGTCGAGGACCAGGCGGCGGTCCGCGCCACCGGCGTCTTCGTGCCCCGTCTGCGCCGCGCCGAGCCCGCACCGCCCGGCCGCACCTGGCAGGCCTCCGGCACCGTCCTCGTCACCGGCGGAACCGGTGGCGTCGGCGCGCACGTGGCCCGCTGGCTCGCCGCCGCGGGTGCCGGACACCTGCTCCTGCTCAGCCGGCGCGGCCCGGACGCCCCCGGCGCTGCGGAACTCGCCGCCGAACTGCGGCAGTCGGGCGCCGAGGTCACCATCGCCGCAGTCGACGCTGCCGACCACGACGCGCTGGCGGCCGTCCTCGCCGAACTGCCCGACGCACAGCCGCTGACCGCCGTCTTCCACGCAGCCGGAGTCGTCGACTCCAGCATCGTGGACTCCCTCACCCCCGAGCGCGTCGAGACCGCGCTGCGCGCCAAGGTCGCGAGCGCCCTCAACCTGCACCGGCTCACCGCGCACCTGGACCTCTCTGCCTTCGTCCTCTTCTCGTCGCTGTCCGGCGTCTTCGGCTCGGCGGGCGAGGGCAACTACGCCCCCGGCAACGCCTTCCTGGACGCCTTCGCCCAGCACCGCCGTGCCCAGGGCCTGCCCGCGACCTCCGTGGCCTGGGGATCATGGGCGGGCTCCGGCATGGCCGAGGGAGGCTTCGGCGACGTCCTCGAACGCCACGGCATCCTCCGCATGGAGCCCGCACACGCCCTCACCGGACTCCGTTCAGCGTTGGAGCGGGACGAGACGACGCTCGCCGTCGCCGACATCAGCTGGGAGGTCTTCTCCTGGTTCTTCACCGCCACCCGCCCCAGCCACCTCCTCGACGAACTCCCCGACGTCCGGCGGCTCCGCGCTGCGGCCGAGCAGAGCGAGGCCCAGGGCACTCCCGCCGCACAGGAGGACCTGCCGCCGGCCCAACGGCTCGCCGGGGCCTCCGAGGCGGAGCGCAACCGTTTCCTGCTCGACCTGGTCCGCGACCAGGTGGCCCTGGTCCTCGGCTACGACTCCGTCGCCGAGGTCGAGCCGGGCCGGGCCTTCGGCGAACTCGGACTCACCTCCGCCGGCGCCGTCGAACTGCGCAACCGCCTGACCTTCACCACCGGGCTGCGTATGTCGGCCACCCTCGTCTTCGACCACCCCAGCCCCCTGGCGCTCTCCCGGTACCTCGCCGCCGAGATCGCCGGTGACGCCGCCTCGGGCGCGGACGAGACGGCAGCCCCGGCCGCGCCCACCCACGGCGACGCCGCCGTGGACGACGACCCCATCGTCCTCGTCGGCATGGCCTGTCGCTTCCCGGGCGGTGTCCGCTCCCCGGAGGACCTGTGGGAACTGGTCCGTTCCGGCACCGACGCGATGGGTCCCTTCCCCGCCGACCGCGGCTGGGACCTCGAAGCACCCGCTGGCGACTACCCGCGCACGGGCGGGTTCCTCCCCGACGCGACCGCCTTCGACGCCGACCTCTTCGGCATCTCGCCGCGCGAGGCGCTGGCGATGGATCCGCAGCAGCGCCTCCTCCTCGAAGCGTCCTGGGAGGTGCTGGAGCGCGCCGGCATCCACCCCCGTTCGCTGGCCGGGTCGCGCACCGCGGTGTACGCCGGCTCCGGCGGTCAGGACTACCTGACCGTACTGTCGGCGGACCCCGAGGCCGGCGACGGCTATCTCGTCACCGGCGGGTCCCCCAGCGTGCTCTCCGGCCGCGTCGCCTACGCGTTCGGCTTCGAGGGCCCTGCCGTCACCGTCGACACCGCGTGCTCCTCCTCTCTGGTCGCCCTGCACCTGGCCTGCCAGTCACTGCGCCACCACGAGTCGGACCTGGCCCTGGTCGGCGGCGTCAACGTGATCTCCCTGCCGTCCGTGTTCGCCGAGTTCAGCAAGCAGCGTGGCCAGGCCGCCGACGGCCGCTGCAAGGCCTTCGCCGCCGGCGCAGACGGCACCGGCTGGGGCGAGGGCGTGGGCGTCCTGCTCGTCGAGCGGCTCTCGGACGCGCGCCGCAACGGGCACGAGGTGCTCGCGGTCGTCCGCGGCAGCGCAGTCAACTCCGACGGTGCGTCGAACGGCCTGACGGCGCCGAACGGCCCTGCGCAGCAGCGCGTGATCCGTGCCGCGCTCGCCGCCGCCGGCCTCGATGCGTCCGACGTCGACGCCGTCGAGGCGCACGGGACGGGCACCCGGCTCGGCGACCCGATCGAGGCGCAGGCCCTGCTGGCCACCTACGGCCAGGATCGCGACGAGCCCCTCTACCTGGGATCGGTGAAGTCGAACATCGGCCACACCCAGGCTGCCGCCGGCGTCGTCGGTGTGATCAAGGCAGTGATGGCCCTCCGGCACGGCGTGCTGCCGCAGACGCTGCACGTGGACGAGCCGACCCCGGAAGTGGACTGGTCGGCCGGCGTGGTGGAACTGCTCACCGAGAACCGCCCCTGGCCGCGGACGAACCGGCCGCGTCGCGCGGCCGTGTCGTCGTTCGGCATCAGCGGCACCAACGCGCACACCGTGCTGGAGCAGGCTCCCGAGCCCCCCGAAGCAACTGCGGACACCCCGCGGAACCACTGGCACCTCGACCTCCCGCTGCCCGTTCCGCTCTCCGGCGCCACGCCCGACGCCCTCACCCAGCAGGCCGGCCGCCTCGCCGGCGTCGACGCGGACCCCGCCGACTTGGCGCACACCCTGGTCACCACACGCGCCGAACTGGACCACCGCGCGGTGGTCCTGGGGGACCACACCGCCGCACTGACGGCACTGGCAGCGGGTGAGCAGCCGCAGGACGTGGTGCGCGACCAGGTCGTGCACGGCGGGCTGGCTTTGCTGTTCTCGGGTCAGGGTGCGCAGCGGGTCGGGATGGGTCGTGGGTTGTACGAGGCGTTCCCGGTGTTCGCCGAGGCGTTCGATGCGGTGTGTGCGCGGGTGGATCTTGATCGGCCGCTGCACGAGGTGGTGTTCGGGGAGGACGCGGAGCTGCTGGCGCGGACGGGGTACACGCAGCCTGCGTTGTTCGCTCTGGAAGTGGCTCTGTTCCGGCTGGTGGAGTCGTGGGGTGTGGTGCCGGATGTGCTGGTGGGTCATTCGATAGGCGAGCTGGCGGCTGCGCATGTGGCGGGTGTGTTGTCGCTGGATGACGCGTGTGCGCTGGTGTCGGCGCGTGGCCGGTTGATGGAGGCGCTGCCGCAGGGCGGTGCCATGCTGGCGGTGGAGGCGGCCGAGGACGGTCTGGAACTGCCCGAGGGTGTGTGTCTGGCAGCGGTGAACGGGCCGACGTCGGTGACGGTCTCCGGCGACGCGGACGCGGTCGACGCCCTGGAAGAACGGCTGCGCGCCCAGAACGTGCGGGTGAAGCGGCTGACGGTCTCCCACGCCTTCCACTCACGCCTGATGGAGCCGATGCTGGCGGAGTTCGCGGCCGTCGCGGAGTCGCTGACCTACCACCCCCCGACGATCCCCCTGGTCGCCACGGCGCCTGGTGACATGGCCACGCCCGCCTACTGGGTGGGGCAGATCCGCGAGCCGGTCCGCTTCGCCGACGCGATCTCTTCCCTCAGCGGTGTGCGCACGGCACTGGAGCTGGGTCCCGCCGGTGTGCTCTGCGCCGTCGCCGCGGAGCAGGCCGACACCCTCGTCGCCGTACCCGCACTGCGCCCGGACCGCCCCGAGGCCGGCACCCTCCTCGCCGCCCTCGCACGCCTGCACACCCGTGGCGTCACGGTGGACTGGTCCGCCTACCTCGCCCCGTTCGGCGGCGCCCGGATCGCGCTGCCCACGTACCCGTTCGCACGCCGGAGGCACTGGCCCAACCCCGTAGCCCCCCGTCCCGTCACGGCGGAGAACCCGGCTGAGCGGGAGTTCTGGGCGGCCGTCGAATCGGCCGACACCGATGCGGTGGCCGGCGCGCTGCGACTCGACGAGGGGCAGCGCGACGGCCTGGGCGCCGTCCTGCCCGCACTCGCCGCCTGGCGGGAGCAGGGTCGGCACCAGGCGACCACGGACGCCTGGCGCTACCGCGTCGGCTGGACCCAACTCACCGACCGGCAGGCGCGGCTGAGCGGCACCTGGCTCCTGTTCACGGGCGGCACGGCACCCGAAGGGCTCGCGGAAGGCCTGCGCGCCGCAGGCGCTGACGTCGTGGAGTTGACGGAACTCGGCGCGGACCGTGCCCGATGCGCCGACCGGATAGCCGACCTGGCGTCCGCCGCGGCGGACGGGGGCCGGCCCGTCGCCGGCCTGGTCGCGTGCGTGGACACCGCTGCCGACCTGCTGCTCGTCGTCCAGGCCCAGGGCGACGCCGGACTCGCCGCGCCGCTGTGGTGCCTTACCTCCCAAGCAGTCGCGGCCGTGCCCGGCGACGAATGCCGCCCGGCCGCAGCCCAGCTGTGGGGACTCGGCCGGGTCGCCGCCCTGGAACACCCCGACCGCTGGGGCGGACTCGTCGACGTGCCCGAGCACCTCGACCGCCGTGCGGTCGAGCGGCTGGCCCAACTGCTGGCCGGGGACGCGGGCGAGGACCAGGCGGCCATCCGACCGACCGGCATCCACGTCCGCCGACTGCGACGTGCACCCACCGCGGCCGGAAGGACGCGACCGGCCGAGTGGCGTACCGACGGCACCGTCCTGGTCACCGGCGGCACCGGAGCGCTGGGCGGCAAGGTCGCCCGTCTGCTGGCCGAGCGCGGTGCCCCCCGCCTCGTGGTGGCGAGCCGGCGCGGCCCCGCCGCACTGGGCGCGGCCGAACTGGTCGCGGAACTCGCGGAGCACGGCTGCCACGCCGTCGTCGTCTCCTGCGACCTGGGCGACCGGGAAGCCGTCGCCGATCTGCTGGCACGCCATCCGGTGACCGCTGTCGTGCACGCCGCGGGCATCGTCGACGACGGTGTGCTCGACGCGATGACGCCCGAACGACTCACCGCGGTCCTCGACGCCAAGGCCCATTCCGCCGACCTGCTGGACGAGCTCACCGGTGAGCTCACCGACTTCGTCGTCTTCTCCTCCGTCGCCGGCGTCATCGGCGGCGCCGGACAGGGGCCCTACGCCGCCGCCAACGCGCACCTCGACGCCTTGGTGGAGCGCCGACGTTCCCGCGGCCTGCCGGGCACCGCCCTGGCCTGGGGCGCCTGGGCGGGAGCGGGCATGGCCGCCGACCCGGCCGCCGCCGCCCGGCTGGCGCGCAGCGGACTGCCCCCCATGCAGGAGGACCGGGCACTGCAGGCCATGGCCACCGCCCTGGCCGAGAGAGACGGCACACTGGTCGTCGCCGACGTCGACTGGGAACGGTTCGCCCCGGGCTTCACCGCGGTACGCCCCAGCAGGCTCTTCGCCGAACTCCCCGAAGCCGTTCCGGTCGTACGCGGCGCCGAGGCGGCCCCCGGCCCCGTCGCGTTCACCACGCCGGACGCGGACGCCGCCGAGCAGGCACTCGCCACCGAGGCCCTCGTCCTGGAAACCGTCGCGGCCGTCCTCGGCCACGGCTCGCCCGCAGCCGTGGACCGCGAACGCGCCTTCCACGACCTGGGATTCGACTCCCTCACCGCCCTGGAGCTGCGCAACCTGCTGGCCGCTCGCACCGGACTGTCCCTGCCGGCCGGTCTGGTCTTCGACTTCCCGACCCCCGCGGCCCTCGCCGCCCACCTGCTGACCCTGCTCTCCGGAGTGACGCCGGTCTCCGCCGCGGGTGACGGCCGGGCGGCGGTCGACGAGCCGATCGCCGTCATCGGCATGGCCTGCCGCTTCCCCGGAGGCGTGGACTCGCCCGAGTCGCTGTGGAACCTGGTGGCCTCGGGAACCGACGCGATGGGCGACTTCCCCGCAGACCGGGGATGGGACCTCGAGTCCCTCCTCGGCCCCGACGGACTCTCCTCCAGCCGCGCGGGCGGCTTCCTCGACGACGTCGCCGCCTTCGACGCGGGCCTGTTCAACATCTCGCCGCGCGAGGCGCTCGCCATGGACCCGCAGCAGCGCCTCCTCCTGGAGGCCTCCTGGGAGGCGTTCGAGCGGGCCGGCATCGACCCGGCCTCCGTCGGCGGCAGCGACACCGGTGTCTTCGCGGGCACCAACGGCCAGGACTACGCGGCCCTGCTGCTCGGCTCCGGCACCGACACCGACGGCCACCTGGGCACCGGCAACACCGCCAGCGTGCTGTCCGGCCGCATCTCCTACACCTTCGGCCTCCGCGGACCCGCCCTCAGTGTGGACACGGCGTGTTCGTCGTCGCTGGTGGCCCTGCACCTGGCGGCGCAGGCCCTGCGCAACGGCGAATGCTCCATGGCCCTGGCGAGCGGTGTCACCGTGATGCCGCTGCCCGGTACCTTCATCGAGTTCAGTACGCAGGGCGCACTCTCCACCGACGGCCGCTGCAAGGCCTTCTCGGCGGATGCCGACGGTACGGGTTGGGGGGAGGGCGTGGGCGTGCTGCTGGTGGAGCGGCTGTCGGACGCCCAGCGTCTTGGGCACCGGGTGTTGGCGGTGGTGCGTGGCAGCGCGGTCAACCAGGACGGTGCGTCGAACGGTCTGACGGCGCCGAACGGCCCGTCGCAGGAGCGGGTGATCCGTGCCGCGCTGGAGGCGGCCCGGCTGACGACCGGTGATGTGGACGTCGTCGAGGCGCACGGGACCGGCACGCGGCTGGGTGATCCGATCGAGGCGCAGGCGCTGCTGGCCACCTACGGGCAGGATCGTGAGGAGCCGCTCTATCTGGGGTCGTTGAAGTCGAACATCGGCCATACGCAGGCGGCGGCGGGTGTCGGTGGTGTGATCAAGATGGTGGAGGCGATGCGCCACGGTGTGTTGCCGCCCTCCCTGCACGTGGGGGAGCCGTCGCCGCACGTGGACTGGTCCGCCGGAGCCGTCGAGCTGCTGACCGAGGCGCGGGAGTGGCCGGACGCGGGCCGCCCGCGCCGGGCCGGTGTCTCCTCGTTCGGTGTGAGCGGCACCAACGCGCACGTGATCCTCGAGGCCGCCCCGCAGCCCGCGGCTGAGGAATCCGATCCGGTGGGTGTCGGTGTGGTGCCGTGGGTGGTGTCGGGGCGGACGGAGCAGGCGTTGCGTGGGCAGGCGGCGCGGTTGTTGGAGTGTGTCGGTGAGTGGGATGAGGGGGGTGGTCCGGGGGTTGGCCGGGTCGGTTTTTCGCTGGCGGTGACGCGGGCGGCGCTGGGGCATCGTGCGGTGGTGCTGGGTTCGGATGTGGCGGATTTCCGGCGTGGGTTGGGGGCGTTGGCGGAGGGCCGTGAGGTTCCGGGTGTGGTCACGCGTGTGCGGGGCGGTTCGGCGGGTCTGGGTGCTCCGGTGTTGGTGTTTCCGGGGCAGGGGTCGCAGTGGTTGGGGATGGGTCGGGAGTTGGCGGCGTCCTCGGCGGTGTTCCGGGAGTCGCTGGAGGAGTGTGCGGCGGCGTTGGAACCGTTCACGGATGGTTGGTCGCTGCTTGAGGTGTTGGAGAGTGATGACGAGACGTTGTGGGGTCGGGTTGATGTGGTTCAGCCGGTGTTGTGGGCGTTGATGGTGTCGTTGGCTGGGTTGTGGCGGTCGGTTGGTGTGGTGCCGTCGGCTGTGGTGGGTCATTCGCAGGGTGAGATTGCGGCGGCGGTGGTGGCTGGTGGTTTGTCGTTGGTGGATGGTGCGCGGGTGGTGGGTTTGCGTTCGCGTGCGTTGCGGGTGTTGGCGGGTCGGGGTGGGATGGTGTCGTTGGGTGTGGGTGCTGAGGTGGCTGGGGAGTTGGTGGGTGGTTTTGGTGGTCGGGTTTCGGTTGCGGCGGTGAATGGGCCGGGTTCGACGGTGGTGTCGGGTGAGGTGGGGGCGTTGGATGAGTTGGTGGGTGTGTGTGAGGGGCGTGGGGTGCGGGTGCGTCGGGTTCCGGTGGATTATGCGTCGCATTCGGTGCAGGTGGAGGAGTTGCGGGAGCGGATCCTGGCTGATCTGGGGCCGGTGGTGCCGCGGTCGTCGGTGGTGCCGTTGTATTCGTCGGTGACGGGTGGGCGGATTGATACGGCGGTGATGGATGCCGGGTATTGGTATGAGAGTCTGCGGTCGTTGGTGCGGTTCGGTGAGGCGACGGATGCGCTGCTGGGCGATGGCCGGTCGGTGTTCCTGGAGTGCAGCCCGCACCCGGTTCTGACTCCTGGTATTGAGGAGACGGTGGAGGCGTCGGGGCGTCCCGGCGCGGTGCTGGCCACGCTTCAACGGGGCAAGGGCGACGCCACGCGCTGGCTGACCGCTCTCGCCGAAGCGCACGTCGCCGGGGTGTCGGTCGACTGGACCACCGTCCTGCCCGACACCCCGCCCGTCGACCTCCCCACCTACGCCTTCTCCCGTGACCGCTACTGGCCCGCTCCCGCCGAGCGCGCCGCTGCCGGATCGGAGGTCCGGGCCGGTACCGATCCGGCGGAGCAGGCGTTCTGGGGCGGTGTCGAAAGCGGAGACGCCGACGCCGTGGCCGACGCCCTCGGCGTCGACGCGCAGGACCTCGCCCACGTCCTGCCCGCGCTCGCCGCTTGGCGGCAGGGCCGCCGCCAGGAGACCGCCGTCTCCTCCTGGCGCTACGACGTGGCGTGGAGCCCGCTGGTCGGGCTCCCGTCCATCGAGCCGACGGGACGCTGGCTGCTGGTCCTCCCGTCGTCCGGCGCGGAAGCGGAACGTGCGACCGTGCGTGCCGCGCTCGAGCGGGCCGCAGACCTCACCGAGATCACCGTCCCCGCCGGGATCGTGCGTGCCGAACTCGCCGCTGCGCTGCCGGAACCGGAAGGCCTCACGGGTGTGGTCTCACTGCTGGCGCTCGACGAGCACCCCCACCCCGGGGGACCGGCCCTGCCCACCGGGACCGGCGACACCGTCACCCTGCTCCAGGCACTCGGCGACACGGGATCCGCCGCGCCCCTGTGGTGCGTCACCCGGGGCGGAGTCGCCGTGGGCCGTGCCGACGGCGAGGTGAGCCTCGCCCAGGCGATGCTGTGGGGCCTCGGGCGCAGCGCCGCCTTGGAGCACCCCGAGCACTGGGGCGGGCTGATCGACCTCTCCGCCACCGACAGCCGCTCCGCGGCCCGGCTCGGCGCGGTCCTGGCCGGGGCCGCCGGGACCGAGGACCAGCTGGCCGTCCGGCCGTCGGGCGTCTTCGCCCGCCGGGTACGGCACGCCGCCCCGGAGCCGCAGCCGGCCGGCGGACCCTGGGCACCCGGCGGCCCCGTCCTCGTCACCGGCGGAACCGGTGCGCTCGGCCGCGAGGTCGCCCGCTGGCTCGCCGGACGCGGGGCCACCGACCTGCTCCTGGTCAGCCGCTCCGGGCCCGAGGCGTCCGGCGCCGCCGACCTTGTCGCCGAACTCGCCGAGCTCGGGGCGACGGCGACCGTCGCCGCCTGTGACGTCGCCGACCGCGACGCGCTGGCCGCGCTGCTCGCCGAGCACCCGGTCACCGGAGTCGTCCACACCGCCGGCGTCGCGGCCACCGTGCCGCTCGCCCTCACCACCCCGGCCGAGATCGCCGAGGCCGCCCATGCCAAGGTGCTCGGCGCGCTCCACCTGGACGCCCTGCTGGGGGAGAGGGCCGACCTCTTCGTCCTGTTCTCCTCGATCGCCGGGGTGTGGGGGAGCGGCGGCCAGTCCGCGTACTCCGCGGCCAACGCGGCCCTCGACGCCCTCGCCGAGCAGCGCAGGGCCCGGGGTCTGGCCGTCACTTCCGTGGCGTGGGGCGCCTGGGGCGGCAGCGGTATGGCGGCGGAACGGGACGCCGACGACTACCTGCGTGAGCGGGGCATCGTGGCCATGGACCCGAGGCTGTGCCTGGCCGCACTGTCCGCCGCCGTGGACGCGGGCCGCGCCACCGGAGTGGTCGCGGACATCGACTGGGCCCGCTTCGCCCCCTCGTTCACCCTGCGTCGTCCGAGCCCGCTGCTGGCCGACCTGCCCGAGGCGGCCCCTGCCGACGCCGACGGCCCGGCCCCCGCTTCCGCCGACCACGGGGCCGGTCACGAGCTGCGCACGCGACTCGGGGCCGCCGTCCCCGCCGACCGCACCCGCATCCTGCTCGACGTGGTGCGCACCGTCGCCGCCCGGGTGCTCGGCCACGGCGGCCCCGAGGCCGTCGACCCCGACGAGGTCTTCACGGCCCTCGGCATCGACTCGCTCACCGCACTGCGTGTCCGCGACGGTTTGGCCGTGGAGACCGGCCTGCGGCTGCCGGCCACCCTGGTCTTCGACCACCCGACCGCCCGCGCGGCCGCCGCCGAACTGCTCGCCCGGCTCGGGGCCGCCGAGCCCGCCGCCCAGGCCGCGCAGGCACGGCCCGCCGCCCTCGCCGATACGGACGACCCCGTCGTCATCGTCTCGATGAGCTGCCGCTACCCCGGCGGCGCCGACTCCCCGGAGCGCTTCTGGGAACTGGTGGCGGCCGGCACCGACGCCATGTCACCGTTCCCCGTGGACCGGGGCTGGGACCTTTCGGGAGCGGGCCTGTTCACCGCCGAGGGCGGGTTCCTGCACGACGCCACGGAGTTCGACGCCGACCTGTTCGGCATCTCGCCCCGCGAGGCCGTCGCCATGGACCCGCACCAGCGGGTGCTCCTCGAAGCCGCATGGGAACTGCTGGAGCGCGGGGGCATCGCCCCGACCTCCGTACGCGGTACGCGCACCGGTGTCTTCGTCGGCGCCTCCGCCGCCGGGTACGCCATGACCGGCGTCCTTCCGGAGGGCTCCGAGAGCCACGCCCTGACCGGCACCTCCAACAGCGTGCTGTCCGGTCGCGTCTCCTACACCTTCGGTCTGGAGGGGCCGGCGGTCACCGTCGACACGGCGTGCTCGTCGTCGCTGGTCGCGCTGCACCTGGCGGCGCAGTCGCTACGCACCGGGGAGTGTGAGATGGCCCTCGCGGGCGGTGTCACCGTGATGCCCTCGCCCGTGGTGTTCGCCGAGTTCGATCGCCAGGGCGGACTGGCCACGGACGGTCGGTGCAAGGCGTTCGCGGCTGGTGCGGATGGTACGGGCTGGGGGGAGGGTGTGGGTCTGCTGCTTTTGGAGCGGTTGTCGGATGCGCGGAGTAACGGGCATGAGGTGCTCGGGGTGCTTCGTGGTTCGGCGGTGAACCAGGATGGTGCGTCTAATGGTTTGACGGCGCCGAACGGTCCGGCGCAGCAGCGTGTGGTGCGGGCGGCGTTGGCCGCTGCGGGTCTGGGGGCGTCGGATGTGGATGCGGTGGAGGCGCATGGGACGGGGACGCGGTTGGGTGACCCGATCGAGGCGCAGGCGTTGCTGGCGACGTACGGGCAGGATCGTGTGGAGCCCCTTTACCTGGGGTCGGTGAAGTCGAACATCGGTCATACGCAGGCGGCTTCGGGTGTCGCGGGTGTGATCAAGATGGTGGAGGCGCTGCGTCGGGGTGTGCTGCCGCGGACGCTGCACGTGGACGCGCCGACGCCGCATGTGGACTGGTCCGCCGGAGCGGTCGAACTCCTCACCGAGGACCGGCCCTGGCCGGAGACGGGACGCGCCCGCAGGGCGGGCGTCTCCTCGTTCGGGATCAGCGGCACCAACGCCCACGTCCTCGTCGAGCAGGCCCCGCGCGTCCCGGCACCGCAGCCGGCCGGTGATGCGGGCACCGCCGCCCCGCTCCTCCTCTGGCCGGTCTCCGGCCGGTCCGAGGACGCACTCCGTGCCCAGGCCGACCGGCTCCGCTCGTACCTCGACCGCACCGGTGCGGAGCTCGACCCGAAGGCCGTCGCCCGGCACCTCGCCACCGCCCGGGCCGGCCTGGAGCACCGGGCCGTCGTCCTCGCGCCCGACGCCGACGGACTGCGCCGCGGTCTCGCCGGACTCGCCGCGACCCCCGGCGCCGGTACGGGGACCGAGTTCGTCCGGGGCGTCGCCTCCGACGGCGACCTCGCCTTCGTCTTCTCCGGCCAGGGTGCCCAGCGCGCCGGCATGGGCCGCGAACTGTACGAGGCGTACCCGGTGTTCGCCGACGCCTTCGACGCGGTCTGCGCCCACCTCGACCCGGATCTGGACCGGCCGCTGCGTGACGTCGTCCTCCATGACGCCGACGCGCTCGACCGCACGGCCTGGACGCAGCTCGCCCTTTTCGCCTACGAGGTCGCCCTCTTCCGGCTGCTGGAATCCTGGGAGCTCGCCCCCGACCGGCTCGCCGGCCACTCCGTCGGGGAACTCGCCGCGGCACACGTCGCCGGCGTCCTCTCCCTCGCCGACGCCTGCACCCTGGTGGCCGCCCGGGCCCGGCTGATGGGCGCACTGCCCGAGGGCGGCGCGATGATGTCGGTACGGATGCCCGAGGCAGAGGCGCGCGCCGCGCTCGCCGGGTACGAGTCCCGCGTCGCGATCGCCGCCGTCAACTCCCGTGACGAGGTCGTCCTCTCCGGTGACGCCGACGCTCTGGCGGAACTGGCGGCGGAGGGTCGGCGCACCGGCCGCAGGATCCGCGAGCTGGACGTCTCGCACGCCTTCCACTCCCCGCACATGGACCCCGTGCTCGACGACTTCGCCGCCGTGGCCGAGACCCTGCGGTACCGCCCCGCCCGCATCCCGCTGGTGTCCACGGTCACCGGGCTCGACGACGACGGCGCGATGTCGACCCCGGACTACTGGGTCCGCCAGATACGCGCCACCGTCCGCTTCTCCGACGCCGTCGGCGCCCTCCTCGGCCGGGGCGTGACCCGCTTCGCCGAGATCGGACCGGGCGCCGCGCTCACCGTCCCACTGGAGCGGACCCTGGAGCGCGCCCGCGCGCTCGACGACACCACCGCCACCCTCGCCGTGGCGCTCCAGCGCTCCGGCAGACCCGAACCCGTCGCCCTGCTCACAGCCGTCGCCCGGCTGCACACGGCCGGTGTCCCCTTCAGCTGGGACGCGCTCCTCGGCCCCGCCGGCGGGCCCCGCCCGGACCTGCCGACGTACGCCTTCCAGCGGCGCCGCTACTGGCCCGCACCACACACCGCCGTAGCGCCGGACGGCGAGCGGACCGGCCGCTACCAGGTGACCTGGCGCCCTCTGCCCGAGCCGCCCCGGGCTGTGCCGCAGGGCACCTGGCTCGCCGTCGGCGGCCCGGACGAGGACACGGCCGCCCTGGTCGTGGACCTGCGTGCGCAGGGCATGCGGGTGACGGTGGTCCCCGGTCACGGGGACGACCGGCAGGCGTGCGCCGCCGCCCTGCGAACGGCTCACGACGAGGCGCCCGAAGTCGCCGGAGTGCTCTGTCTCGCCGACGAACCCGCCACCGTCCTCGCCGTCGCGCAGGCACTCGACGACATCGCGGCGGACGCCGGCCTGTGGTGCCTCACCACGGGCGCCGTCGCCACCGGTCCGGCCGACCCGCCCGCCGACCCCGCCCGAGCGGCCGTCTGGGGACTGGGCCGTACCCTCGGCCTGGAGGCCCCGCACCGCTGGGGCGGCCTGGTGGACCTGCCCGCCGGCCCGGACCCGAGGACCGCGGCCCGGCTCGCCGCGCTGCTCGCCGCCGGCACGTCCGACGAGGACCAGATCGCCCTGCGGGCCACCCTCCTGGCCCGCAGGGTCACCACCGCCCCGCCTCCCGCCGCCGCGCCCTGGAAGCCCTCGGGCACCGTCCTCGTCACCGGCGGAACCGGCCGGCGCGGTCGGGCACTGGCCGAGGCGCTCGCCGAGCACGGAGCGGCACACCTGGTGCTGCTCGGCCGGCGCGGCGCCGACGCCCCGGGTGCCCGCGAATTCGCCGACCGGCTGCCCGTCGAGGTCACCCTCGCCGCCGCGGACGTCACCGACCGGGCCGCCGTCGCCGAGGTCCTGACGGCGATCCCCGCCGACCGGCCGCTCACCGCCGTGGTCCACGCCGCCGTCGCCGAAGGGGACACCCCTTGGACGCGGCTGAGCCCCGGCGACCTGCGCGCGTCGGTAGCCGCCGACGGCGCCCAGGTCCTCCACGACCTGACCACTGAACTGGTCCCCGGCCTGGAGGCTTTCGTCCTCATCTCGTCGGCGACCGGCGTCTGGGGCGGTACCGGCGCGGCGGCACGCTCCGCCGCGAGCGCCCGCACGGACGCCCTCGCCGCGCGCCGCCACGCGCTCGGCCTGCCCGCCACCTCCGTCTCGTTCGGGCCGTGGGAGACCGGCGAGGAGGACCCGGTCGCCCCGCGCCACGGCCTGCGGCCCCTGGACTCCGGCACGGTCTGGACCGCCCTGGGCGAGGCCGTGGCCGCGCCGGATCCCTGCGCCGTCGTCGCCGACGTGGACTGGGCGCGCTTCCACCCCGCGTACACCCTGGCCCGGCACCGGCCGCTGTTCGACGAACTCCCCGAGGTACGGCAGCTCGCCGCCGCTCCCAGCACCCCGGTGCCCGGAGCAGCCGCGGGGTCCGGCCTCACCGGGCCCGACCGGCGGCGGACAGCGCTCGACCTCGTCCGCACGGCGGCCGCCACCGTGCTCGGCCACGCCGACACGTCGTCCGTCACGCCCGACCGCCCGTTCCTCGAACTCGGCGTCGACTCGCTCGCCGCGCTCGAGATCCGCGACACCCTGGAACAGGCCACCGGTCTGTCGCTGCCCGGCACCGTCGTCTACGACCACGCCACGCCCGCGGCTCTCGCCCGCCACCTCGCCGACGGGGCGGGCTCCGCGGGCGGCGCCGCCGGAGCGGAGACCGCGCCGGTGCTCGGCATCTCGCCCACCGACCGCAACCCGGTCGGCCTGCTGGACTCCCTCTACCGGGAGGCGGTGCGCACCGGGCGGATCCACGAGTTCTTCGAACTGGTCGGTGAGACAGCGAAGTTCCGGCCCACCGCCGACGACGTGACCGAGGCCGGCGGACCGGCGGCGCTCACCGCCCTCGCCGACGGCCCGGCACCCGAACTGCTGGTCTGCGTCAGCGGTATGACGGCCGGCGGCGGCCCGCATGAGTTCGCCCGGCTGGCCGCGCCGCTGCGCGGCGCACGCCGGGTGGCCGCTGTGCCCATGCTCGGCTACGACCGGGGCGAACTGCTGCCGGCGACCCCCGAGGTGGCACTGGACTGGCAGGCGCAGGGTGTCCTCGCCCACGCCCAGGGCACTCCGGTCGTCCTCTTCGGTCACTCCGGAGGCGCTCTCCTCGCTCACCGGCTGGCGGTGCGCCTGACCGAACTGGGCTCCCCGCCCGCCGGGCTGGTGCTCGCGGACGTCTACGCTCCGGACGACCCGCTGATGGCGGAGTGGAACAGGGAGCTGTCCGAGGGCGTCTTCGACCGGGTCGAGCAGTTCGTCGCCATGGACGACAGCCGTCTGACCGCGATGGCCTGGTACGGCGGCCTGTTCTGGACCAACCCGGAACCCGACACCCGCTTCCCGACCCTTCTGCTGCGCGCCTCGCAGCCGCTGCGCGAGCCCGCCGACGGCCGTGACTGGCGTAGCACGTGGAAGGCCGCCCGCGACGTCGTCGACGTCCCGGGAGACCACTTCACGATGATGGCCGAGCACGGCGGGACGACAGCTCGCGCAGTCCACCGGTGGATCGGGGACCTGCCCCGATGACCACCGAGAACACGACCCCACCGCCGCTCCGGCCGACCTCGGCGGGAGCAACCGCAAGCACCTGTTCCATGGAGGAATCCGCATGACGATCGAACCGCTGGCCCGTGCGACGGGGGTGAGTCGGCGCTACGGCGACAAGACGGCCGTGGACGGCATATCGCTCGACATCCCGGCCGGACAGCTGATCGGCCTGCTCGGCCCCAACGGCGCCGGCAAGAGCACCCTCATCAACCTCTTCACGGGGCTGCGCAAGCCCACGAAGGGGCGGATCGAGCTGTTCGGCCGGGACCCCCGGGACGTGAAGGCCCGCCGCCGGATGGGCATGACGCCCCAGGACACCGGCCTGCCCGAGACCCTCAAGGCCACCGAGGTGATGGACTTCGTGGCGGCGCACTTCCCCCGCCCCGCCGACACGAAGGAACTGCAGGAGCGTTTCGGTATCACCGAGTTCGCCCACCGCCAGATCGGCGGCCTCTCCGGGGGCCAGAAGCGCCGCCTGGCCATCGCCCTCGCCTTCGTCGGAGACCCCGACCTGGTGTTCCTGGACGAGCCGACCACCGGCCTGGACGTCGAGGCCCGCCGCACCCTGTGGGACGGGGTCCGCGCCTTTCACGCACGCGGCGGTACGGTCGTGCTGACCAGCCACTACCTCGACGAGATCGAGGAGCTTGCCGAACGCGTCGTCATCATCGACCAGGGGCGCTGCGTCGCCGACGACAGCGTCGCCGCACTCCGCCGGGTCAGCGGCCTGCGCCGGGTCACCGTGCGCATGGCCGAGGTGCCCGACCTGCCCGGCCTCGTCGCCGTCGAACGCGACGGCGACCGGGTGCACCTCATCTCCCAGGACTCCGACCAGACGGTACGCGACCTGGTCGCCTCCGGGGCGCCCTTCGACGAACTCGCCGTCAGCGTCGGCTCCCTGGAGGACGCCTTCCTGGCCCTGCTCGGCCGCGACCGCCACGACGCCCCGGCCGCCGACCACCCCACCTCTGCCGCCGCGGAGGCGATCGCACGATGAACACCACCCTCGCCTACGTCAAGTTCGAGATCCTGGAGGCCGTCCGCATCCCGGCGGTCTTCCTCGGCCTGCTCTTCATGCCCGCCGGCGGCATGTTCGTCTTCGTCATTCCCACGCTGGGCTCCGACCCGGCGGCCGCCACCATGGGCACCGCGTCCATGTGTCTCTTCGCGGTGCTCATCATCTGCTCCGCCCAGTACGGCATGGGGATCGCCGACGCCCGGATGAAGCCCTGGGGCGGATACGTCCGCACGCTACCCGGCGGACCGGTGCCGCGCATGGTCTCCATGGTGACGCTGAGCCTGCTGATGACCGTGCTCGGCGCGATCCCGCTGGTCCTCGTCGCCGCGCTCGGCACCGAGGCCACCGCCTCCCCGGCCCAGCTCGTGCTCGGCCTGCTGGCCCTGATGCTCGCGGTCGTGCCCTTCGCGCTCTTCATGCTGGCCGTCGGATACGCCGTCAACCCCTACCTGGTGGCCATGCTGATCAGCGTCACCCCGCTGGTCCTCGTCGTCCTCGGCGGTCTGCTCGCCGACCCGCAGGCTACGGACGGCTTCATCGCGACGATCGCCCCGTACACGCCTGTCCGCGGCGCGGCGGAGCTGGTCTGGGCGGCGGTCAGCGACTTCCGCCCGCGGACCGCATCGCTGGTCGCGCAGGGGGTCTGGACCGTCGTCCTCGCCCTCGTCGCCCACCGCGCCTACCGCGCCGACGAGGGCCGCCGCTTCCGCTGATCCCGCACACCCGCCCGCACCCGTTCGCCCCACCGTGAGGTCCGCCGTGCCCGAAGTCCCGTCCGCCGTCGCGCCCGACACCGCCGTCACCGGCTCCATGTCCGTCCGTCCCCTGCGGGTGGAAGGTGCCTACGCCTTCACCCCGAAGGCCTTCCCCGACAGTCGGGGCGTCTTCCTCTCGCCCTACCAGGAGTCGGCGTTCACCGCCGCCGTCGGCCATCCTCTTTTCCCCGTCGCCCAGACCAACCACAGCGTCTCCGCCCGTGACGTCGTGCGCGGTGTCCACTACACCCTCACCCCGCCGGGGGCGGCGAAGTACGTCTACTGCGCGCGCGGCAGCGCCGTCGACATCGTCGTGGACATCCGCGTCGGCTCGCCCACCTTCGGCTCCTGGGACGCGGTGCTGCTCGACCAGACCGACCACCGCGCCGTCTACTTCCCGCTCGGCCTCGGCCACGCCTTCGTCTCGCTCGAGGACGACACGGTCATGTCGTACATGGTCTCCAGCAGCTACGTCCCCGAGCACGAGCTGGCCCTCACGGCCCTCGACCCCGCACTCGGCCTGCCGCTGCCGGACCGGGACCGGATGATCCTCTCCGACCGCGACTCGGTAGCCCCCACTCTCGCCGAGGCGGCGGAGGCCGGGACCCTGCCCGTGTACGAGGAGTGCCGGCGGATCGAGAAGGCGATGCACGCGTGACCGGCCGGCCCGGCGGCGGAGACCGCCCCCTGGTCGTGGTGCTCGGCGCGTCCGGCTTCATCGGCTCGCCGCTGACCCGCGCCCTGGCCGCCCGGCCCGTCCGGCTCAGGCTGGTCGCCCGGCGCGAGACACCCGTCCCCGACGGCGCGGCCGCCGGGATCGAGGTGCGCACCGCCGACCTCGCAGCCCCCGGAGAGATCGCTCGCGCCGTCGAGGGCGCCGACGCCGTCTTCCACCTGGTCGCGGCTACCGAGGCGGGCTGGCGGGTCACCGAGGACGACACCGCCGCCGAGCGGCTGAACGTCGGGCTCGTCCGCGACCTCGCCGCCGCGCTCGCCGCCACCGGCCGCAAGGGGGCGAACCGCCCCGTCGTGGTCTTCCCCAGCACCACCACCCACCGGGGCGTCGGCCCGGGCGGCACGGTCGACCCGGACCAGGTGAAGAGCCCGTACGTACGGCAGAAACTCCTCGCCGAGAACGTCCTCGCACGCGCCACCGCCGAGGGCGTCCTGCGGGGCGTCGCACTCGGCCTGCCCACGGTCTTCGGCCACAGCCCCGCCGCCACCGCCCCCG
This sequence comes from Streptomyces sp. GSL17-111, assembly GCF_037911585.1. Taxonomy (NCBI): domain Bacteria; kingdom Bacillati; phylum Actinomycetota; class Actinomycetes; order Kitasatosporales; family Streptomycetaceae; genus Streptomyces; species Streptomyces sp. GSL17-111. The sequence continues at coordinate 5,917,997 of NZ_JBAJNS010000001.1, forward strand.
ACCGCGGTGTGGTCGCCGCCATGACCCGCCGCGCCCTGGCCGGCGAGCCGCTGACCGTCTGGGGCGACGGCTCGGTCCGCCGCGACCTGGTGTACATCGACGACGTCGTGGACGCCTTGCTGGCCGCCCACGATCACGCCGACCGGCTCCTCGGACGCCACTGGGAGATCGGCACCGGCACCGGCGTCACTCTGCTCTCCCTCTTCACAGGCGTCTCCGACGCCGTCGCCGCACGGACCGGCAGACCGGCCGTCCCCGTCGTGACGGTGCCCCCGCCGGACCACGCCGACCCGGCCGACGCGGAGCACGTCGTCGTCGACCCGGAGCCCTTCCACGCCGTCACCGGTTGGCGCGCCCGGGTCGCCCTGCCGGACGCGCTGCACCGCACCGCCGCATCGCTGGCGCCGTGACCGGCTGCTCTCCCTCCGCGCGCATGCCCGGTCGGTCTCGAACAGAGCCCTGGACCGGGTGAGACCACGGGTGCGCAGGCATGAGAAACGGGCACGGTCGGCGGCTCGCCGCAGGTGCGTGTCACTTCTTGCCTCGGCCGGCGAGCGGCCCCCTCCCCGGCCCCTGCCTGGGGTGGAGCGGCCAGGTGATAGGGGGGGTAGGGGGTGTTCCACGCGCACGGGCAGTCCCTATGTTCCTGCCGAGGACACCACCTCGGCAGCGACACCGGCCCGACGTGTCACGGGTCCCGTCTGGAGGACGGCAATGCGCATTCTCTTCGCGGCACATGCGGAGAAGACTCACTTTTTCAGCATGGTGCCCCTCGCGTGGGCGCTGCGCACGGCGGGTCACGAGGTCAGGGTCGCCACCCAGCCGGCGATGGCGGAGGCCGTCACACGGACCGGGCTCACCGCGGTGCCGCTCGGCGCTGACCACCGGTGGAAGCAGGTCATGGAGGCCAGTCAGGACGAGGGCTGGGCGAACCGCGTCGCCGAGGCCGTCACGGACACGGCGGACCTGGGCCACGAGGAGCTCCTGCGCTTCTTCGACGAGACGACCTCCCGGTACTTCCGCACCATCAACAACGAGGAGTTCACCGACGCCCTGGTCGGATACGCCCGGTGGTGGCAGCCCGACCTGATCGTCTGGGAGCAGTTCACCTGGGCGGGCGCCGTCGCCGCCCGGGTTACCGGAGCGGCGCACGCCCGCATGGTGTGGGGCGCCGACGTGGTGACCCGTACCCGCAACGCGTTCCTCGCCACTCTCGCGGAACTCCCCGAGGACCAGCGGACCGACCCGCTGCGAGACTGGCTGACCGAGTCGCTCGCCCGCCACGGCGCGACGTACGACGAGACCGCGGCCAACGGGCAGTGGACGATCGACGTCGGCCCGCCGTCCCACCGCATCGACAACGGCCTGCCGGTCGTCGGCGTGCGCTACATCCCGTACAACGGGCAGGCGGAGCTGCCGGAATGGCTCGCCGCCGAGCCGTCCAGGCCCCGCGTGGCCGTCACCGCCGGCGTCTCCGTGCGCGGCTACTTCGGCTTCGACATGTTCAGCGTCGGAGCCCTTCAGGCCTTCGCCGGCCTGGACATCGAGCTGATCGCCACCCTGCTGCCGGCCCCGGGCGAGACGGCGGACATGGCACCGGACAACGCCACCGTCATGGACTTCGTACCCATGCAGGGCCTGCTGCCGACCTGTTCGGCCGTCATCCACATCGGCGGGGCGGGTGTGCAGTCCACGGCCGCTTTCTACGGCGTCCCCCAGCTGATCCTCCCCGGCCTGTGGGACACCGTCGTCCGGGCCGGTCTCGTCGAGCGGTCCGGGGCGGGGATCTCGGTGCTGCCGGGCCAGGTCACGGCCGAGAGCGTGCGCGAATCCCTCGTACGGCTCCTGGAGGACCCGTCGTTCCGCAACGGAGCCGAGGCGCTGCGCAAGGACCTGATGTCCGCGCCCTCGCCCAACGACGTCGTCCCGGTCCTGGAGGACCTCACCGCCCGCCACAAGAGCGCAGTCTGAGCATCCCGAGGGGACCACAGCCGTGTACGGAGCAGAGTTCGCCCAGATCTACGACCTGATCCACCAGGGCCGGGGCAAGGACTACGCCCACGAGGCGCGGTTCGTCGCCGACCTCGCCCGCGAGAAGGCCCCCGACGCGACCTCTCTGCTGGACGTGGCGTGTGCCACCGGGTCGCACCTGACCGCCTTCGCCGACATGTTCGACACGGTCGCGGGCGTGGAGCTGTCCGAGCCCATGGTGGAGATGGCCCGCCGCAAGCTGGGGGACACCGTCCACCTCGGCGACATGCGTGACTTCGACCTCGGGACCCGGTTCTCCGTCGTCACCTGCATGTTCGGCTCCATCGGCCACGCCATGACGGAGCCCGAACTCGTCGCCGCCCTAAGTCGGTTCGAAGCGCACCTCGACGAAGGGGGCGTGGTCGTCGTCGACCCCTGGTGGTTCGACGAAACGTTCACCCCCGGCCATGTGTCCGGCGACGTGTGCACCGTGGACGGGCTCACCATGGCCCGCGTCTCGCACGCCGCACGCGAGGACGACAAGTCCCGCATGGAGGTCCACTACACCGTCGCCCACCCGGACGAGGGCGTCCGCCACTTCGTCGAGACGTACCTGGCCCGCCTCTACACCCGGGAGCAGTACGAGAAGGCCTTCGTAGAGGCCGGTCTCGCCACCGAGTACGTGCCCGAGGTGCAGAACGGCCGCGGGCTGTTCCTCGCCGTGCGCGCCTGACCGGGTCGCCCGCCATGACACAGCCGACCGAGCAGGCGCCGGCCGCGCGGTTCGCCGAGTCCGCACGGGCCGTCGACGGCTTCGTGACCGACACGGCGGCCTTCGAGGCATGGTTCGCCGACTGCCGGGACCGCTTCCACACCACCGCCGAACTCCGCCCCCTGGACGCGCTGCGCGACTGGTCGGTCGACCCGTGTACCGGGAACGTCGGCCACGCCAGCGGCCGGTTCTTCTCCGTGCGCGGACTCGACGTGTGGGTGCCCGGGGCCGCCGTGGAACGCTGGCAGCAGCCCATCATCAGCCAGCCAGAGGCCGGCATCCTCGGCATCCTCGTCAAGGAGTTCGACGGGGTGCCGCACTGCCTGGTGCAGGCCAAGGCGGAACCCGGCAACATCAACGGCATCCAGCTCTCGCCGACCGTCCAGGCGACCCGGAGCAACTACGGCGGCGTGCACCGCGGCAAGGCCGTCCCCTACCTCGAACACTTCCGGGACACCCCGCCCGACCGGGTCATCGCCGACGTCCTCCAGTCCGAGCAGGGCTCCTGGTTCCACCGCAAACGCAACCGGAACCTGATCGTCGAGGCCACCGGCCCCGTCGAGGTCCTCGACGGCTTCTGCTGGCTGACCCTCGGCCAGCTCCACGAACTGCTGCACCACGACGACCTCGTCAACATGGACACCCGTACCGTGATGTCCTGCTTCCCCGACGCTGGTGCCGACTTCGCCCCCACGCCCGCCGAGCACCGTCCGTCGTACCGGGAACTCCTGGGCTGGATCACCGAGGAGCGCACGCGCCGCGAACGCCACGTCCGCGAGATCCCGCTGAACGCCGTCGACGGCTGGCAGTTCCGCGACGGCCGCGTCACCCACCGGGACGGGCTCTTCTTCGACATCGTCGGCGTCTCCGTGGAGGCCTCCGGCCGCGAGGTCGGCCGCTGGGACCAGCCGCTGCTCGCCCCCCACGGCACCGGCCTCGTCGCGCTGCTGGTGCGCGAGATCGACGGTGTGCCGCACGCCCTGCTGCACGCCCGGGTCGAGGCCGGGCATCTCGACATCCTCGAACTCGCCCCCACGGTGCAGTGCACTCCGCAGACCTACACGCACCTGCCGCCCGGGGCGCGCCCGCGCTTCCTGGACACCGTGCTGAACGCGCCGGAGGAGAAGGTCCTCTTCAGCGCCGTCCACTCCGAGGAGGGCGGACGCTTCCTGCACGCCCGCAACCGCTACATGATCGTCGAGGCCGACCCCGGGCTCCGCCTCGCGGACGGCCCCGACTACCGCTGGACGGCGCTCCCCGACACGGCCGCGCTGCTGCGCCACAGCCACTACCTCAACATCCAGGCCCGTTCCATCCTCGCCTGTCTACATGGCCTGGCCGGCCGGGAACCAAGGGAGAAACCATGACCCTGCGCGTATGGGACTACCTCGACGAGTACGAGGCGGAACGCGACGACATCCTCGACGCGGTCGACCAGGTCTTCCGCTCCGGACGACTCGTCCTCGGCCCTTCCACCACCGGCTTCGAGAACGAGTTCGCCGCGTACCACGGGCTGGCGCACGGCGTGGGAGTCGACAACGGCACGAACGCCCTCGTCCTCGCCCTGCGTGCCCTGGGCGTCGGCCCGGGCGACGAGGTCGTCACCGTCTCCAACACCGCCGCGCCCACTGTCATCGCGATCGACCAGGTCGGCGCCACCCCCGTCTTCGTGGACGTGCGCGAGAGCGACTTCCTGATGGACACCGCGCAGGCCGAGGCCGCGGTCACCCCGCGCACCCGCTGCCTGCTGCCCGTCCACCTCTACGGCCAGTGCGCCGACCTCGCCCCGTTGGAGAAGCTCGCCGCCCGCCACGACCTCGTGCTCCTCGAGGACTGCGCCCAGTCGCACGGGGCCCGGCAGAACGGCCGCCTGGCCGGCACCACCGGCCAGGCCGCCGCGTTCTCCTTCTACCCGACCAAGGTGCTCGGCGCCTACGGCGACGCCGGCGCCGTCGTCACCGACGACCCGGCCGTCGACGCCGCCCTGCGCAGGTACCGCTACTACGGCATGGAGCGCCGCTACTACGTCGAGCAGACCCCGGGCCACAACTCCCGCCTGGACGAGGTGCACGCCGAGATCCTCCGCCGCAAGCTGCGTCGGCTCGACGGCTACGTCGAGGCCCGGCGCCGCGTCGCCGCCCGCTACGCCGAGGCCCTCGCTGACACCGACCTCGTCCTGCCGGAGGTCGTCGCGGGCAACGACCACGTCTACTACCTGTACGTCGTGCGGCACCCGCGCCGCGACGCCGTCATCGAGGCCCTGCGCCCGCACGGCGTCGAGCTCAACATCAGCTACCCGTGGCCGGTGCACACGATGACCGGCTTCGCCCACCTCGGGCAGCCCGCGGGGTCGCTGCCGGTCACCGAGGCGCTGGCCGGCGAGGTCTTCTCCCTGCCGATGTACGCCTCGCTGACCGAGGAACGGCAGGACAAGGTCATCGCCGCGCTGCGCGAGGTGCTGCGCACCGTCTGACCCCCCGCCCGCACCGGCCCGCTGGCTCGCAGCGGCCCGCCCGGCCGTGCCGGGCGGGACTCAGTGCGTGAGCCGGAGCGGCAGCTGCAGCAGGCCGTGCAGGTTGAAGTGCTTGTTGACCGGCAGGTCCTCGCGGAGCAGCTCGATCTTCCCGTACCGCTCCAGCAGGTGGGAGAAGACCGTTGCGGCCTCGATCCGCCCGAGCACCGCTCCCAGGCAGAAGTGCGGGCCCGCGCTGAACGCCAGCGTCTTCGGCTCGGTGCGGGCCAGGTCCAGACGGTCCGGATCGGGGTACCGCTCCGGGTCCCGCCCGGCCGCGTCCAGCAGCCCCATGACGTGGGCCCCCTTCGGAATCGTCTTCCCGCCGATCTCCATGTCGGCGGTCGCGATCCGGGTGGCCAGCGTCACCGGCGGGTCGAAACGGGACAGTTCGTCCACGGCCGTCCCCATCAGCGACGGGTCCGCCCGCAGGGCCTCCAGTGCCTCCGGCTGCTTCAGCAGCGCCAGCATGCCGTTGCCGATGAGGTTCACCGTCGTCTCGTGGCCCGCGTTGAAGATGAGCAGGATGTTCGCGACGATCTCGTCCTCGGTGAGCTGTTCGCCGTCCTCCGCCTGCATCAGCACCGACAGCAAATCGTGCTCCGGGTCGGCGCCGCGCCGCGACTCCATCAGCTTTAGCAGGTACCTCCGGAACTCCGGCTCCGCCTTGTTCATGGCGATCCGCCGGCTCGGCGAGACGTCCGGGTCGAGGACGTACCCCACCTTGTCCGTCCAGTCCCGGCAGCGCGCCCGGTCCTCGACGGGAATGCCGAGCAGTTCCCCGACCACCGCGACCGGCATCGGCAGCGCCAGGTCCCGGATCAGATCCACCTCGCCGTCGCCCATCGAGTCCAGCAGACCGTCCACGATCTCGGTGATGCGCGGCCGCAGGCGGTCGATGAACCGCGGCGTGAACACCCGCGCGATGAGCTTCCGCAGCCGCCGGTGGTCCGCCCCGTCCTGCAGCAGCAGCCACTTGTCCACGCTGCGCATCACCGGGCAGGTCGGCCCGCCGCGCGTCATCGCCCAGCCCGGCTCCTTGGGGAAGGCGCTCGACGAGTGCGGGGAGCGCAGCAGCGCCGACACGTCGTCGTAGCGGGTGAGCACCCAGTAGCCCAGCGGCGTGCGGTGCACGGGATCGGCCTCCCGTAGCCGCCGGTAGTAGGCGAACCGGTCGGCGGCCAGGACGGGGTCGTTCAGGTCGTACCGCGCGCTCATGCCGTCGCTCCCTCTGCCTCGGTGGACTGTGCCGCTCAACTCTTGGCGAGCGCGGTGCGGATCACGTCCAGCACCCGCGCGCTGTGGTCGAGCAGGAAGAAGTGCCCGCCGGACATGACCTCCATGGCGAACGGGCCGGTGGTGTGCTTGGCCCACGCCTCGACCTCGGGGAGGTGCGCCTTCGGGTCGGCGTCGCCGATCAGCGCGGTGACCGGGCAGCTCAGCTGCTCGCCCGCCGTCCACGTGTACGTCTCGGCGGCCTTGTAGTCGTTGCGGACAGCCGGCAGCGCCATCCGCATGAGCTCCTCGTCCTGCAGCAGCCGGCTGTCCGTGCCGGCCAGCGCCCGCACCTCGGCGAGCAGGCCGTCGTCGTCGCGCTGGTGCACGGTCTCGTGACGCGTCGCCGACGGCGCGCGGCGGCCCGAGACGAACAGGTGCGCCGCCGGCCGGCCGGCCGCCTCCATGAGCAGCGCCAGTTCGAACCCGACCGTGGCACCCATGCTGTGCCCGAGCAGCGCCGTCGGCCTGTCGTCCAACTCGCCGAGCACCTCGTGCACGCGCAGGGCGAGTTCGGGAAGGTTGTCGACGAACGGCTCGTGGCGGCGGTCCTGGCGTCCCGGGTACTGGATCGCGACGACGTCCGCCTGCGGGGACAGCGCCTTGGCGACCGGGAGCCAGAAGCTCGCCGATCCGCCCGCGTGCGGCAGACACACCAGCCGGACCGGTGCGGCCGGTGCGGGCGCGTACGTGCGTACCCAGGTCGAGGTGGTGGCGTGAGCCGTCATGTGGTCGTCCACTTCTCGTGTTCCGGAAAGACTGAATGGCGCGGAGGCTGACGTGATGCCACCACCTCGCGGGCGCGCGGACAAGGGGTGGCCGCCCCGAGCAGGGGCACGGGCGCCGCAAGTCAGGGGGCGGACGGTCCCGGGGCGCCCCGAGGCCCCGAGGGCTGGGGTCCCGGCGGGCCGGTAGGGGGTGTCCAGGCCGCGCAGGCCTTGAGTAGCGTCCTCCAGCGCATGGGTTCATCAATGAGGCAGTTCCGAATCGGGCCGGCCAACACGTGTGCCGGCGCCGGGTGAGGGGGCGACCGTGTCAGAATCGCTGTACGAGCTGGGAGACCCCCCACCGCTCGGCGTGGTCCCGGACCAGATGTACGCGAACGTGATCCGCCAGGACCGCTTCGGGGAGCCCGCCAAGGCGATGCAGACCGAGGTCCTGCCGGTGCCCCGCCCCGGGCGCGGCGAGGTGCTCGTCTACGTGATGGCCGCGGGCATCAACTACAACAACGTGTGGGCCTCCCTCGGACAGCCCATCGACGTCATCGCCATGCGGCAGAAGCTGCACGGCGCCACCGAGGACTTCCACATCGGCGGCACCGACGCATCCGGCGTCGTCTGGGCCGTCGGCGAGGGTGTCACGCAGTTCAAGGTGGGCGACGAGGTCGTCACCTCCGGCGCGATCTGGGACGAGACCGCCGAGGACGTCCGGATGGGCTGCGACCCCCTCGCCTCCAAGTCCCTGCTGGCCTGGGGCTACGAGTCCAACTACGGCTCCTTCGCCCAGTTCACCCGCGTCAAGGAACAGCAGTGCCACCCCAAGCCCCGGAACCTGTCCTGGGAGAGCGCGGGCAGCTTCCTGGTGACCGGCGCCACCGCCTACCGCCAGCTCACCGGCTGGGCGCCGAACGACGTACGCCCCGGCGATCCCGTGCTGATCTGGGGCGGCTCGGGCGGCGTCGGCTCGGCCGCCATCCAGGTCACCAACCTGCGCGGCGGCATCCCGATCGCCGTCGTCTCCAGCGAGGAGCGGGCGAAGTACGCCCTCGACCTCGGCGCCAAGGGCGTCATCGACCGTACCGAGTTCCATCACTGGGGACGGCTCCCCGACCTCGACGACAAGGCCGCCGCGAAGGCCTGGACCTCCGAGGTCCGCCGTTTCGGCGCCAAGTTCTGGGAGGTCCTGGGCGAGCGCCGCAACCCGCGGATCGTCGTGGAACACCCCGGCGAGGAGACTCTGCCGACCTCCATGTTCCTGTGCGACAACGGCGGCATGGTCGTCATCTGCGGTGGCACCAGCGGCTACAACGGCGACCTGGACCTGCGCTACCTCTGGATGCGCAGCAAGCGGCTGCAGGGCTCGCACGGCTCCAACACCCGTGAGAACCGGGCCGTCATCCGCCTCATGTCCGAGGGCCGCCTCGACCCCTGCATCACCTGGTGCGGCACCTTCGACGACATCGCCGATGGCCACCAGCGCCTCTACGAGAACCGGCAGGGCACCGGCAACTTCGCCGTCCTCGTCAACGCCACCTCACACGGCCTGACCACGCTGTCTGGGGTCATGTAGGGGTTGCCGGGCGACGATCACCGCTTCCTACGATGGCGCGCGTCGTCGGTGCCGGCCGAGACCATCCCTGAGCGGTGGAGAACTCGATGAATACTCGTGACGAGAAGGCCGTAGAAGCCCTCAGGGCCTCCCTGAAGGAGGTCGAACGCCTTCGCAGGCAGAACCGGGAGATGCGGGAAGCCGCCCGCGAACCCATGGCCGTCGTCGCGATGAGCTGTCGGCTCCCCGGCGGCGTCGACGCGCCGGAGGAGCTGTGGCGTCTGGTCGCCGACGGCACCGACGCGATCGCCGACTTCCCCGACGACCGGGGCTGGACGGAGACCGGACTTGCCCCGGAGGGCTACGCCCGCCGGGGCGGGTTCGTCTCCCACGCCACCGACTTCGACGCCGCGCTGTTCGGCATCAACCCCCGCGAGGCGCTCGCGATGGACCCCCAGCAGCGGCTGCTGCTGGAGGCGTCCTGGGAAGTTCTCGAACGGGCCGGCATCGACCCCCACTCGCTGGCCGGCAGCGACACCGGCGTCTTCATCGGCGCCTCGCCCACCGGCTACGCCACGGTCGGCCGCATGCCGGAGTCCACCGTCGGCTACCAGCTGACCGGCAGCGCCCACAGCGTGCTGTCCGGCCGGCTCTCCTACGTCTACGGCCTGGAAGGCCCGGCGGTCACCGTCGACACCGCCTGCTCGTCGTCGCTGGCCGCCCTCCACCTCGCGGTGCAGGCGCTCCGCCGCGGGGAATGCGGCCGCGCGCTCGTCGGCGGCGTCGCCGTGATCACCACCCCCAGCGCCTTCAGCGAGTTCGGCAAGCAGGGCGGCATGTCCTCCGACGGGCGCTGCAAGTCCTTCTCGGCCGGCGCCGACGGCACCGGATGGAGCGAAGGCGTCGCGGTCCTCCTCGTGGAACGGCTCTCCGACGCCCGCAGGCTCGGACACGACGTGCTCGCCGTCGTCCGCGGGACGGCGATGAACCAGGACGGCGCCTCCAACGGCCTCACCGCCCCCAACGGCCCCTCCCAGCAGCGCGTCATCCGCGCCGCGCTCGCCGCCGCCCGGCTCACCCCTGCCGACATCGACGCGGTCGAGGCCCACGGCACCGGCACCCGGCTCGGCGACGCGATCGAACTACAGGCCCTCCAGGACGCCTACGGCAAGGACCGCGACCCCGACCACCCGCTCTGGCTGGGTTCCCTCAAGTCGAACATCGGCCACACCCAGGCCACCGCGGGCGTCGCCGGCGTCATGAAGAGCATCCTCGCGATGCACCACGACGAACTGCCCCGCACCCTCCACGTCGAGGAGGAGACCCCGCACGCCGCCCGGCCAGGCGGCGTCGTCCGCCTGCTCAGCGAGCCGAAGCCATGGCCCCGCCGCGAGGAGCCGCGCCGGATCGGCGTCTCCGCGTTCGGCATCAGCGGCACCAACGTCCACGTCGTCATCGAGGAGGCACCGGCCCCGGACCCCGCCGTCCCGCCCGGCACCGCCCCCGCCGCACACGGCGAGGCGACCCCCGCACAGCCCCGCGGCCCCGTCGTCTGGCCGGTGTCGGCACAGACCCCGGCCGCACTGCGCCTCCAGGCCGACCGGCTGGCCCGGCAGCTCGGCGGGCGCGCCGACGAGCCGGTCGACGTCGCCTGGTCGCTGGCGACCACCCGGGCCGGTCTCACCCACCGCGCCGTCGTGTCCGGCACCGGCCGCGAGGACCTGCTCGCCGGACTCGGCGCGCTCGCCGCCGGCCGGCCCGCCACGGGCGTCGTCACCGGCGTCGTCGGCGAGGGCAGGACGGCGTTCCTGTTCACCGGCCAGGGCGCCCAGCGCACCGGCATGGGCCGCGAACTGTACGACACTCACCCCGCGTTCGCGGTCGCCTTCGACGCCGTCTGCGCCCGCATGGATCTCGAACGGCCCCTGCGGGACGTCGTGTTCGGCGACACCGAAGCCCTCGGCCGGACCGTCTGGGCCCAGGCAGCCCTGTTCGCGCTGGAAGTCGCCCTGTTCCGCCTGCTGGAGACCTGGGGTGTCTTCCCCGACGTCCTCCTCGGACACTCCATCGGCGAGATCGCCGCCGCGCACTGCGCCGGCGTGCTCTCGCTCGACGACGCCTGCCGCCTCGTCTCCGCACGCGGCCGTCTGATGGACGCACTGCCGTCCGGCGGCGCCATGCTCGCCGTCGAGACCGCCGAGGACGAGCTGGAACTTCCCGACGGCGTGGACCTCGCCGCCGTCAACGGGCCCGCCTCGGTCACCGTCTCCGGCGACGCCGCCGCGATCGCCGCACTGGAGGAACGGCTTCGCTCCCACGACACCCGGACGAAGCGGCTCACCGTCTCGCACGCGTTCCACTCGCACCTGATGGACCCGATGCTCGACGCGTTCGCCGCCGTCGCCCGGACCCTGACGTACCACACCCCCGAGATCCCCGTCGTCACCACGGCCCCCGGCGACCTCGCCACCCCCGACTACTGGGTCCGCCAGGTTCGAGAGCCTGTCCGCTTCGCCGACGGCGTGACGCGGCTGCGCGCCGACGGCGTCACCCGTGTCGCCGAACTCGGTCCGGACGGAGTGCTGTGCGCCCTCGCCCAGCAGACCGCCCCCGACCTCGTCTGCGCACCCCTGCTACGCAAGGACCGCGACGAACGGGAGACCGGCCTCGCCGCACTCGGCCGCCTCTGGACCTGTGGAGCGGGCCCGGACTGGACCGCCGTGCTGCCCGAAGGACGCCGCGTCGACCTTCCCACCTACCCCTTCCAGCGCGAACGGTACTGGCCCGAGCCGCTCACCGGCGCCCGGGACGACACCGCCCCCGTCCCCGCAGACGCCGGCGAGGCACGGTTCTGGGAGGCCGTCGAGCGCGAGGACCTCACCTCACTGGCCGAGACCCTCGGCATCCCGGACGACGCGGGCGCCCTGGAAGCGGTCGTGCCCGCGCTCTCCTCCTGGCGGCGCTCCCAGCACGAGGACGCCGTCCTCGACTCGTGGCGCTACCACGTCGCGTGGAAGCGGCTTCCCGACCACCGTGGCTCACCCGCGCCCACCGGCACCTGGCTGCTCCTCACCTCCGGCCCGACCGCCCCCGCCCCGGAGGTGGCGGACGCGCTGCGCACTGCCGGAGCCCAGGTCCGCGAGGTGACGCTGTCACCCGACGACGACCGGTCCGCCATCGCCGAGCGGGTCGCCGAAGCCGCCCCGAACGGCGTCGTGTACGTCGCCGGGAACCCCGACGGGAACCCGTCGGAAGCCGTGGCCGAACTCGCCGTCCTGCTGCGGGTGTTCCAGGCCGTCGCCGACGCGGCGACCGGCGCACCCCTGTGGTGCCTCACCCGCGGAGCGGTCTCCACCACGGACGGCGACCGGCCGAACCACCCCGCACACGCACTGCTGTGGGGCCTCGGCCGAGTCGCCGCACTCGAACGCCCGGACGTCTGGGGCGGCCTGGTGGACCTGCCGCCGGCCATGGACGAGACCACCGGGGCGACGCTCACCGCACTGCTGGCCGGCGACCGCGGCGAGGACCAGGTGGCCCTGCGCCAGGGCCGGGCGCACGGCCGCCGCATCGTCCGCGCCCCACGGACGGCCGAGACCTCCCCGCGGCGGTGGACGACCGACGGCACCGTCCTGGTCACCGGCGGGACCGGCGGCCTCGGCGCCGACGTCGCCCGATGGCTCGCGGGTCGCGGCGTTCCGCACCTCCTCCTGGCGAGCCGCCGCGGCCCGGAAGCCCCCGGCGTCGATGCCCTCACGGCCGAACTGACCGCGCTCGGCGCCCAGGTCACCGTCGCCGCCTGCGACATCGCCGACCGCGCATCGCTGACCGCCCTGCTGGCCGCGGTCCCCGCCGCCTTCCCCCTCACGGGCGTCGTGCACACCGCCGGCGTCGGAGACGGCGGCCCGCTCCTGGAGACCGACGAGACCGCCCTGAACCGGGTGATCACCGGCAAGGCCACCGGAGCGGCCCTGCTCGACGAACTCACCGACGGCTTGGACCTGTTCGTCGTCTTCTCCTCCATCGCCGCGACCTGGGGCAGCGGCGGCCAAGGCGCCTACGCCGCCGGCAACGCCTACCTCGACGCCCTCGTCGCCGACCGCCGCGCACGCGGCCTGACCGGCACCGCCATCGCCTGGGGCCCGTGGGCCGAGATCGGCATGGCCAAGGACGACGAGGTCGTGGCGGCCCACCTCCGCCGCGGGCTGGGCGCCCTGGACCCCGCACTCGCCGTCAAGGGGCTCGCCCGCGCGGTGGACCGCGACGAGTCGTACGTGAACATCGCGGACGTCGACTGGAAACGGTTCGCCCCGGCATTCGTCTCCGGACGCCCCGCCCCGCTCCTCGCCGATCTCCCCGAAGCCGTCGCGGCGTCCGCGGACGCCGAGCACGGCGCCGACGGCGGCCCGGTCACCTCGGAACTCCTCGACGCCCTGGCCGCCGCTCCCGGCACGGAATGGCCGCGGCTGCTGCTGGACGCAGTCCGCACTCACACCGCGCGGGTGCTCGGGCACAGCGGGGAGGGCGCCGTCGAACCCCGCCGGGCCTTCCGGGACGTCGGCTTCGACTCGCTGACCGCCGTCGAACTCCGCAACACCCTCACCGCCGAGACCGGGCTGCGGCTGCCCGCGACCCTCGTCTTCGACCACCCGACCCCGGTGGCCCTCGCCGCATACCTGCTCGCTGAGCTGTCCGGCGAGGCCGACACCCCCGCGCAGGCGCAGCTGCTTCCCGCCCGCGCCGACGACGACCCGGTCGTGATCGTGGGCATGAGCTGTCGGCTGCCCGGCGGCGTGGACGGCCCGCAGGCCCTGTGGGACACGGTCGTCTCCGGCGCCGACGGAACCGGCCCGTTCCCCGACGACCGCGGCTGGGAGACCCACATCGCCGGCGCCGCGTACGCGCTGCGCGGCGGCTTCGTCGACGCGGCGACCGATTTCGACGCGGGCCTGTTCAACGTCTCGCCGCGCGAGGCGCTCGCCATGGACCCGCAGCAGCGCCTGCTCCTCGAAGCCGCGTGGGAAGCCCTCGAACACGCCGGCATCGATCCGACCTCCCTGCACCGCACCGCCACCGGCGTCCTCGTCGGCGCCTCCTCCTCCGGCTATGGCATCGGCACCGACCTGGCGTCGGGAACGGAGGGACACGTCCTCGCCGGCGGTGCCAACAGCGTGATCTCCGGCCGGGTGGCGTACACCTTCGGCCTGGAGGGCCCCGCGGTGACGGTGGACACGGCCTGCTCGTCGTCCCTGGTGGCCCTGCACCTCGCGGTCCAGGCGCTGCGGCAGGGGGAGTGCGAACTGGCCCTGGCCGGCGGCATCACCGTGATGGCCCTACCGAGCATCTTCGCCGAGTTCGAGCGGCAGGGCGGCCTCTCGTCCGACGGCCGGTGCCGGGCCTTCGGCGACGCAGCCGACGGCACCGGCTGGAGCGAGGGCGTCGGCCTGGTGGTGCTGGAACGCCTCTCCGACGCCCGGCGCAACGGGCACGACGTGCTGGCCGTCGTACGTGGCTCGGCCGTCAACCAGGACGGCGCGTCGAACGGACTGACCGCGCCGAACGGCCCCTCCCAGGAGCGGGTCATCCGGCGGGCCCTGGCGGACGCCCGGCTCACGACGGCCGACGTGGACGTCGTCGAGGCGCACGGCACCGGCACGACGCTCGGCGACCCGATCGAGGCGCAGGCCCTGCTGGCCACCTACGGCCAGGGCCGCGACGAACCCCTCTACCTGGGATCGTTGAAGTCGAACGTCGGCCACACCCAGGCCGCCTCCGGCGTCGCCGGCGTGATCAAGATGGTCATGGCGCTGCGGCACGGCGTGCTGCCGCCGACTCTGCACGCGGACGAACCGTCCTCCCGGGTGGACTGGGAGGCGGGAGCCGTCCAGCTGCTGACGGAGGTACGGGGCTGGCCGGAGACCGACCGGCCGCGCCGCGCCGGCGTGTCCTCGTTCGGCATGAGCGGCACCAACGCGCACGTGATTCTGGAGGCCGCCCCGCAGCCCGCGGCCGAGGAGATCGCCCCGGCGGAGGCCGACGCGGGTGTCGGTGTGGTGCCGTGGGTGGTGTCGGGGCGGACGGAGCAGGCGCTGCGCGCACAGGCGGCCCGGCTGCTGGAACACGTCCGCGACCTGGACGCGGGCGGCGGAGCGGCGACCGGCCGGATCGCCGCGTCCCTGGCGACGTCACGCGCCGCGCTCAGCCACCGCGCCGTCCTCATCGGCTCGGACCCGGTCGAGTTGCGTCAGGCACTCGAAGCCCTTGCCGAGGGCCGCGAAGCCGTCGGCACGGTGACCGGCGTCGCCGGCTCCGCCCAGACCGGCCCGGTGTTGGTGTTTCCGGGGCAGGGGTCGCAGTGGTTGGGGATGGGTCGGGAGTTGGCGGCGTCCTCGGCGGTGTTTCGGGAGTCGCTGGAGGAGTGTGCGGCGGCGTTGGAGCCGTTCACGGATGGTTGGTCGCTGTGGGAGGTGTTGGAGAGCGATGAGGAGGTGTTGTGGGGTCGGGTGGATGTGGTTCAGCCGGTGTTGTGGGCGTTGATGGTGTCGTTGGCTGGGTTGTGGCGGTCGGTTGGTGTGGTGCCGTCGGCTGTGGTGGGTCATTCGCAGGGTGAGATCGCGGCGGCGGTGGTGGCTGGTGGTTTGTCGTTGGTGGATGGTGCGCGGGTGGTGGGTTTGCGTTCGCGTGCGTTGCGGGTGTTGGCGGGTCGGGGTGGGATGGTGTCGTTGGGTGTGGGTGCTGAGGTGGCGGGGGAGTTGGTGGGTGGTTTTGGTGGTCGGGTTTCGGTTGCGGCGGTGAATGGGCCGGGTTCGACGGTGGTGTCGGGTGAGGTGGGGGCGTTGGATGAGTTGGTGGGTGTGTGTGAGGGGCGTGGGGTGCGGGTGCGTCGGGTTCCGGTGGATTATGCGTCGCATTCGGTGCAGGTGGAGGAGTTGCGGGAGCGGATCCTTGCTGACCTTGCTCCGGTGTCGCCCAGGTCCTGTGCTGTTCCGTTGTATTCGTCGGTGACGGGTGGGCGGATTGATACGGCGGTGATGGATGCCGGGTATTGGTATGAGAGTCTGCGGTCGTTGGTGCGGTTCGGTGAGGCGACGGATGCGCTGCTGGGCGATGGCCGGTCGGTGTTCCTGGAGTGCAGCCCGCACCCCGTGCTCACGCCCGGTATCGAGGAGACCCTGGAAACCGCCGGCGCCGACGGCACCGTCCTCGGCACCCTGCGGCGCGACGAAGGCGGAGCGGAGCGGTTCCTGACCGCGCTGGCCCTGGCGTGGACCGCAGGAGTCGACGTCACCTGGTCGAACCTGTTGCCCGCGCACGGCCGCGCCGAGCTGCCGACGTACGCCTTCCAGCGCGACCGCTACTGGCCCAAGCAGGCCCTGACCGCAGACGTGTCGGCCGTGGGCCAGTCGCGGCTCGGCCACCCCCTGCTGGGCGCCGCCGTCGCCCTTCCCGACGGCGGCCTGGTGCTCACCGGACGGCTCGCGCCGTCCGCCCACGCCTGGCTGGCCGACCACAACGTGCTCGGCACGGCCCTCGTGCCCGGCACCGCGCTCGTGGAGATGGCACTCCAGGCCGGTGACCACGCCGGCTGCGGCGTGCTGCGCGAACTCGTCCTGCAGACACCGCTCGCCCCCGCGCCGGACGGCGTCGCCATCCGGGTGGTTGTGGGCACCGCCGAGGACGGCGGCGACCGCACGGTGGAGATCTTCTCCCGTCCCGCCGAGGAGGCGGACTGGGTCCGTCATGCCACCGGCCTGCTGGGCGTCCCGGAGACCCCTGCCCTTCCCGGCCCGGGCACGACCGGTGACGGGGTCTGGCCCCCGACCGGCGCGCGCCCCGTGGACCTGGCCGGTTACTACGACGGCCTGGCCGCCGCCGGATACGCGTACGGCCCCGCGTTCCGGGGACTGCGGGCCGCGTGGCGACAGGGCGACACGGTCTTCGCCGACATCGCCCTCGACGAGGACCTCGACACCGGCGGATTCGGCGTGCACCCCGCGCTGCTCGACGCCGCGCTGCACGCGGCCGGCCTCGCCACCCCGGCCGGAGGAGACCAGGGCACCCGGCTGCCGTTCGCGTGGAAGGGCGTCCGCCTCCACGCCACCGGCGCCACGTTCCTGCGCGTGACGCTCACCACCGGGCCGGACGGCATCATCGTCCAGGCCACCGACCCGGCAGGTCAGCCGGTGGTGACCATCGACTCCCTCGTCCTGCGCGAGATCACCCCCGACGTCCTCTCCCAGGCGCTGACCCAGGCCCAGGACCACACCGTCCGCACCACCCTCTTCGCCCTCGACTGGACACTCCTGCCGGAACCCGGGAACCCGCCACCCGACACCACCGACTGGGTCACCACCAGCCCCTGCGACGCCGGCACGGAGCCTGCCGGCACGACCCCGCCCGCACCGGTCACGGTGCTCGCCCTGCCGGACCCCGCACCCGAGGCCGGCACCGCGGACGCCGTCCGGCGGACCACGCGGGACGTCCTGCGTGCCGTCCAGGCATGGCTCGCCGGTGAACAGCCCCCGCAGGCACGCCTCGTGGTCGTCACCCGGGGCGCCGTCCCCGCCGCACCCGGACAGGCCGTGACCGACCTCGCGGGAGCGGCCGTCTGGGGCCTGCTGCGAGCGGCCCAGACCGAACACCCCGGCCGCATCGTGCTGCTCGACCGTGACCCGGCCGGCGGCGACGACGACACCTGGACCTCCTGGGCCGTCGTCGACGACGAACCGCAGTTGGCCGTCCGGGACGGCCGGGCCCGGGCACCTCGCCTCGCCCACGCGGACACCGCGACCGCCACCGCGCTCGCGCTCCCCGCCGGACCGACCGCCTGGCGGCTCGACGTCACCGACGACGGCACCCTCGAGAACCTGGCCCTCGTCGCCGAACCCGAGGCCGACGCCCCCCTGGCACCCGGTCAGGTCCGGGTCGCCGTGCGCGCCGCCGGAGTGAACTTCCGGGACGTCCTCATCGCCCTCGGCATGTATCCCGACCAGGCCCGGATGGGCGCCGAGGCGGCAGGCGTGGTGACCGCGACCGGCCCCGGCGTCACGGACCTCGCCGTCGGCGACCGCGTGTTCGGCTTCTTCAGCGGCGGCATCGCCGACCGGGCCGTCACCGACCGCCGCCTGCTGGCGCCCGTCCCCGCCGACTGGTCCTTCTCCCAGGCGGCGGCCGTCCCGGTCGCCTACTCCACGGCGTACTACGGCCTGACCGACGTGGCAGCCGCCCGCGCCGGCGAATCCGTCCTCGTGCACTCCGCCGCGGGCGGCGTCGGCATGGCCGCCGTCCAGCTCGCCCACCACCTCGGCCTGGAGGTGTTCGGCACCGCCGGCCCCGGCAAGTGGGACGTGCTGCGCGCCGCCGGCCTCGACGACGACCACATCGCCTCCTCGCGCGACCTTGCCTTCGAGGACCGGTTCCGGTCCGCGACCGGTGGCCGCGGCGTCGACATCGTCCTCAACTCGCTGGCCGGCGAGTTCGTCGACGCGTCGTTGCGACTCCTCGCCGACGGCGGCCGGTTCGCCGACATGAGCCGCACCGACCTACGCGACTCCGCGCAGGTGGCGGCCGACCACCGGGGAACCCACTACCGGGCGTTCAATCCCGCCGAAGCGGGCGCCGACCGCATGCGGGAGATCCTCCACGAGATCATCGCCCTGTTCGACAGCGGGGCACTGACCCTGCTGCCCACCACCGTGTGGGACGTACGGGACGCCGTCACCGCGTTCCGCCACATCAGCCAGGCCCGTCACATCGGCAAGAACGTCCTGACCGTGCCGGCACCCCTCGACCCCGAAGGCACCGTCCTCGTCACCGGCGGCACCGGCACGCTCGGCGGACTCCTCGCCCGGCACCTCGTCACCGAGCACGGCGCCCGGCACCTCCTGCTGCTCAGCCGTCAGGGCGACCGGAGCGCCGGCGCGGCCGAACTCCTCGCCGACCTGCACGCACTCGGAGCCCACGCGGAGATCGCGGCCTGCGACGCCGCCGACCGGGAGGCACTGGCCCAGGTGGTCGCGGCCGTGCCCGCCACCCACCCGCTCACCGGCGTCGTGCACGCGGCAGGGGCCCTCGACGACGGCGTGTTCGAGGCGATGACGCCGGATCGACTGGACGCAGTGCTCCGGCCGAAGGTCGACGCCGCCGTCCACCTGCACGAGCTGACCGCCGGCGCCGACCTCGCACTCTTCGCGCTGTACTCCTCCGCCGCGGCCACCTTCGGCACCGGCGGCCAGTCCAACTACGCGGCGGCCAACGGCTTCCTCGACGGCCTCGCCTCCTGGCGCCGATCCCAGGGCCTGCCCGCCCAGTCCCTGGGCTGGGGCCTGTGGGAACAGGCCAGCGCCCTGACCGGCCACGTGCTCGACTCCTCCACGGCACCGGCCGGCACCGGCTCCGGAAGCAGGAAGGTCCCGACCCTCGACACCCGACTCGGCCTGGCACTCTTCGACGCCGCGTCCGCGACCCACCTCCCGCACCTGGTGCCCGTCGTCCTCGACCGCACACGCGACGCGGTCGTCCCGGCGCTGCTGCGCGGGCTGATCCGCCCACTCGGCCGACGGGCCGCCGTCCAATCCGACGATCTCACCACCCTCGCGGGACGGCTGCACCAACTGCCCGCCGCCGAACGGCGCGAGACCGTCCTCGGCCTCGTCCGCGGCAACGCCGCCACCGTCCTCGGCCACTCCGGCACGGACGCCATCGGAGCACGCCAGGCCTTCCGTGTCCTCGGCTTCGACTCGCTGACGGCCGTGGAACTCCGCAACCGGCTGAACGCCGCGACCGGACTCCGACTCCCGGCCACGCTGGTCTTCGACCACCCCACCCCGGCCGCGCTCACCGACCACCTCCTCGGCCTGCTGGGCGAAACCGCGCCGGAGACAGCCGCCCTGCGACCGGAGCCCAGCACCGCCTCGTACACCGAGCCGGTCGCGATCGTCGGCATGGCCTGTCGACTGCCCGGCGGCGTCGCCTCACCGGCGCACCTGTGGTCGCTGGTCAGCACCGGCGCAGACGCCACCGCCGGCTTCCCGGACGACCGCGGCTGGCCCACCCGGGTCGTCGAGGGCGAAGCGGCCCGCGGCGGATTCCTGGACGGGGCGACGGAGTTCGACGCCGGCCTCTTCGGCATCTCCCCACGCGAGGCGCTGGCGATGGACCCGCAGCAGCGCCTCCTCCTCGAAGCCTCCTGGGAGGCCTTCGAGTCCGCCGGTATCCTCCCCTCCGACGCGCACGGATCGGCCACCGGCGTCTTCGTCGGCGCCGCCCACGCCCAGTACGGCCTGGGAATGCACCTGCCCGACTCTGCCGCCGGGCACGTGATGACCGGCACCGCGACGAGCGTGGCCTCGGGCCGGCTCGCGTACACCTTCGGTCTGGAGGGACCGGCGGTGACGGTGGACACGGCGTGTTCGTCGTCGCTGGTGGCCCTGCACCTGGCGGTTCAGTCGCTGCGCAGCGGCGAGTGCGAGATGGCGCTGGCCGGCGGCGCGACCGTGATGGCCACTCCCGGTGTCATCACCGAGTTCGACCGGCAGCGCGGCCTTGCCTCGGACGGCCGGTGCAAGGCCTTCGCGGACGATGCCGACGGCACCGGCATGTCGGAAGGCGTCGGCGTGCTGCTGGTGGAGCGGCTCTCCGACGCCCGGCGTCTCGGGCACCGGGTGTTGGCGGTGGTGCGTGGCAGCGCGGTCAACCAGGACGGTGCGTCGAACGGTCTGACGGCGCCGAACGGCCCGTCGCAGGAACGGGTGATCCGGCGAGCGCTCGCTGACGCACGGCTGGCACCCGCGGACGTGGACGCTGTGGAGGCGCACGGTACGGGCACCCGGCTGGGCGACCCGATCGAGGCGCAGGCGCTGCTGGCCACCTACGGCCAGGACCGTGAGGAGCCCCTCTACCTGGGGTCGGTGAAGTCCAACATCGGTCACACCCAGGCCGCCGCAGGCGTCGCGGGTGTGATCAAGATGGTGCTGGCGATGCAGCACGGCGTCCTGCCGGCCACCCTGCACGTGGACGAGCCGTCCACCCAGGTCGACTGGTCCACCGGGACCGTCGAGCTCCTTGCGAAGGCAAGGGAATGGGCGGAGACGGACCGCCCCCGCAGGGCCGGTGTGTCGTCGTTCGGTATCAGCGGCACCAACGCCCACGTCGTCCTCGAAGCCGCACCGGCCGACGACACCGACCCGGCGGAGGATCTCGGATCCGGAACCCTGGGCTGGGTCGTCTCGGCCCACACCGCAGAAGGCCTGCGTGCCCAGGCGGAGCGCCTGACCCACCTGCCCGTGGAGGACGGCCGCGCCGCGCGGGACGTGGCGTGGTCACTGGCCACGACCAGGGAGGCGCTGGACCACCGGGCGCTGATCGTGGGCGCCGCGCCGTCGGACCTCGCGAACGGCCTGAGCGCCCTCGCGGAGGGCCGCCCCGACCCGGCGCTCGTCACCGGCACGGCCCGCGAGGGCCGGACCGCATTCCTGTTCAGCGGTCAGGGTGGGCAGCGGGTCGGGATGGGGCGTGGGTTGTACGAGGCGTTCCCGGTGTTCGCTGAGGCGTTCGATGCGGTGTGTGCGCGGGTGGATCTTGATCGTTCGTTGCGGGAGGTGGTGTTCGGGGAGGACGCGGAGCTGCTGGCGCGGACGGTGTACACCCAGCCTGCGTTGTTCGCTCTGGAAGTGGCGTTGTTCCGGTTGGTGGAGTCGTGGGGTGTGGTGCCGGATGTGCTGGTGGGTCATTCGGTGGGTGAGGTGGCGGCTGCGCATGTGGCGGGTGTGTTGTCGTTGGATGACGCGTGTGCGCTGGTGTCGGCGCGTGGCCGGTTGATGGAGGCGCTGCCGCAGGGCGGTGCCATGCTGGCGGTGGAGGCGGCCGAGGACGGTCTGGACCTGCCGGAGGGTGTGGATCTCGCGGCGGTGAACGGGCCGACGTCGGTGACGGTATCCGGTGACGCGGACGCGGTCGACGCCCTGGAGGAACGGCTGCGCGCCCAGAACGTGCGGGTGAAGCGGCTGACGGTCTCCCACGCCTTCCACTCACACCGCATGGAGCCGATGCTGGCCGAGTTCTCGGCCGTCGCGGAGTCGCTGACCTACCACGCCCCGACGATTCCCGTGGTGGCTACGGCGCCTGGTGACATGGCCACGCCCGGCTACTGGGTGGGGCAGATTCGCGAGCCGGTGCGCTTCGCGGAGGCGGTTGCCTCGTTGCCGGTGCGTACGCGGTTCTTCGAGTTGGGTCCGGATGGTGTGCTGTGTGCTCTTGCGCGGCAGTCGGCTGGTGAGGGTGGTGTGTTCGCGGCGGCGTTGCGCAAGGACCGGGGTGAGGGTGCGTCGTTGCTGGGGGCGTTGGGTCGGCTGTGGGTGTCGGGTGTGGTGGTGGACTGGTGCGCTGTGTTGCCGGCGGGTCGGCGTGTCGAGTTGCCGACGTATGCGTTCCAGCGTGAGCGGTACTGGCCCGAGCGGTCGGCCGCCGATGCGGTGACGGTCGGTTCCGGGGCGGGCGCGGACGAGGTCGAGGCCCGGTTCTGGGAGGCCGTGGAGAGTGAGGACCTCGCCGGACTGGCCGACACCATCGGACTCACCGACACACCGGAGCACCTGGACTCCCTGCTCGCCACCCTCTCCGCGTGGCGGCGATCCCGCCGCGAGGAGTCGCTGACCGAGTCCTGGCGCTACCGCACTATCTGGACCCCGCTCTCCGGCCTCGTGAACACGGCCGGCACCTTGTCCGGCACCTGGCTGCTCGTCGGCGAGTCCCGACCCGCCGTCGCCGCCGCGCTCCGCGCCGCCGGCGCCGACGTCCTCACCGTGTCCGGCGACACCGAGAGCCTCGACGCCGTCCCGCACACCGCGACCACACCTGTCAACGGCATCGTCGTGACCGTCCCGTCCACCGCTGTCGTGACCGCGTCCGTGGCCCTCCTCCAGCGGCTGGACGCAGCGGACTTCGACGCTCCCGTGTGGCTGGTCACGAGCGGCGCGGTCTCCGTCGGCCGCTCCGACCCGCTGCGCAGCCCCGAGCAGGCGCAGGCCTGGGGACTCGGCCGCGTGGCGGCCCTGGAACAACCCCGCCGCTGGGGCGGACTGATCGACCTCCCGGCCGAGCCCGACACCCGCGCGACCCGCCGAATGGCGGCCCTCCTTGCGGGCGGCTCCGGCGAGGACCAGGTCGCGGTGCGCTCCTCCGGTGCGTACGGCCGGCGCCTGGCCCGTGCGACCGCGGACGGCCCGGCCGCGGCGCCGTGGACACCCACCGGCACCGTCCTGGTCACCGGCGGGGCGGGAGCCCTCGGGGGACACGTCGCGCGCTGGCTCGCCGGGCGCGGCGTGCCGCACCTGGTGCTGCTCGGCCGCCGCGGCGCGGACACGCCCGGCATCGAAGCACTCGTCGCGGAACTGGCCGCTCTCGGCACCGAGACGACCGTCGCCGCGTGCGACGTCACCGACCGTGCTGCCCTCGCGGCCGTGCTGGACACGCTCCCGGCCGCGTACCCGCTGACCGGCGTCGTGCACACGGCCGGAGCCGGACAGGCCGTACCGCTCACGGACACCGACGACGCGGAGATCGCCCGAGTCCTGGACGCGAAGGTGGTGGGCGCGGCGCATCTGGACGCCCTCACCCGCGAACGGGGCCGAGAACTGGACCTGTTCGTCGTCTTCTCGTCCATCGCCGCCACCTGGGGCAGCGGCGGGCAGGCCGTCTACGCCGCCGCCAACGCCTACCTGGACGCCCTCGTCGAGCAGCGGCGCGCACACGGGAGCACCGGCACCTCGGTGGCATGGGGACCGTGGGCCGGTCCCGGTATGGCCGAGGCGGACGGGGCGGAGGAGCACCTGAACCGGCACGGGCTGGCCGCCCTCGACCCGCACCTCGCCGTCGTCGCCCTCGCCCGCGCCGTGGACCTGGGCGAGAGCTGCGTGACCGTCGCCGACGTGGACTGGGCGCGGTTCGCCCCCGCCTTCGTCTCCGGCCGCGACAGCGCGCTCCTCACGGGCCTGCCCGAGGCCGCCGCGGCCCTCGCGCCCGTACCGGCTGCCGACTCCCAGGCCCCGGGGTTCCGCGACAGCCTGCTCGCCGCGCCCGAGGGGCGCCGCCACGCGATGGTGCTCGACCTGGTCCGGTCGCGTGCCGCCGTCTGCATCGGCCTGCCGTCGGCGGCCGCCGTCGAGGCCGGGCGGTCCTTCCGCGACCTCGGCTTCGACTCGCTCACCGCCGTCGAACTGCGTGACCTGCTGGGCGCGGAGACCGGGCTCGCGCTGCCCGCGACCCTCGTCTTCGACCACCCCGACTCCGACGCGCTGGCGACCCATCTCGTCGGCGAACTGCTGCGGCACGCCGAACCGTTTGCCCGGGAGACCCATGCCGCACCGGCGACACACGGGGTCCGGGCCACCGGTCCGGGCGCCGCGCCCGCCGCCGACGAACCGATCGCGATCGTCGGCATGAGCGCCCGTTACCCCGGCGGGATCCGCTCCGCCGACGAGATGTGGGACCTGGTCACGCGCCGGGCCGACGGCATCGCCGGCTTCCCGGCCGACCGCGGATGGCCGGCCGAGGCCCTGGAGGGCGTATCGGCCCGCGGCGGCTTCGTGGACGGCGCGACCGAGTTCGACGCCGCTCTCTTCGGGATCTCCCCGCGCGAGGCGCTGGCGATGGACCCGCAGCAGCGGCTGCTGCTGGAGGCCACCTGGGAGGCGTTCGAGTCGGCGGGGATGAACCCGCGCGGACTGCGCGGCCGTCCGGTCGGCGTGTTCGCGGGGGCCTCGTCCTCCGGCTACGGCGACGCCGGCGGCCTGGACGGAGCCGAGGGGTACCTGCTCGCCGGCACCGCCAACAGCGTGATCTCCGGCCGGGTGGCGTACGCCTTCGGCCTCGAGGGACCGGCGGTGACGGTGGACACGGCCTGTTCGTCGTCGCTCGTCGCGATGCATCTCGCGGCGCAGGCGCTGCGCACCGGCGAGTGCGAGATGGCGTTGGCCGGCGGCGTGACGGTGATGACGTCGCCGGGTGTCTTCGCGGAGTTCGAGCGCCAGGGCGGCCTCGCGGCCGACGGTCGGTGCAAGGCGTTCGCGGACGCGGCCGATGGCACGGGCTGGGGCGAGGGCGTCGGCGTACTCGTGCTGGAGAAGCTCTCCGACGCACGCCGCCTCGGGCACGAGGTGCTGGCTGTCGTGCGGGGCTCCGCCGTCAACCAGGACGGTGCGTCGAACGGCCTCACCGCCCCCAACGGACCCTCGCAGCAACGTGTCATCCGCCAGGCACTGGCGAGCGCCCGGCTGGCGCCGGCGGACGTGGACGTGGTTGAGGGACACGGTACGGGCACGCGGCTGGGCGACCCGATCGAGGCGCAGGCGCTGCTCGCCACCTACGGGCAGGACCGCACCGAACCCCTGTACCTGGGATCGGTGAAGTCGAACATCGGCCACACCCAGGCGGCTTCCGGTGTCGCCGGCGTGATCAAGATGGTGCTGGCGATGCGCCACGGCGTCCTGCCGGCGACGCTGCACGTGGACGAGCCCTCGTCGCAGGTGGACTGGTCGGCGGGTGCGGTACGGCTGCTGACCGAGGCGCGGGAGTGGCCGGAGGCGGACCGTCCGCGCCGTGCAGGTGTGTCGTCGTTCGGTATCAGCGGCACCAACGCCCACATCATCCTCGAACACGTCGACTCCGCGCCGCGGACCTCCCGCCCCGCGGACGTGCCGGGCGACGTGGGCTGGGTCGTTTCCGCCCGCACCGCACACGGGCTGCGCGCCCAGGCCGAGCGCCTGGCCCGCGTCCACGCGGAGCTCGACGCCGCCGAGCTAGACGTGGCGTACACGCTGGCGACGGGGCGTGCGGCGCTGGAGCACCGGGCGGTCGTTCTCGGTGAGGACCGGGAGGAACTCCTGGCAGGGCTGCACGCCCTGGCCGAGGACCGGTCCGTGCCGTCGGTGGTGCGCGACGAGGTCGTGCACGGCGGGCTGGCTTTGCTGTTCTCGGGTCAGGGTGCGCAGCGGGTCGGGATGGGGCGTGAGCTGTACGAGGCGTTCCCGGTGTTCGCCGACGCGTTCGACGCGGTGTGTGCGCGGGTCGACCTCGACCGGCCGCTGCACGAGGTGGTGTTCGGGGACGGTGAGGCGCTGGACCGCACGGTCTACACGCAGCCCGCGTTGTTCGCCCTGGAAGTGGCGTTGTTCCGGTTGGTGGAGTCGTGGGGTGTGGTGCCGGATGTGCTGGTGGGTCATTCGGTGGGTGAGGTGGCGGCCGCGCATGTGGCCGGTGTGTTGTCGTTGGATGACGCGTGTCGTTTGGTGTCGGCGCGTGGCCGGTTGATGGAGGCGCTGCCGCAGGGTGGTGCGATGCTGGCGGTGGAGGCGGCGGAGGACGGTCTGGATCTGCCCGAGGGTGTGTGTCTGGCGGCGGTGAACGGGCCGACGTCGGTGACGGTCTCCGGTGAGGCGGACGCGGTCGGGGCGTTGGAGGAGCGGCTGCGTTCCGAGGGTGTGCGGGTGAAGCGGCTGGTGGTCTCGCACGCGTTCCACTCGCATCTGATGGAGCCGATGCTGGCGGAGTTCGCGGCGGTCGCGGAGTCGTTGACCTACCACGCCCCGACGATCCCCCTGGTCGCCACGGCTCCGGGCGACATGGCCACGCCCGGCTACTGGGTGGGGCAGATCCGCGAGCCCGTCCGCTTCGCCGACGCCGTGCGCAGAGCGCAGGACGCAGAGCCCACCCGCTTCCTCGAACTCGGGCCCGACGGCGTGCTGAGCGCCCTCGCCCAGCAGAGCCTGACTCCGTCCGAACTCGCACACACCCCGATGTCACTGCTGCGCAAGGACCGCGAGGAACCGGCCACCGTGCTGCGTGCGCTGGCGGGCCTCTGGGCCTCCGGCGTCGCGGTCGACTGGGCCTTGGTCTGGCCCGAGGGCCGCCGCGTCACGCTGCCGACCTACGCGTTCGAGCGCGAGCGGTACTGGCCGCACGCGGTCTCCGCTGCCGCCGCGCCCGCCGCCGCCATGGACACCCGCTTCTGGGACGCGGTCGAGCGTGCCGACATGGACCAACTCGCCGACCTCCTCGGCAACGGTGGTTCCCCGGACCTCCTCGCCCCCGCGCTGCCGATGCTCTCCTCGTGGAGCCGTCAGCAGCGCATTGAGTCGGAGCTCGGATCCTGGCGCTACCGCACGACGTGGAGCCCCCTCACGGAGCTGCCCGCGACCCCGTCCCTGAACGGCCGCTGGCTGCTGGTCGTACCCGAGGCACCCGAGACACCCGGGACGCGCCGGGCACCCACCGGTGATGCGGCGTCGCCACCCGCACAGGCCGACGCGGCCGACGCGGCCGACGCCGTCGCCGCGGCGCTCGTCGCCGCCGGCGCTGAACCGGTCCGGCTCGCCGTACCCGTCGGCACGGAGCGGGCCGCGCTCGCCGCCCGGCTCGGCGACGCGGGCCCGGTGGACGGAGTGGTCTCGTTCGCCGCCTGGGCAGAGCAGCCGGCCCCCGGCTCGGCGGTCCCCGCCGGGCTCATACTCAACCTGGCCCTGTTCCAGGCACTCGGCGACGCCGGGATCACCACCCGCTGCTGGACGCTGACCTCTCAAGCGGTCGCCGTCGGCCGGGCGGACATGCTGGCCCACCCCGTGCAGGCACAGACCTGGGGACTCGGACTCGTCGCCGCGTTGGAGCACCCGGACCGGTGGGGCGGCCTGATCGATCTCCCACCCGTTCTGGACGCACGGGGCGCGGCCCGGCTGGCCGCCGTCCTCGGCGGAAGCACCGGCGAGGACCAAGTGGCCGTGCGCGACTCCGCGGTGTACGGACGCCGCCTGGTGCGCACGGAATCCGGCGGCGGTACCGCGCCGTGGTCGCCGTCGCGGACCGGTTCGGTTCTGGTGACCGGCGGCACCGGCGCGCTGGGCGCGGTGGTCGCCCGCCGGCTGGCCGACCGCGGTGTACCGTGCCTGCTCCTGCTCAGCCGACGCGGCACCGAGGCCCCCGGAGTCGCCGAACTCGTCGCTGAACTGGACGAGCGAGGCACGCGGGCGATCGTGGCGACCGGCGACGTGAGCGACCGCGAGGCACTGGACGCCGCGCTGGCCCAGCTCCCGGCGGACCTTCCCCTGACCGGAGTCGTCCATGCCGCGGGCGCGCTGGACGACGGCACACTCGACACGCTCACCCCCGAGCGCTTCGAGGCGGTGCTGACCGCGAAGGCGTCCGGCCTGATGACCCTCGACGAACTGACCCAGCCCTACGAACCTGACTTCTTCGTGGCGTTCTCGTCGCTGGCCGGGACGATCGGCAGCGCCGGGCAGGGCAACTACGCCGCGGCCAACGCCTTCGTCGACGCGTGGATGCGCGCGCGGCGCGACCGGGGTCTGCCCGGTGCGTCGATCGCCTGGGGACCGTGGGCCCACACCGGTATGGCGGCCGAGGACGGGGCCGTGGCCGGGCGACTGCGCCGAGGCGGCCTCACGCCGATGGACCCGGAACTGGCCGTGACGGCTCTGGAACAGGTCATCGCGGGCGAAGGCGCCGAACCCCAGCCGGCGGTGGCCGACATCGACTGGCCGCTGTTCGCGGCCGCGTTCACCAAGAGCCGGGCAAGTGCACTGCTGGCCGAACTGCCGGAGGCGGTCTCAACCGCAGTCACCCCGAGCGGCGACCACGGCCCGGCCGGAGGGTTCAGGGCCGAGCTGGCGGCAGCGCCGGCGGGCCGCCGCGGCGGCCTCCTGCTGGACGCGGTCCGCGAGTGGGCCGCAGCGGTGCTCGGGCACCGCACGGCGGACGCCGTGGGCACGGGCCAGGCCTTCCGCGACCTCGGCTTCGACTCGCTGGCAGCCGTCGAGCTGCGCAACCTGATCGCTGCCCGCACTGGTCTGTCGCTGCCCGTGTCGCTGGTGTTCGACCGGCCGACCCCGGAGGTCCTGGCGCGCTACCTCGAACAGGAGATGTTCGGTGCGGAGCGGCCGGCGGAACCGGCTGCCGCCGGACCAGTCACCGGGACCGGCACGGCTGACGAGCCGGTGGTGATCGTCGGAATGAGCTGCCGGTTCCCCGGCAGCGTGGCGGCGCCCGACGACCTGTGGAGTCTGCTGAACGGCGGAGTCGACGCGATGACCGGGTTCCCGGCCGACCGCGGCTGGAAGCCCGTCGGCGGCCGTGCGTCATTCGTGCAGGAGGGCGGCTTCGTCGACGGGGCGACCGACTTCGACGCGGGTCTCTTCGGGATCTCGCCGCGTGAGGCGCTGGCGATGGACCCGCAGCAGCGGCTGCTGCTGGAGGCCACCTGGGAGGCGTTCGAGTCCGCCGGGGTGGATCCGCGCGGAGTGCGGGGCGGCGCGGTCGGCGTCTTCGCCGGTACGAACGGTCAGGACTACCCCCGGATCGTCGCCGGCACGGACGAGCAGGTCCAGGGACACGTGGCCACCGGAAACGCCGCAGCCGTCCTCTCCGGCCGCGTGTCGTACGCCTTCGGTCTCGAGGGACCGGCGGTGACGGTGGACACGGCGTGTTCGTCGTCGCTGGTGGCCCTGCACCTGGCGGCGCAGGCGCTGCGCAGCGGCGAGTGCGACATGGCGCTGGCCGGCGGTGTGACCGTGATGGCCACACCCACGGTGTTCACCGAGTTCGAGCGCCAGGGCGGCCTCGCGGCTGACGGCCGCTGCAAGGCCTTCTCGGCGGATGCCGACGGTACGGGTTGGGGGGAGGGCGTGGGCGTGCTGCTGGTGGAGCGGCTGTCGGACGCCCAGCGTCTTGGGCACCGGGTGTTGGCGGTGGTGCGTGGCAGCGCGGTCAACCAGGACGGTGCGTCGAACGGTCTGACGGCGCCGAACGGCCCGTCGCAGGAGCGGGTGATCCGTGCCGCGTTGGAGGCGGCCCGGCTGACGACCGGCGATGTGGACGCCGTGGAGGCGCACGGGACCGGCACGCGGCTGGGTGATCCGATCGAGGCGCAGGCGCTGCTGGCCACCTACGGGCAGGACCGTGAGGAGCCCCTCTACCTGGGATCGGTGAAGTCGAACATCGGCCACACGCAGGCCGCCGCGGGCGTCGCGGGTGTGATCAAGATGGTGCTGGCGATGCGCCACGGCGTGTTGCCGCCCTCCCTGCACGTGGGGGAGCCGTCGCCGCACGTGGACTGGTCCGCCGGAGCCGTCGAGCTGCTGACGGAGGCGCGGGAGTGGCCGGAGGCGGATCGTCCGCGCCGGGCCGGTGTGTCGTCGTTCGGTATCAGCGGGACCAACGCGCACGTGATCCTCGAAGCTGCGCCGGCGACGGAGGACGGTACAGCAGGCCCGCTGGACGACGCCCTGGCACCGTGGCTGCTGTCGGGCCGGACGGCACGGGCACTCTCCGCACAGGCGGAGCGACTGCACGACTGCCTCGCCGGAAACCCGGATATGACGCCCGCGACGGTGGCCAGCACCCTGCTCTCGCGCGCCCGCCTGGAGCACCGCGCGGTCGTGTCCGGAGCCGACCGGGACGAGATGCTGGCCGGACTCAACGCGCTGGCCACCGGCGAGCCCGCCCGGGACGTGGTGCGCGACCAGGTCGTGCACGGCGGGCTGGCTTTGCTGTTCAGCGGTCAGGGTGGGCAGCGGGTCGGGATGGGTCGTGGGTTGTATGAGGCGTTCCCGGTGTTCGCTGAGGCGTTCGATGCGGTGTGTGCGCGGGTGGATCTTGATCGTTCGTTGCGGGAGGTGGTGTTCGGGGAGGACGCGGAGCTGCTGGCGCGGACGGTGTACACCCAGCCTGCGTTGTTCGCTCTGGAGGTGGGGCTGTTTCGGTTGGTGGAGTCGTGGGGTGTGGTGCCGGATGTGCTGGTGGGTCATTCGGTGGGTGAGTTGGCGGCTGCGCATGTGGCGGGTGTGTTGTCGTTGGATGACGCGTGTGCGCTGGTGTCGGCGCGTGGTCGGTTGATGGAGGCGCTGCCGGCGGGCGGTGCGATGCTGGCGGTGGAGGCGGCGGAGGACGGCCTGGATCTGCCGGAGGGTGTGTGTCTGGCGGCGGTGAACGGGCCGGGGTCGGTGACGGTCTCCGGTGACGCGGGCGCGGTCGACGCGTTGGAGGAGCGGCTGCGCGCCCAGAACGTGCGGGTGAAGCGGCTGGTGGTCTCGCACGCCTTCCACTCACACCGCATGGAGCCGATGCTGGCGGAGTTCGCGGCGGTCGCGGAGTCGCTGACCTACCATCCTCCGACGATTCCCCTGGTGGCCACGGCGCCTGGTGACATGGCCACGCCGGCGTACTGGGTGGGGCAGATTCGCGAGCCGGTGCGCTTCGCGGAGGCGGTTGCCTCGTTGCCGGTGCGTACGCGGTTCTTCGAGTTGGGTCCGGATGGTGTGCTGTGTGCTCTTGCGCGGCAGTCGGCTGGTGAGGGTGGTGTGTTCGCGGCGGCGTTGCGCAAGGACCGGGGTGAGGGTGCGTCGTTGCTGGGGGCGTTGGGTCGGCTGTGGGTGTCGGGTGTGGTGGTGGACTGGTGCGCTGTGTTGCCGGCGGGTCGGCGTGTCGAGTTGCCGACGTATGCGTTCCAGCGTGAGCGGTACTGGCCCGAGCGGTCGGCCGCCGATGCGGTGACGGTCGGTTCCGGGGCGGGCGCGGACGAGGTCGAGGCCCGGTTCTGGGAGGCCGTGGAGAGTGAGGACCTCGCCGGACTGGCCGACACCATCGGACTCACCGACACACCCGACCAGTTCGGGACCCTGCTGCCGGCGCTGTCGTCGTGGCGCAGGCGCTCCCGGGAGGAATCGGCGCTCGCCGGGCTGCGCTACCGGGTCGACTGGCGTCCCACCGTCGTGCCGGACGCCGCCCTCGACGGAACCTGGCTGCTCGTCGTCGAGACGGACGGCGCCGACGACGACGCGGACATCCGCGACGCGGGCGACGGCGAAGTGGGCATCGGCGATGCCCTCCGCGCCGCAGGTGCCGAGGTCGTCCGCTTGGCGGTCGACGCGGCCCGCCCCCGCAGAGACGACCTGGTTGCCCGCCTTCGCGCGTCCGCCGACGCGGTCACCGGCGGCATCACCGGAATCGTCCACGTGGCAGGACCGCACGCCGGCCTGCCGGTGGAACTCGCCCTCGTCCAGGCCCTCGGCGACGCCGCTCTCGAAGCACCTCTGTGGTGCGTCACCCGCGGCGCGGTCGCCGTGAACGCCGACGACCGGGTCACTCGGCCCGAGCACGCCCAGCTGTGGGGCTTCGGACAGGTCGTCGCGCTCGAAGCCCCCAAGCGCTGGGGCGGCCTGATCGACCTGCCCGCCGACCGGGGCGCGTGGAACCCGGCCAGGCTGACCGCCGTCCTCGCCGGCGTCACCGGCGAGGACCAGGTCGCGGTGCGCGGCGGCAGCGTCCTCGCCCGGCGCCTCCTCAGGGCCGGCCAGGCGGACCGGACCGCACCGGCCTGGACACCGTCCCGGCCCGGCACCGTGCTGATCACCGGCGGCACCGGCGCCCTCGGAGGCGCCGTGGCACGATGGCTGGCGGGACGGGGCGTCGCCCACCTGCTGCTCACCAGCCGCCGGGGCCAGCAGACCCCCGGCGCTGCGGAACTGACCGCCGAACTCGAGGCCACGGGCACCCGGGTGACCATCGCACGCTGCGACATCTCAGACCGGGAAGCGGTGGCCGGACTCCTCGCCTCCCTCCCGGCGGACCTGCCGCTGACCGGTGTCGTCCACGCCGCGGGCGTCCCCCAGTCCGAACTGGTGGAACGCACCGGGCCCGAGGCTGTCGCGGAGGTGACCGACGGAAAGGTACGCGGGGCGGCGCACCTGCACGCGCTCACATCGGACGCCGGCACACATCCCGACACCTATGCGGAGCTCGAACTCTTCGTGGTCTTCTCGTCCATCGCCGCAACCTGGGGCAGCGGCGGGCAGGCGCTCTACGCGGCGGGCAACGCCTACCTGGAGGCGCTGACCCGCGCCCGCCGGGACCTCGGACTCGCCGGCACCTCGGTGGCGTGGGGGCCGTGGGCGGAATCCGGCATGGCCGCGACGGGGGAGGCGGAGGAGTACCTGCACCGTCGGGGTCTGAGCCCTCTCGACCCGGGGCTCGCCACCGCCGCGCTGGCGCAGGCCATCGACGGCCGGGAGGCCGCTCTGACGGTCGCCGACGTCGACTGGGCGCGGTTCGCCCCGGTGTTCACCTCGGGCAGGCCGAGCCCTCTGCTCGGCGAACTGCCGGACGCGGTCCGCGCGCTGACGGCAGAGGCATCCGGTGACGAGGACGGGCCCGGTCTGTCCGACCGGCTCGCCGGCCTCGGCGCCGGTGAGCGGCTCGCCGAACTCGGCCGGCTGATCCGGCACAGCCTCACCGTAGTCCTCCGCTACACGCCGGACGAGCACATCGACGACTCGCGCCCCTTCAGCGACCTGGGATTCGACTCCCTGACCGCGGTCGAGTTCCGGGACCTGCTGGCCCGGGCATGCGGGCGGCACCTCCCGGCCACGCTCGTCTTCGACCATCCGACGCCGGCCGTGCTCGCCGACCACCTGCACCGCACGCTGCCGGGTGCGGAGCCGGTCACGGACGTGGGTCCGCTGATCGGCGCGCTCGACGCGCTGGAAGCCATGGCGGCCGACAGCCCGCCGGACGAGCTGTCGAAGGCCCGGCTCACCGTCCGCCTGCAGGCGTTCCTCGACACGTGGACGGCGACCGGCCCGTCCGGTCGGCGGACCAGGCCGCTCCGTCCGGCGGAGGGATCCGGCGCCGCAGACGAGCTCGTGGCCGACCGGATCGCCGCAACCGATGACGACGACGAGCTGATCAGCCTCATCCGTGAGCAGCTCGACGACAACCCCGGCGACTGATCCCGCGCACGACGCGACACGGCGACGAGAGCGTGGCCCGGACCGGTTCCCCGGTCCGGGCCACGCTCTCGTCGATACTGCTTCTGTCCCCGCTGCTCCTCACCCTGCCGGTGTTGCCGCCGCTGGCCGCTGCCACCGGTACGGCGCGGTTGCCGCGCGCCGGTGCCGCGGTGGGTCCCGGCGGCCTGTCAGCTCACCTTGTCCTGCCTCGGCTGATAGCCGTCCGCCGCCAGCAGCCAGCTCGGCAGAGCGGTGCGCTGCCGTACGTTCAGTTTCCGGTATGTCCGGGTCAGGTGCTGCTCCACGGTGCTCACGGTGATGAACAGCGCGTCGGAGATCTGCCGGTTCGTCTGCCCCCGCGCGGCCAGTACGGCCACCCGGAGTTCGGCCTCGCTCAGCACGTCGTCCCGGTCCGCGCCCTCCGCCGCGTCCCCCGCCTTGCCCGTCCGGTCCTGCCACTCCGGCGCCTGGCGCGCCCAGGGGGCGCCGTCCGGGCCGCTCTGGGCCCTGTCCTCGGCGGGGAACGGGAAGTACCGGGTGCGTCCGGGCTCCCCGGACTGCCGCAGCACCTTGTCGGTGTCGGCCAGCGCCTGGGAGAGCCCGCGCCGGTCACCGCAGGACTGGAAGAGCTCGACCGCCTTGGAGAGCAGCTTGCGCCGGTGGTCCGACGCCGCGGTGGTGGAGAGCAGGTGCAGCGCCCGCCCCCGGGTCCGCTCGTCGAGTCCGTGCGGCACGTGCAGCTGCTCCCGCAACAGCTGTGCGGCGTGTGTGCGGTGGCCGAGCGAGATCTGTACGCGTGCCAGCTCCAAGCGCCACGGCACCAGCCCGGCGGCCTCCAGCTTCCAGGCGCGCATCATGGCGCCGCAGCGCTGGAAGTCCGACGAGGCGGCCTGGTACCGCCCTACGGCCAGATGGTAGGAGCCCCGGGCGCCCAGGTAGTGCGCACCCACCGGCGTACGGAACATCCCCGGGGGCACCGGCTCGGTGAGCAGGCGGTCCGCCTCGGCATGTCTGCCGGTCTCCGTCGCACAGGCGACCAGCGTGCTCACCGGCCCGCCGACGGCCACGCCCCACGCGGGTGCGGGCAGGTCCTCCAGTGCGGCACGGGCACCCTTCTCCGCCTCGGCCAGATCGCCCAGACGCAGCGCGGCCTCCGCGCGGATCGCCCGCACGACACCTCGCCACGCGGGGGTGTGGCAAACCTCAGGCCGATCGAGCAGCGTGCCGCTCCACGCCACGACTCGGTCGGCGCGCCCCGCGTACAGCAGGGCCAGCAGCGGGGCGACGAGCAGGCCGCGGTTGCCGCGGTCGAGTTGGTGCTGCTGGAGGAACTGCTCGGCGGCGGCCGTACTGTCCACCTCGTCCGTCGGGAGCAGGGCGCTGCACAGCACGGAGACGGACTGCAGCAACGGGCTGACCGAGTGGGGCGCGGTGGCGGCACGGCCCCACAGGCTCTGCGACGCGCGTAGCGGCATCAGGTGGTCGGGGTGGGAGAGGGAGACCAGCAGCCGCATCGCCAGCAACCGCCCGTCCGTGGAGACCGCCGCCCCGTCGGCCTTCGCCCCCGGATCCGGGGCCCCGGGGGTCGACGCCTGGCCACCCCCGGCGCCGACGGCCACCACGGCTTTCGCTCCGGCGGTCTCGGCGGTTCTGTCTCTGGGACCGGCGGCGACCGCTTCGGCGGCCTCCTCCGCCCGGCCCTGCCACAGCAGGTACGGCACCGCGGCGACCGCCGGCGGCGCCGGGTCCCCGCCGTTCCGCGCGGACCGCACCAGCCGGTCGAGATCACCGGCGGCCGCCAGCGGATTGACCTGCCAGCGCGCGCTGACCAACATCGTCGTGAGGGCCTCGCGCCGCTCCTCGTCCGTGCCGACGCCGCAGCCCAGCCGCAGGTAGGCCACCGTCAGGTCGGGACGGCCCGCGGACAGTGCCTGTTCGGCGGCCTCCTGGAGGACGGGCACCGCCCACTTCTCCCCGGTGCCCCCGGAGGCGACCAGGTGCCCGGCGACCACACCCGGCTCGGCGCCGTACTCGTGCAGTGTCCTCGCCGCCCGCTCGTGCAGCCTCTGGCGTGTCTCGGCGGGCGTGTCGGACAGCACCGCGTGCAGGATGCGCGGGTGCCGCAGCCGGTCGTTGTCGACCAGACCCGAACTGTGCAGCACCCGCAGCGCCGACACGACTGAGGCGGGCAGCAGGCCGATGAGCTGGCCGAGCAGTTCCTGCGAGACCGGCTGGTCGAGCACCGCCAGCGCCCGTGCGACGGTCCTGGCCTCCGGCTCGTGACGGTACAGACTGTGGAGCACGGCCCGGTCGAGCGCGTCCTCGGCACGGGACACCGGCGCCGGCCCGTCCTTGCCGCTGCGGGCGGGCTCGCCCACCAGCGCCTGGACGAGCAGCGGATTGCCACCGGTCATGCGCACCAGGAGCCGCGCCTCCTGCACCACCTCACCGCTCGGTGTACTCCCGTCCCCGCCGCCGAGCTCGTGCAACTGCCGTGCGACGGAGTCCGCGTCCAGCGGGGGCAGCGTGAGATGGGACAGTCGGGGCCGGCTGCGCAACTCCGCGTGGAACAGCGGGTTCGCCGGGCGGAGCGTCAGCATCTCGGAGAACAGCACCATGATCGGGGCGTGGTGTAGCCGACGGGTCACGTACAGCAGGCAGTGCAGCGATGTCGCGTCCGCGTAGTGGAGGTCGTCCACCACGAGGACGAGCGGCCCGCGGTCGACCAGGTTGAGCAGGGCCGCGAACACGTCGCGCAACAGCGGTGGCCACATGGGCCCTTCGGCGGGGAGCTCGTCCGCCGCCGCCCACCTGGCCTCGGCCGCGGGAATGGTGCCGGCGGCCTCACGCATCAGCTCCTCGACCCGCGTGGTGTCGCTCCCCGCCAGTCGTGCACCGTGGAGAAGTTGCCCGAGCACCCCGAAGGGCAGGCCCTGCTCCGTACGGGATCCGGCGGCCGTCAGCACCTGGGCACCAGTGGCGGCCGCCCAGGTACCGAAGCTGTCCAGTAGCTGTGTCTTGCCGCTGCCCACCGGGCCCGTCACGAGGGCCACATGCCCCTGTCTGTGTTTCTCACAAAACTGCAGGTTTTGGCTCAGTTGCGCGAGTTGCTCATCTCGTGCGATCAGCACCACTGGTCCTGCCTCCCCGTCTGCGGTGCCGGACCAACAGGTACTGGCTGGTACTCCGCCCCGTACCGTGCCGCCGG
Organism: Streptomyces sp. GSL17-111; assembly: GCF_037911585.1. Taxonomy (NCBI): domain Bacteria; kingdom Bacillati; phylum Actinomycetota; class Actinomycetes; order Kitasatosporales; family Streptomycetaceae; genus Streptomyces; species Streptomyces sp. GSL17-111. Next base: position 5,954,791 of record NZ_JBAJNS010000001.1, read on the forward strand.
ACGTGCCCGCCTGTTCTGCGTGAGTCATCGACGGGGGTGACTCTATGCCGCTCCGTGAGACTTCGGAACTGGCAAGATTTCTCAAGTACGAAGCAATGGCGTAGTCAAGTTTCGGCCAACGTGGCATATGTGCCTGAGGGGTGCAACAGCTTCGATCCCGCGCATGCATGCTGATCACGGGCGTCTGGCGGGTTTGGGGGCGATTCATCGGGTGCGGGCAGCGGTGATCGCCGAGGAGGCCGTCCGGTGCGGGCTCTCCAAGGTCTCTCGGGCGGTGGGCGGGCGCGCCGGGTGGGCAGGGCGATTGTGGGAGTCGGGTGACCATGCGTTGACCACTTTCCGCCCACAGGTCGGTGAAGTCTTCGGCCCAGCAACCGAGCTGGGGCAGGTGGAGGCGGCTAGCAACCCTGCCCCGGTGGCCGCTGGGTGACAGGCCGCAGCGACAGCGTCGGTGCCCGGTACCGGAGTGCGGCGGCCGCGGCGCCGTGCAGGCGTGCCGCCGCATCGCCGCTCAGGGGGAGGCAGTACGGAGCAGCCGAGCGCGGGAAGGCGCACGTGCGGGCCTCGTCGACGCCGACTGTGGCGGGGGTGAGGGGGTGGGTCCGAAGAGGCGGGTGACACGGTCGGCGGTCTCCCGGGGGCACCTGCGGGGCCGCGCGGCGGTTGGTCGGCGATCTGGCCGGGGCAGTCGCGCTCGCGGCCGGACCGGACGCGGTCAGGCAGGGCAGCCGACGGCCCGTGCGTGTGCGCCGAGCGCATGGGCAAGGAGGGTCCTGCCGGACGCCAGGCCGCCGGTCGCCAGGGTTAGTTGCCCCGTTCCGGACGCGCAGCGGTCAGCTGACTGCTGGGGCGACACCCCACAGGTGTGGTGGAGGGGCGCCGGAGCCCGGAGGGCCGGCCGGGCGGAGCGACGCCGCGCTCACTGTGCGAGGCGGGCGAGCCCGGCCTCGCACAGTTCCGCCACCCACACATCCAGCTCGGCCCGGATGCCGACGGGGTTCGTGCCCCAGTGGCGGGCCAGGGTTTCGGCCGCGGCGGCGCGATCGCCGTCGAGCCGGCGCAGCGCGATCCACATCGCCGTGCACGCGGGGGAGTAGCGGTAGGCGCGGGAGCGGCCTGCCGTGTCGGGGAAGCGTAGCTCCAGGGAGCCGTCCGCGCGGATGTCGACACCGACTCCGGGTAACGGTTGGACCCGCACACAGACCTCCCCTGGACGTGCCGGGCGCAAGCCGCGGTGCCGGACACTGCACGGTAGGCCGGTGCCGGTGCCGCAAACCAGGTGGCGACGGCAGAAACCGGGGTGGCAGGCAGGAGGCGAACCCCTACGCGACGTCCGGTTCAGGTGACGGCAGGGGTTGTGCCGCCCGCTCCCGGGCGCCGCCCATCGCGGCCTCGACGACGCGGCAGACGTCCCCGACGTGGTCGTCCAGGTAGAAGTGGCCGCCTGGCAGGACGTGCAGCTCGGCGGAGCCGCCTTGGACGACGTCCTGCCAGGCGCGCGCGTCCTCGACCGGGACGTGTGGGTCCGCGTCGCCGGTGAGTACGGTCAGCGGGACCGTCAGGGCCGGGTCCGGGCGGGGCCGGTAGCCGTCAGCCATCCGGGCGTCGTTGCGCAGTGCGGGGAGCACCACCTCCAGCAGCTCCTGCTCCTGGAAGACCAGCGGGTCGCACCCCTGCAGCCTCGCCACCTCGGCGATCAGCGCGCCGTCGTCCCGCAGGAACGCCAGGTCGTGGCGTGGCAGCGAGGGGGAGCGGCGTCCCGAGACGAACAGATGCGCCGGCGGGTGTCCGGCGTCGCTCAGTCGGCGGGCCGCCTCGTAGGCGAGGGTGGCGCCCAGGCTGTGCCCGAAGAGCGCGTACGGGCGGTCGGCCGCCTCGCGCAGCACCGGCACCAAAGCGTCGACGGTGGCCTCGACGCTGGTGAGGAAGGGCTCGTCGTGCCGGTCCTGCCGCCCCGGGTACTGCACCGCCACCGCCTCCACCCAGCGCGCGAGTTCCCGGGTCAGGGTGACGTAGGCGGAGGCGGAGCCGCCCCCGTGGGGCAGGCAGAACAGGCGTACGGCGGCGCTCTCGTCGCGCCGGTAGCGGCGCAGCCAGCGGGAGGCCGCCGCCTGCCGGGAGGTGGCGTCGGCGGGGGCGTTCACGGCTGTCGGCTCCTCGGTCGGTGGTGGGTTCAGGCGGGAAGGGCGGAGTTCAGCGGCTCCCACCACGACCGGTGCTCGCGGTACCAGCGGACCGTCTCGGCGAGGCCTCGGTCGAAGGAGACGTGCGGCGCGTACCCCAGCTCGCGCGAGATCTTGCCGGTGTCCACCGAGTACCGCCGGTCGTGACCGGCACGGTCCTTGACGTGGCGGACGCAGGAGGCGTCGCGGCCGGTCAGCTCCAGGAGGCGGTCGACGAGCCCGCGGTTGGTCAGCTCGGTGCCGCCGCCGATGTTGTAGACCTCACCCGCTCTGCCCCCCGCGGCGACCAGGGCGATGCCCCGGCAGTGGTCGTCGACGTGGAGCCAGTCGCGCCGGTTGCCACCGTCGCCGTAGAGCGGCAGGGTCAGGCCGTCGATCAGACGTGTGGTGAAGAGCGGGACGGCCTTCTCGGGGTACTGGTGGGGGCCGTAGTTGTTGGAGCAGCGGGTCACCCGCACGTCCAGGCCGTGGGTGCGGTGAAAGGCCAGCGCGAGCAGGTCCGATGACGCCTTGGAGGCGGCGTAGGGGGAGTTGGGCCGCAGCGGTTCGTCCTCCGTCCAGGAACCCTCGTCGACGGAGCCGTAGACCTCGTCGGTCGACACGTGCACGAACCGAACCCCTCTGACGGCGGCAGCCGCTCGCAGCAGCGTATGCGTGCCCAGCACGTTGGTGGTCACGAACGCGGACGCGTCATCGATGGACCGGTCCACGTGGGACTCGGCGGCGAAGTGCACCACCAGGTCCGTGCCGCGCGTCAGCCGCTCCGCCAGCGGGCCGTCGCAGATGTCGCCCCTGACGAACTCCAGGCGCGGATCGTCCGCCACCGAAGCCAGGTTGGCGAGGTTCCCCGCGTAGGTCAGCTTGTCGAGGACGACGACGCGGGTGGCCGACAGATCCGGGTAGCCGTCGGACAGCAGCCTCCGCACGAAGTGCGAGCCGATGAAGCCCGCACCTCCTGTCACCAGTACGCGCATCGTCACGGGCCTTTCACAGCGGTCTCGGAACGGGAGGGACGAGCGGCCGTCCTCGGCAGGGGGTGCCGCCGGGTATGCCGCAGGGGGCGTCCGCCGGTGCCGGTGGGTGCCCGGGTGAAGTCTCCCGGCTCCGGCTGGATCCCAGGGGTCGAGCAGGGCCGGAAGCGGCCCGCGGCGGCGGGGCCCGCCGGGGGAGTCCGACGGCGCGGGGGAGCGGGGCGAAGCGGCCTCACGGCGTGATCTGGACCTTGCTGTGGTCGCCCACCACGAAACGGTGGGCTCTGGGCGTCCGGTTGGCGTGCGTGACCTGCGACTGCCGCCCAATGAGGGAGGCCTCGATCCGCCCCACACCCTCGATGCTCGCCCCCGCCAGCACGATCGAGAACTCGATCTCGCTGGAGTCGACCACGCAGTCCTCGGCGATGGAGGTCGACGGGCCGATGTACGAGTTGGTCACCGTGGTGCCCGCCCCGATCACGACCGGGCCCACGATGCGCGAGCGGAGGACCTGGGCGCCCCGCTCGATCCTGACACGGCCGATGATCTCGCTGTCCGCGTCGACCTGCCCCTCCGTACGCGGTTCGAGTCTCTCCAGCACCGAACGGTTGACCTCCAGCATGTCGGTGACGTTGCCGGTGTCCTTCCAGTACCCGGTGACCAGCGTCGAGCGCACCGTGCGGTCCCGGTCGATCAGCCACTGGAGCGCGTCGGTGATCTCCAGCTCGCCACGGGCGGAGGGCTCGATGGCCTGCACGGCCTCGTGGATGGCGGGAGTGAAGAGGTAGACCCCGACCACCGCGAGGTCGCTCATCGGATTCTTCGGTTTCTCCTCGATACGGACGACCCGCCCCTCGGCGTCCAGTTCGGCCACCCCGAAGGCCGTCGGGTCGTCCACCTGCGTCAGCAGGATGTCGGCGTCAGGGCTGTTGTCGTGGAAACTGCCCACCAGTTCACTGATGCCGCCCACGATGAAGTTGTCGCCCAGGTACATGACGAAGTCGTCGTCGCCGAGGTAGTCCCTCGCCACCAGCACGGCGTGGGCCAGGCCCAGCGGGCGGTCCTGAGGGATGTAGGTGACGCGGGCGCCGAAGGCGCTGCCGTCACCTACCGCGGCCCGGATCTCGTCGGCGGTGTATCCGACGATGATGCCGATGTCGGTGATCCCGGCGGCCACCAGGGACTCGATTCCGTAGAACAGGACGGGTTTGTTGGCTACGGGGACCAGTTGTTTCGGCGCGGTGTGGGTGATCGGCAGCAGTCGACTGCCCGTCCCGCCTGCGAGTACGAGTGCCTTCATCCTCAGTCCCCTCGCCCTGGTGGGGCCCGCACGGCGGCGGCCCGAGTGCCCAGACCGCGACGGGGGGTGTGCACGGTCCGGGCCGGTGGCAGGCTCTTCCGGCCGCCTCCTGAGGAGCACGGCAGGGCCGGACCCGGGTCGGCGGCGCACGGCGAGCCCTTCCGAATGTATCCGTCCGCCCGGTGGCGGCGAACCCCTACCGCCGCTACCTCAGCCCTTGTCTCGACGCCGCATCGGATCCGTAGGGGGCGGTCGGCTCCGCATCGGATCCGTAGGGGGCTGTGAGCGGGTGTCCGGTGGTCCGGGAGCGGGCGTCCCGGTGCCCGTGCCGTCGCGCAGCACCCCGGCCGACCCGCTCACCGGCCGCCCGGCGCGAGCCGCGCCGGGCCCGCGCCGACCGGCGCTCCGCCCCGCCTCGGCCGACGGCTGCGAGGCGGACGGGCTGGTGGGTCGCGGCGAAGGCTGCGGCCTGCGACCAGTGGGCCCGCCGCAGCTTGATCTTCGAAGTCCCTGCACGCTGTTAGACGTCGGCCACGGCGCGGGGGAGGGCTTCGGGGTCGGTGACGGTGGTGGTGACGGCCATGGAGTACAGGCCCAGCCCCGCGCCCTGCGCCTCCTCGTGGGCGGCTTGTTCGGCGCGGGCGCGGGCGCGGGCGCGGTCGGCGAGGTCGGTGGCGGTCTCCGCGCGCTGCTGCTGCCGCCGCACGGCCTGGCGGAAGGCGGCGGCTTCGGCCGGATGCGGCTCGTAGGCGAGGGTGACGCGCTTGGGGTGCCGGGCCGGGGCCAGCAGCGGAACCGCCATCGGCAGCCGCCGTCGTCGCGGCATCCCGTCGGCGGCGGCCTGCGTCGGCGTCCGGCTCACAGGAACATCCCCAAGATGCCCGCCCCGATGCCGCCGATGAAGAGCGTGCCCATCACCTTCATCGGCAGCAGATCGCCAACCAGCTCCGTTCCCTGCTGCGCGAGTTTTACCCGGCTGCCTTGGACGCCTTCGCGAAGCGGGACAACGGTCTGTGCCGCCCCGAGGCACGTGAGCTCCTCAAGGTTGCCCCGCCCCCTTCGCGAGCCGCGCGGCTGGCCCGCACACAACTCCAGGCCGCACTCAGGCGAGCCGACCGTAAGCGCGGCATCGAGGCGGAGGCCGACCGCGTCCGCGAGGTCTTCCGCGCTGAGTGGGCCCACCAGCCGTCGCTCGTCGAGGAGGCACTCGGCAAGCAGATGCTCGCCCTCCTCGTCCAGCTAGAAGCTGCCTGCACCGCCGCCGACGATCTCGCGAAGGCGGTGGAAGATGCGTTCCCTCAGCATCCGGACGCCGAGATCCTGCTGAGCTTCCCCGGGCTCGGCATCCAGCTCGCCGCCCGGGTCCTGGCTGAAATCGGGGACGACCGTGCTTGCTTCACCGATGCCCGCGGCCTGAAGGCTTACGCCGGCTCATCGCCCATCACCAGGGCCTCGGGCAAGAAGTCCGCCATCACCAGACGCTGGGTGAAGAACGACCGGCTCAGCCATGCCGGCTACCTTTGGGCCTTCGCGGCCCTCCGCCACTCGCCCGGAGCAGGCGCCCACTATCGGCGTCGCCGTGAGATCGGCGACTGGCACGCCGCCGCCCAGCGCAACCTCTTCAACCGCATGATCGGCCAGCTCTACCACTGCCTCCAGCACCGCAAGCTGTTCGAGGAGAACACCGCATTCCCCACCGAGCTGGCCGCCGCAGCTTGACGCGTTGGCATCGTGAGGTGCTCAGCCCTGGCGGGCTTGCGGTGCCCCGCCGGGCTGGCTGACCACCGCTGGCACCCGGCAGGTCCGTGCCCCGGAAGAACAAGTTGAGGAGCTGATGCTGAGGGGGGCTCAGGTGGTCACTGACCGGTGCTCGTGCGGCTGGACCGCCGCCGGGGCTGGCTGTCGGCGGTCCAGGCAGGCACCGCCACGAACAACTCGCGCAGCCGCAGAGGGCCAGGACAGAACCAAGCTCAGCTGTAGTGTTTTCATTGACGTATATGAGTACGAGAAAGGGCCAGCGGGACACCACCGAAGTGGTGACGGCATCCGCCGACCCTGTAGCCCCATCACCACGCCCAGGCAGGCGTGACGATGAACCACCACCGTACCCCCGGAGACCCACCCATGGCGCAGTCCACGCCCCGGCCCGACGAGCTCCTCACCGCCGAGCAGGCCGCCGCCACCCTCGGGATCCAGCCCGGCACTTGGAGGTCCTACGCTGCTCGCGGTCAGGCACCACCCGGACGCAAGATCGGCGGCAAGCGCCGATGGACCCGGGCCGAGATCGAGCACCACCGCGACCACCCGCCCAGCGCCAACCCCGCCCGTCTCGGCCGGCCGCCCGGCGCCACCGACACCCAGCCCCGCCGTCCTTCCCTTGCCGCCCGGCGAGCCGAAGAGGTCGCCGCCCGCCTCGCCACCGGCGAGACGCTCACCACCGAGCAGGTCATGACCACCTACGGCGTCACCGAACGCACCGCTCAGCGCCTCCTCCAGCGGGCACGTATGGGGTCATGAGTTGATCACGAAGCCATGCCTGTGGCCGAACAACCAGTTCGCCCCCTCAAGCACCAGGTGTTCGAACTTGCCAGCGTCGCCCTGGCCCAATTACGAGCCCTCCTCGCACCGTGACCGACATCAGTGGCTCCTGGGATCATGCCCTCGTCCAAGGCAGCCGTATCAGGAGCCATGCATGGGAACGTGGGGAACCGGCCCGTTCGACAGCGACCTCGCCGCAGACTTCGTCGATGAACTTGAGGAACTCACCCGCCAGCAAACTATCGACGTGCTGGAGCGAGCGTTTCAGCGAGTCACTGACTCGAAGGAGCTCGTTGATGGCGGAGAAGGGGCCGAAGCCGTTGCCGCTGGCGCTCTCGTCGCCAGCACACTTCCGCACAGCTCCATCGTGATCGACCCCGATGACGGCCCCAGGCAACCGCTGTCCGAACTTCCAACCTCGCTTCGCGCGTCGGCGAGACTCGCACTGGACCGGGTCCTCCGGGACGGATCCGAGATAGCGACCGGCTGGATGGACAGCGGCGACGCCGATCGGTGGCGCCGGGAAGTGCGACAGATCCTCCGCGCACTCGAAACGCCCGCTGACCATTAACCGTGACCGCTTCGCAGAAGTCGTGCCAGAGCCGGTGCTAGGGCCTGTCTCCCAATTCTTGGGCACGGGGACACCGAGGGCTCCGTCGTGCTCGTAGACTTATGACGTGGCATTCATGAGCACCCCGCACTGCTGCTTCCTGTGATCGGAAGACGCTGAGGGCGATGCCGGACGGCGTCGCCCTCCTTGGTGTGCCTGCTGCGTGAATCACGTCCCGCCGCTGCCCGTTCCTTCCTGAGGCAATGACGCTCTGAGCGCGCTGGCACGATCCCTTCCTTTCACCCCTTGCCAGGAGTGCCTCGTGCCCGTGTCGCTTCCCCCTGCCCTCGATCTGTCCCTCGACCTGCTTTGCTGTCCGACGTGCCGAACGCGCCGCCTGCACCCCGAGGGCGGTGCGCTGCGTTGCCCGGTGGGCCATACCTTCGACATCGCCCGTCACGGCTATGCCAGCCTGCTGACGGGCACCCGCGCCACCAGCGGCGACGACGCAGCCACGGTCCAAGCCCGGGACCGGTTCCTGTCCACCGGCACCTACGCGCCCATCCGCGAAGTCGGGGCTCGACTGACGGCTGACGCCATGTCCGCGCAGGGCACGGTGGTGGACGTGGGGTGCGGCACCGGCTACTACCTGGCCGGCGTACTCGACCAGCTGCCCGGTGCCCGTGGCCTGGGGCTGGACACATCAGTGCGCGCGCTGCGCTCGGCAGCCCGTGCCCACGACCGAGCCGCCGCGGTCACCTGGGATGTCTTCCGGCCCTTCCCGCTGGTCGACGGGGCGGCCGATGTCGTGCTGGACGTGTTCGCCCCACGCAACCCGGCCGAGTCCCACCGCGTACTGCGCGCGACCGGTCGGCTGACCGTAGTCCGGCCCACCGGGCGGCACCTGGCCGAGCTGCGCGGCCAGGTGCCTGCGATGGTCACAATCGACCCGGCCAAGGAGCAGCGCCTGCACCGGGCGCTCAACCCCTTCTTCGAGGCCGTCGTCACTGAACAGGTGGAGTACTCCGCGTCCTTGAGCAGGCTGGAGGTCCTAGACCTGGTTGCGATGACGCCGAGTGCACGCCACGTGAGTCGTGCAGACCTGAACGACGGCGGCCTCCTGCCCGATCAGGTCACCGTCTCCGTGCTGGCCACCGCCTACCAGCCTCGGTGACCACGAGCGGGCGCATACGCCTGCTGACCGATGAGCAATGGGCGCCCGTTCGCCGATCACCGTCGCATCATCGAAGGGATCATCTACCGATACCGCACGGGCATCCCCTGGAGAGATCTGCCCCGCGAAGCATTCGGTCCCTGGCAGACGGTGTGGAAGCGTCATCGCAGGTGGGCGGCTGACGGCACCTGGGACACGGTTCTGGCCCAGGTGACCGATCAGGCGGACTCGGTCAACGGGATCGACTGGATGGTCTCGGTCGACTCGACGATCAACCGGGCTCACCAGCACGCGACGAACACGGCTCGGCCCGAGAAGGACACCAGCGCTGTCACCTACTGGAGCAAGAGCGAAACAACTGTCACCAGGGGAGAGCCGGCCGGCCACGCCATAGGTCGATCGCGTGGCGGCCTGACGACCAAGATTCATCACGCCGTGGACGGCAACGGCCGGCCCCTGGCCGTCGTGGTCACCCCTGGCCAAGTTCATGACGCGCAGGTCCTCCCTCTCCTGCGGGGTGACATCCGAGTCCCGCGTCCTGGCCCTGGCAGGCCGCGCACCGCACCGGACGCGCTGCTCGCAGATAGGGCGTACTCCTCTCGACAGGTCCGCGCAGACCTCGCTGTCCGCGGCATCCGCACGGTGATTCCCGAGCGTGCCGATCAACAGGCCAACCGCAAGAAGTCGAACAGCTCGGCAACCACGACCTGGTCGACCGCATCAACGAGCTCACCGAGGAGAATTTGCGACTGTCCACTGCGGAGCGACAAGCGACCGCGAGAAACACAGAGCTTCAGCAGCGAGTCACCGAGCTCGAAGACGACCTCGCCGCAGCCCGCACCAGCCTTCGCCGCATGATCCGTGACGAGAACCGCCCGCTGCCCGCTCCCTAGAGCAGCCCGGCAGCCGCCGGGCCGGAGGGTATCTACTTCCTCGCCCCGCCGGATCCTGTATCCGCCCGCCGCGAGATCATGTCAACGTGACCTCTTGGATCCGCGCCTACGACGACGAGAGCGACACCTGGTCGTACATCGAACCCGACGACAACGGATGGGCGCTACGGCAGGTCGACCTGCAAGGACCTCAACGCCGGCCCGTGGCTGCGGCTTCCCTGACGGAGGTCATCGAGACCCGGGACCACGCCGACCTCGCGGCGATGACCGCCTACGAGAGGAAGTATGGGGTCCTTGCGGAGGGCAATCTGCACGGGTGGCAAGGGTTTGACGGCCCTACCGAGATCACCCAGCGTGAATTTCAGTCGACCTGGGCCGCTGCGCGAGAGACCCTCGACGTGAACCGCACCGAGGAGACGAGTTGATCACGGAGTACCAGCAGAAGCGGCGCGAGCGCTACCTTGCCGCCCCCGTCATGCTGGTTCCGGAGCCATGGCAGCGGGTACTTGACCGCAGAACCCCTATCGGCGGCCTGCTCGGTATCGGTTTCGCCGTTCACCCCGACAGCGGGCACGACCTCGTCATGGTCGTCTCCAGCGACGGCCACGGGCTCTTCAACGCGGTCACCGGCGAGAAGATCGCCCGCGACCGGAACCCCAACCCCGACACCAGCACCCCCGAAGCCCACCCAGACCTCACCTGCCCCGGTCCCGGCCCGATCGAAGGCACCCAGGTCCGCATCGCCGGTATCTTCGGCGGCGGCCTCCACAGCACCACCCCCGACGGCTGGACCCTGGACGTCGTCAGCCCGGAATGGCCCCACGACCGCGTCATCCTCTCAGCAGACGGCGGGACCCACAAAGGCCCAGCAGGAGAGGCATGGTGGCACGCCTTCCACTCGGAGCACTCAGAACTTCGCACCGCCGGATTCTCACCCTCCGGCCTCACCCTGGCCGTTGCCACCAGCAGCGACCTCACTCTCTGGACCCGCCAGCAGCTCCACTACAACGACTGAGTGCAGCTCCGGCATCCAGGGCAGGAAGGGGACAGGTGAACCGGGCAGCCCTGGCCGAGATGCTCAACGAACAGACCACAGCCTGCGAACCAGCGAAGGCAGCACTTCTCGTCGGAGGCGACTTCGTCATCTGGGACGGCACCGTCCCCGGTCAGCGACTTGCCCGCATCTACGCCGTCCGCCACCGGCGCGCACGGAAACGGGGCACCGAGACACTCGCCCTGTCAGCCACCGTCGACATCCTCACCCAGTGCGGCACCGCGCCGTTGCGAATCGGCTGCATCTTCACGCGCGACAGAACCTGGGCCTTCATGCTCTTCCTCGCCAAGGATGCCAGCGTCGTCTTGGCCTGCACGGGAGTCCGCCGAGTCGACCCATGACAGTTGTCCTGCTCAGCCGACACCGGCTACATGCCTAACGTCCCTCACGCTGCCAGATCACCCCGACCTGCAGAGAAGGCGCCGCAACCCGAAATAACCGTGGTCGTCGTCGCCTACATCGAGGTGTAGCCACACCTTCCCGCTCCCGTAGTGAGCCAGCTACCCGGGATGGAAGTACGCGGCACGGACGTGCAGGTCGCCCCCGCGGCGATCGCCACGGAGGGGTCGACGTGCAGTCGACCACCGAGCTGTAGGGGGTACGGATGCAGGCTTCACCGCGTGGACGGGCTCGTGGTCAGCAGCGTCCGAAGGTACGCGTTGTGCGCCCGCAGGAGCCGGACCGCGCGGTCGGTGCCGTCGGTCAGGAACGGCAGAACCGCCAGGGCGGGGATGGTAGCGGAAAGCGCCATGAGCAGAGCTGGGGCGAGCAGAGCGACTAGCAGCACGCGCTGAAGAGGGCCGATCAGTAGCGGAAGAAGTGTCATGCCTCCAGCACAGCCCAGCCAGCCGCCGTCGGCATCATGCCGCGAACGAACCCGTACCGAACCGAACTCCGCCGAACGCCGCTGGTATACCAGGGCTGTTCCCTATCCTGGTGGGCACGCGCCAGGAGGTGATGGGTGGTCGACCGCGACGCCGTGCATGGCACCACCGCTTCACCGGAGGACGACTTCGGCCGGCGGCTGGCCGTGTTCGCTGCCGACCTGAAAGCGTTGCGCATTGAGCGCGGCAACCTGCCGCTGCGGCAGATCGCCCGGCGCGCTCCCCGGCACCGGCCCCTGTCGGCCGCGGCGGTCAGCGAGACGCTGAACGGCAAGCGGCTGCCGCGCTTGGACTTCGTGATGGCACTGGTGCGAACACTGCTCGCCCACGACCATGAGGGCCGCCCACATTCACTCGGTCGCGACGACCCGCGCCTGGAGGTCTGGCGCACGCGCTGGCGTGACCTGGAGCTGCTGCGCACGGCGCAGCCGCCTGCGGCCCGCCGCCCTGCCGCCCCGGAACCGGACTTCGACCCGCCGGCCTCGGCGCCTCTCGTTGCCGCCACCTCGCCCGCCCCTGCCGCTATACCAGCCCCTGCCGCAGCTCGCGCCGCCGCAACCGACGTATCCGAGGCCCGCCTCATCTTTGGCGAACAGAGCTGCGGCGCGCGCTCCTTGGCGTTCTCACCCGATGGGAAAATCCTCGCCACCGTGAACGACGACCCGCTGGTCCGGCTGTGGCACGCGGCTACCGGCGAGCCCGTGGGTACCCCTCTTACCGGGCACGGGGAGGGGGCCAGGTGCGTGGCGTTCTCACCAGACGGCCGGCTGCTGGCGACAGCGGGTCGCGACAGGTCCGTGCGGCTGTGGGATCCGCGCACCGGTGCGCCCGTGGGCGAGCCGTTCGCAGAGAACGGCAGGGCACTCCGGACTCTTGCCTTCTCCCCCGACGGGAGCCTGCTGGCCACCGGGGGCGGCGAACGGTCCGTACGACTGTGGGATCCGGTGACCCGAAAGCCGGTCGGCGCCCCGCTCGCGGGGCACACGGGAGGCGTCGAAGCCGTGCAGTTCTCGCCGGACGGACGCCTGCTCGCCTCCGGAGGCGCCGATGCCACGGTACGGCTGTGGCGTGCGGACGGCGGCGAGCCGGAAGGCGAACCGCTGATCGGGCACAGCGGCGAGATCCGGGCACTGGCGTTCTCACCCGACAGCCGCCTCCTCGCCTCCGGCGACTGGGACGGGACGGTCCGCCTCTGGAACCCGTGCGCCGGTGAGCCCGTCGGCGATCCGCTCACCGGTCACCGCAACGCGGTCCGGGGCCTGTCGTTCTCGGCCGACGGGCGGCTGCTGGTCTCGGTCAGCATGGACCGCACCGTCCGCTTGTGGAACCCGGTGTCCCGCAGCCCATTCGGCCCGCCTCTCATCGGCCACGCCTGCACCTTCCGCGCCGTCGGCTTCTCCCCCGACGGCCGCTTCTTCGCCGCTGGCGGGGACGACAAGCCGGTAGGCCTATGGGCGACGGCGGATCTCACCGCGATCCCGGTCAGGGGCAGTTGAACACGATGTCCCCGGCATCTTCGGCATAGCCATCGGTTCCCGGCCCGCCGTTGACTGGTGTGGGGTGTGGGGCAGCTCGCATGGGCGCATAGCCACGGGTCAAAACGGCTTCTAAGGAACCAGCCGAGCAGGCCCTGCGCACACCCAGGAGCACACCTGCCGCACTCCCTACAGTCGGGGCTGCCAGGGCCGCACGATGACGCACGGCCGCATCCCGGCTGCTTCCGCTGTCTGGTTGGCCTCCTCCGCGATTCCTTGGAGCAGGTCGACCAGGTCGGGCCAGGCCCAGTAGACGACGCCGTGGACGTGCTCGGCGTAGGCGTAGGACAGCATGATCGTCATCAGCCGTGCTCGCCCTTTGCGCGCGCGTTCCAGCTCATGCACCCACACCTGCTCACCGCCGTCCTCCGTCGTGACGACCGACGCCAGGTCGGGGAAGGCGCGGCCGCCGGTTCCCCGGCCTGCGCCGATCTCGATGTCGGACCGCAGCCGCGCGCCGGTCCGGAGGACGGGTTCGGTTCGCAGTGCCGGATCTCCTGCTCGGTGACCAGGTGATGGTCGGGTTGGATTCTCGTCAGGTGGTCGGCGAGCTCGACCACCTCCAGGTCGTGCACGAGCTCCGCGACGCTCGGGGAAGCGGGGGCGCCTTCAAGGGAGGCCGCCGTCATCCCGGCCCGGGTCAGCCAGTGGACGCGGGGACGGTCGCCCAGCGGCCCGGCCTGCCGCAGCAGCCCCAGGCCGTGCAGCGCGCGCATCCTGCGCTCGTACACCTCCCGGCGCCGCGTGCTACCCGCTCGACGGTCGAACTCGCGCGTGACCTGATCGCAGGTGACGGCACGCCACCTGCCGACCCACTGGCGGACGTCCAGGTCCCGGCTCGTCATCGCGTGGCGCCGGGCTCTGGCCGTCGTCATGTAGGACGCCTCTCCGTTGCCCCTGCTGCGGGTGTGCGCAGGGTCTGCTCTCGGGTATGCGCGGACTGTGCGCTCGGGAGAATAGCGATGCATGCCCTGACCTGCGAAGAAGCCTCGCCCGATCGTGTGACCTCCCGTGTCGCTCCCCCGCTTCAGCTCAGTTCGGGAAGATGACCCCTGCCGAAGGCGCGCTTTGCCGGTGTCCATAGCCTCTTGCTGGACGGGGGGATAGGGCAGGTTGTTGGCCCTGTGAGCCAGACGACGGAGGCCAGGGGACTGGGATGAGCCAGGACGAGACCGTGTGGCGTCTGATGCGCGAGGACGCTCTTATGGGCACGATCACCGTGGACGAAGCCGATTTCCCCTGGCTGCGAGGCCGATTCGTCCCCGAACGCGCCTTCGAAGAGGTCAAGCCGTGGTTCGACGAGGTACACGTCATCGTCGAGGCGGAGGAGTTCGAGCGCTTTGATGACGCCTATGACCGGATCGAAGGCGCCTTGACTCTGCTGTCGTCATCAGGACCGGTTGACGAGTTCCTCTTGCACATACATGAGGACCGGGCCTGGTTCCGCTGGCACGACGGGCCGTCTGGAGGCTGAAACCCAGGGGCTCACGGGCGGGGTCGGGCGCTCCGCGCCTGGGCTGGTGGTGGGTCGGGCGCTGGTGGTGGGTGGGGGAGGGCGCTGACGCGCCCTCAGCGTTGTTCGCCGCTTCGCGGCTCACGGGGGTTCCGGGCGCTCCGCGCCCTGGTTCCGCCGCTTCGCGGCGGTCTGGTGGGCGGTACGGTGCGTGCGGTCAGTCATTTTGCGTATTCGGATAGATACTTTGGGTGATGTGGTGGAGCGGCCGCAGTCGCGGGCGCGGTGGGGTGGTCGGGAGCGGCGGACGGTGTCGCCGTGGGAGGCGCTGGGCCGGTGCCGGTGCCGGTGCCGGTGCCGGTGCCGGTGCCGGTGGTGGCGCCGCTGCCTGCCGCTGTGGCGGTGTGCGGTCGGCGGTTGAGGCTGCGTGGCCGGTTGCGGCTCGCCGGGGCCGGGGCGGTAGCGGTGGCGGGCGTGTGCGCGGTGGGGGGATGGGGGCTCTTCCTCGTGCCGTACCAGCGGATCGTGGCCGGGGTCTAGGGGCAGTTCCGAAGGAGATCGCCAGACGCCTGCCCGGGCGCAACGGCTGAGCGAATCGCGCTGAACTCGACTCAGGAGCCGGAGATGGCTTGTAGCAGAGCTGATTCGATTTCCTCACGGATCGCCTGCCCGCAGGTGCGTGGCGGTTCGCTGATACCGACGGGTACATGCTGGAGGTCAGTGGCGGCAAGCACCGCTAGAACCGCATGACGTTCTCCGAGACTGGGGGCCAGGCGCTCGCACAGCCGGAGCAAAGAACGGGCTCCACTGGCAACGATCCGACGATCGTGCTCTACCTCGCTGCGCTCGTCAGGGCTGAACACGATCAGGCGGTGAAGGGTCTCCCAAGCGGTGGCCGGATCCCAGGAGTCCGGACATGAACTGAGGGTGTCGATCAGGTCGGCAAGCGCGTCATCGGCGTGCTGCTTCGTGGCTTGCGGAGCGGGTGGCGACGACGCCTCTGCGGCGGCATCCGGGAGGGCGGCCGCAAGGTCGGGCAGGCTTGTGTCGACGAAGTTGCGGCTGAGGAGTGTCTAGAAGAGCACCCGGGTCATCGCCGCAGGGCCCAGGCCGGCAACTTCCGCGAACGCTTTGATCTCCCAGTCCGGGTCGTCCACGGCTCGTTGGGCCCTGGACTCGAGTTGGTTGACGGCGTGGGTCGTCATATGTGCGCACGGAGCGCGAGGGTTGCGTTAGGCGGCTTCGGCAGCAGAGCGAGTAACTTGCCAGATCGACTGCTCCCCGCAGATGCACGCCCGGGTCTCACGTGCCATGTCCGCCGTGCAGATCGAGGACGGCAGCTTCCACCTGGAGGCCATCGCGCACAAGGGAGAGCTGGTGTTTCTCGAGGTCGGCAACCGGGTCGGTGGAGCGGACGTGGTGGCCACCGTCGAGCTGGCCACCGGCGTACACCTGCCGTCCTACGAGCTGCGCGCGCTGCTCGGCGAGCCCGTCGCCGAAGCCCTCCCCGAGCCACCGGCCGAGCGGCGCTGGTACGGCTGGTTTGTGCACCCCGGTCACCACCTAAAGGAGCGGACGTTCCCGGGACTGGACGGGGCTGCGGCCTTCCGGGACAGCCCGCACGTGGTGGTCTGGAACGAGCTGACGCCCGGATCGCCTCTTCCCGACCACATCACCTACCAGGCAGGGGAGACGGCCCTCGCCGGAATCGTCTCGGGGGAGACCCCCGAGGACACCCGAGCCTTGATCGTCGACATGTTCGCATCGCTTTCGGTTCGCACCCGCCCCGTCCCGCCCCTCACCCCGGCGGAGGTGTCGGCATGACGGCTCTGAGTACTCTCGCGGACCGATACGTCGACGAGTTGGCCGCGGCCGATCCGTGCCTGGCCGCGGCGATGGGCGTCACCGGACACGAGGAGCGACTCACCGACTTCAGCCCGCAGGGGCACGGGAGCGGACGGAACTGGCCCGTCGCACCCTGGAAGCGACACCGCTCGCGGACGACGCCGAACGTGTCGCGGCGGCGGTGCTGCGGGAGCGCCTCGCCACAGAGGTCGCACTGGCCGAGGCCGACGCGTACGCCACGCTGCTGGACACGCTCGACGGTCCTGTCCAGCGGGTGCGGCAAGCGGTGGAGCTGCTCGATCAGGGCGAGGACACGGTGTGGGACGCGTTGCTGGCACGAATGCGGGCCGTTCCAGGAGCCTTGGCGGGGATGCGTGAGAGCCTGGAAGCCGCGCGGCGCCGTGGGCGGGTCGCGCCCTACCGCCAAGTGGTCCGCAACGCGCGCGAGTGCCGGAACATGCGCCGGTTTATGGCCGGTCTGCCGCACGGGCACGGCGAAGGCGCACTGCGGGGCGTCCTGGACGAGGCTGCGGCCGCCGCGAACACGGCGTTGAGCGATTTCGCGTCCTACCTGTCGGGGGATCTGACGGCAGACGTGCCGGCTGCGGACGCACTGGGCGAAGACCGCTACCACCTGGGGGTCAGGGAGTTCCTGGGCACCCGGTTGGACCTGAGGGACACCTACCAGTGGGGCTGGGACGAACTGGCCCGCATCCGGCGGGACATGTCCGAGGCGACGGCGAAGCTCAGGCCGGGCGAACCGGTGTCGGCCGTTCTCGCGGCGCTGGACAAGGACCCGCGCTATCTCATGGCGAGCGCGGAAGCGTTCCGCGACTGGATCCAGGAACTCGCCGACCGCTCCGTCGCCGACCTCGACGGAGCACACTTCGTGATTCCCGAGCCGTTGCGCCGGATCGAGTGCCGGGTCGCGTCCGGTGAAGGCGTCGTCTTCTACCTGGCTCCCAGCGAGGACCAGCCCCGCCCCGGGACGGTGTGGTGGCCGCTGCCCGACTCCGACGCGCCGATCGCGACGTGGACCGTACCCAGCACGATGTTCCACGAAGGCGCCCCCGGTCACCACCTCCAGCTCGGTACGACGACCCTCAACACTGCCACCTTGAACCGCTTCCAGCGGCTGTCGTGCGAGCTGCACCCCGGCCATGTCGAAGGGTGGGGTCTCTACGCCGAGCGCCTGATGGACGAGCTGGGGTACTTCGCGGACCCGGCCTACCGACTGGGGATGCTGGCCGGCCAGCAGTGGCGGGCGGCGCGGGTCGTTTTGGACCTCGGGCTGCACCTGCGCCTCCCTATCCCCGCGG
This sequence comes from Streptomyces sp. GSL17-111, assembly GCF_037911585.1. Taxonomy (NCBI): domain Bacteria; kingdom Bacillati; phylum Actinomycetota; class Actinomycetes; order Kitasatosporales; family Streptomycetaceae; genus Streptomyces; species Streptomyces sp. GSL17-111. The sequence continues at coordinate 5,972,490 of NZ_JBAJNS010000001.1, forward strand.
GAACGGGGTTCCACGAGGGGGAGCGCTGGACGCCGCAGTTGGCCCGCGAGTTCCTCATGGAGCACTGTGGCATGAGCCAGCCGGGGTTCGTCGAGTTCGAGATCGATCGGTACCTGGGGCGCCCCGGCCAGGCCATCGCCTACAAACTGGGGGAGAAGGTGTGGCTGGAGACCCGGGAGGCGGCCCGTCGCCGGGACGGACCCGCCTTCGACCTGAAGCGGTTCCACAAGAAGGCCCTGGATCTGGGTCCCATGGGCCTGGATCTGTTGCGTGCGGAACTGGCGCGCGTGCGGTGGATCGTTCGCCTGATCGGTACTGACGCGTGCCGAGCCCGGCCGGGACCCGGGTTCATGATCCGACCTTGCGCACCTGGGTGGTGTCGGGAGTGAGCAGGGTGCCGTCGCCAAGGGTGGGGGAGACGTCCGGCACCGGCTCTCCGTGTTGATCGACCAGCACGGAGTGGGTCTCGCCGGGGGCGAAAGCGTGGCGTTCCCCCCACTGCCGCAGGGCGACGATCACGGGAAAGAGGTCGCGGCCGGCGTCCGTCAGCACGTACTCGCGGCGACGCCCCGACGGCGCGGTGCGCTGGACGATGAACCCGTGCGCGGTGAGCTTGCGCAGGCGGTCGGTGAGGATGTTGCGGGCAATGCCGGTACGGCGCTGGAACTCGGTGAACGAACGCGCTCCGTCCATCGCGTCGCGGATGACGAGCAGGCTCCACCTGTCGCCGACGAGGTCGAGCGTGCGAGCGACGGGGCAGTCCGGGTCGGACCACTCGCCGTCCCGGGCGGTTGCGGCGATGCGCGGCATGACACCTCCCGAAGAGTTGCGTATTGAAACCATCATGCCGTAGCGTCGAATCAGTTGCAATTTGCTACTCATCGACGCTGGAGTGCGATGGACTTCGCAATGAACGCGTGGCGGCGGCTGCTGCTCGCAGTGGTGTGCGGCGTTGCGGTGGCGAGCATCTACGCCGCGCAGCCGGTACTGGAACCGATGGGACGCGATCTCGGCTTCTCGCCAGAACTCACCGGCTGGATCGTCGCGACGGGCCAGCTGGGCTACCTCGTGGGGCTGATGCTCCTGGTTCCGCTCGGCGACGTGGCCGACCGGCGACGACTCATCGCCGCGCATCTCGCGCTGACGGCTCTGGGCCTCCTCCTGACTGCGGTCGCGTCCACGACGTGGATCGCGATCGTGGGCCTCGCCGTGGCCGGCTTGTTCGCCGTGGTGGTACAGACCACCGTGGCCTACGCTGCCTCGGCGTCGCCCCCGGCCGAGCGCGGCCGGAACATCGGGGTCGTGACCTCCGGTGTCGTCGTCGGCATCCTGGGTGCCCGGGTCGTCACCGGCACGCTCGCCGAGGTGGCCGGCTGGCGGAGCGTCTACGCCGTACTGGCGCTGCTCTCACTCGGTCTGGCGGCGCTCGTCCTGGCCGTGCTGCCGCAGGAGCAGCGACCGCCCCGAACCTCCGGGTGCGGGCAGGCCGTGGCTTCGTTGGGCGGGCTCTTCAGGGACCGCACCCTCTTCACCCGCGGACTTATCGCCTTCTTCCTGTTCGCGTCGTTCGGGACGCTGTGGAGCGGGCTCGCCCTCCCCCTCGCCGGGTCCCCGTGGCAGCTGAGCGAGAGCCAGATCGGGCTGTTCGGCATCGCCGGACTCGCCGGCGCACTGGGCGCTGCCCGCGCGGGGCGGTGGGCGGACGCCGGTAGGGCGGCGCCTGTCACCGGTCTCGCCCTCACCCTGCTCATCCTCTCGTGGGCGACGATCGCGCAGCTGCCGTGGTCCCTGTGGCTGCTCGTGGTCGGAGTGATCCTGCTCGACTTCGCGGTTCAGGCCGTGCACGTCAGCAACCAGCATCAACTCGCCGTCGTACACGCGGACCGCACGAGCAGTGTCATCGGCAGCTACATGGTCTTCTACTCGCTCGGCTCCGCCCTCGGTGCCGCCGCGACCACCGCCGTCTTCTCCGCACACGGCTGGGGCGGCACCAGCGTCCTCGGAGCCGCCTTCGCGACCTGCGCGCTGGCCGTATGGGCAGTCGACCGACGCGTCCCGTCGGTCGACACCCACCTCCGGCCCGGTACGGCGGAACCGCGGCCAGTGCGGACGCATGCCAACGCCGCGCCGGAACAGGGTCAAACGTTCGGTGTAACCATGGTGGTTGGGGATATTGGCGGGCTGCGGCGAGGTCGTCCACGGTGATGGGCGACCAAGGTGCCTCTCAGACGCTACGCCAGCTTCCCGGCCCCGGACTAGGTCCGCCCGCCACGATCTAGCCCGAGCATGGGTTGGGCCGTCGCTGACGCCCGGGTCAACCGTGCTATTTGGCGGCTTCTACGCTCATGCGGTGATCGTGCGCTGTCAGCAGATCGTCAGCCCGACGAGCGGGAAGCTCGTCGAGGACCATCCCGCCATACGGACCGGCGCCGAGTACCCCGTCCTGGAGATCGTCACCGCCCGGGACAGGGTATTGCTGCGCCTTCCCGGCCGACTCGACACCGCAATGTCCCGCGACACTCCCACGCTGTGGAACGCTTCAATGTTCACGGTCGTTAGCGACCGCCTACCGGGCTGCTGGCGTCCTGCCCTCGTCGGCCGGGGTGGCGTAGGCGATGCGGTAGCTCACGCGGCCCCCCCGGCGTTCGGCTTCTTCAGCGGCGAGCCGGTCCAGTGCCGCGTCGGCGGCCGGGTCCGGTGCCGCCTCCAGCATCCACCGGCGCAGGACGTGGTGGATGGTCAGCACCGTCGCGGCGTTCATCTCGCGGTCGAAGTCCGCCCGCCTGCCCTCGGGCAGCGCGGCCCGGACGTCGGGCCTGGTGGCCGGCACGTCCACCTCGCGGCCGTCGATCCAGGTCCTCATCGTCCCGTTCTCCGGCATGGCTGCCTCCTCTTGCGCTGGTGTGGCTGTGCTCACGCTAGCTGCGGCGCCGACCGCCGCGGGGGTGTTTGGGGGACCCGCGGGACGCCGGGCCCCCAAAGTGGGCTCTACCGGCTCTCGTCGGCCTGCCCCTCTTCGGCCGGGCCGTCCTCGGCGGGGATTCCAGCGCTGGACCGGCGTCCTGAGCGGGGCCGCTGCCGGCGTCGGCGGCGGCGGTGCGTCATCAGTTGCCCAGGACCGGCCGATGGCACCACCCACCACGGCCCCCCGGAGTCATCCGGGTCACGGCGGTCCGGGCTCGGCACGTCCAGCAGCGCGTCCGGCGGATGCACCTGCGCGTGTCGCAGCCGCCACGTCCCGGCCGTCCCGGTGGACAGCAGCGCGGTGTACCCGGGCTGCTCCCCCTCCCGCACCAGAAAGCCGTTTGAGGAACCTCGGACACGGCGACCGGGACAGTCTGGGGCTGTTCCAGCAGCGCCCCTCAATGGGGTGGGGCACCGCCGAGGAGATCCTCGACCCCGCCTACGCCGCGCACCGCTTCTACGAGGCGCTGCTCGCCATGGCCGGATGGGAGCAGATGACCATCACCCAGGCCGCCCAAGCCGTGCAGCTGTCAGCCCATCCGGACGCCTACGCTCCAGGGGAGCCGCTGGCCCGCGCCCTGCGGGCCGGACTGATTTGACGGACGTATGGCAACGGACGAGTTCGGTTGCCCCGCTCATATCCCTTGCAGCAGCTCGGCTTCCTCGGCAAGGGTCAGTCCGGCGTTGCGGGGACGGTCCAGCCCGCGTTCGCGCTCCCACGCCAGAACCGAGGCGACGGTGTCGGCCAGCGGTCGGATTCGCAGCCCGGCGTCCAGCGACGGCTGCGCGTCCCGGCCGCCAAGGCCGTGGTGCGAGGGCCCCAGCCACAACGGCAGTGAGCGCCGCCCGGACCACTGGTTCACCCCGGCCTCGGTCAGCCGCTCCGACGAGGCGGGCACCAGCTCGACCGGCGCACCGACCGCGGCCGCGATCTCGGCGAGCAGGTCGGGCAGGAGCTGGGCGGGGCCGACCCCGTCGTAGTCGCCTGCCAGGCCCCGCTCGCCCGCGTCGACGATCCACCCGGCCAGGTCGCGAACGTCGATGTACTGCACCGGTTGCTTGGGCACGTCCGGCACCAGCACGCGGCCGCCGCGGGCGAACCGGGCGGGCCAGTAGCCGAACGGGTCGTAGGGATCTCCCGGTCCGACGATCAGCCCCGGCCGGACCACGAACGCCCGCTCGCCCATAGTCTCCCGGACCGCGTTCTCTCCGGCGACCTTGATCGCGCCGTAGCGCTGGGAGCCCTCCAGGTCGCCGTCGCGTAGTTCCCTGGACGACTGCTCGGGCACCGGGTCGACCAGTGCGGCGTCCGCCCGCTGACCCACCGTCGCGGTGTCGGCGTAGACGTTGATGGTGGACACGAACGTCCAGTGCCCAGCGGACCCGGCCAGCGCCTGCAAGGCTCGGCGCACCCACGGGTAGGAGATCGGCGCCATGTCCACCACCGCGTCGAACCGCTCAACGGCCAGCGGCGCCAGACCGCTGTCGGTGTCCCGGTTCACCCGCACCAGGGTCGCTCCGTCCGGCACCGAACCGGAGGTACCCCTGGCTGCGCATACCACGTCGTGGCCGCGCCGCACCGCTTCGGCCGCCACTTCGTGGCCGAGAAACACCGTTCCACCGAGGACAAGTAACCGCATGGGGTAACCCTGGCATGCCTCAGCCCGCTCGGCCAAGCCCACCGGTGCCTCGTCCTCGGGCGGGCACGGGTGCCTCGCATTCAGCGGTCGGCGCCTATCGGTCGAAGCGCGGCGGACACCACCCTGGCGGCCACCGGATCACCCAGCGGACCCCGTGCCGTGTGGTCCAGCCGGATCGCCCGGCTGCCCGCCGGGAGCGGATAGTCCTGGTCCACCGTGCGGACCAGGACCGGCAGGCAGCTCCACGCGCGGTGCTGGAGCAGGTTGGCGACCGCCAGGTAGCGCATGAAGTCGCCGAATCGGTCAGTGAGTTCGCCTGCCGGCTCGGCGGGCAGGCGGAGCCGGCCGAACGCGTCCTCGGGCAGTCGCCGGTAGTCCCGGGACAGCTCGGCCGCGACCCGTTCGACATCGCCGGGGGCACCGTCGACGACCGCCGCGCCGGAGCGCCGTGTCGATCTCGTCGGCAAGACAGGTCAGCGCCAACGACGGCCACCGAGCGGGAGAACTGGGCGTAGAGGGAGTCGAGGCCGATCAGTTCGGGGTCGAACAACATCACATCGGGACGCCGGCCGAACTCGGTGGACAGGAGTTCGGCCAGGCCGAGCGCCAGGGTGTCGCCCGCGCAGTAGCCCAGCACCACTCGCACGGTGGCGCCGCTGCTCACGATGTCCTCCGCCAACCGTCGCAGATGGTGGTCCGGGGGTGCGTCGCCGAGGTGGCGGGCCTCCAGGACGGTCAACCGCATGTCCAGGTTCGCCAGCAGGTCCGCGAACCCGGCCGCCGACCGGCCGAGTCCGAAGTCGACAGTCAGCACGACGTCCGGTTCGGTACCGTGGTGCAGGACGTTCCGGTGTCGCGGGTTCATGCGGCCCCCTCGGAAGCGGCGGCCACCGCGGCGGCCAGGCAGGCGATGTCGGGTCGGGCGAGGAAATCGTGCAGCAACGCTCGGCGGCGAATCGGGCGCGCAGCTCGGCGAGCACCTCGACGGCGTGCAGCGAGTTGCCGCCGAGGCCGAACACCCTGTCGCCGACGCTCACCTGACCGATGCCGAGGACGCGGCCGACGATCGAGGTCAGCTCGCGCTCCAACTCGGTGCTCGGCCCGCCGTGCGCACCGGCCAGGTCCGGCAGGGCGCTCCGGTCCACCTTGCCGTTCGGGGTCAGCGGCAGCCGGTCGAGCACGGCCAGCCGGGCGGGCACCATGTACTCCGGTAGCCGCGAGCGGGCGCGCGCCAGGGCGGCGTCGATCAGCCCCTGACGATCCGCCGCCCGTCGATCGCCCGTCGATGGCCCACCAGGTAGCCGACCAGGACCTTGACCCCCGGCCTCGGCTCCCGCACCACGACGACCAAGGCGGCGATCGATGGATGGTCCGCCAGAGCCGCCTCGATCTCGCCGAGTTCGACGCGGTAGCCGCGCACCTTCACCTGGTGGTCGGCTCGGCCGAGCAAGACGAGCGTGCCGCCCGGGCCGCGGCGCACCAGGTCCCTGGTTCGGTAGACCCGCTCGCCGCCCACGCAGCGCGGCGTCACGAACGACGCCGCGGTGAGTTCCGGGCGACCCAGATAGCCGGGGGTGACCCCGTCCCCGCCCACGACAAGCTCGCCGATCTCGCCGTCGGCGACCGGTTCGAGCGCGTCGTTCAGCACGAACAGGTGGTTGTCGGCCGACGCGGTGCCGATCGGCACCCGGGTCTCGCCGGTGTGATCGGCAGGCCCGACCCGGTGGATCGCGCAGCTGATGGTGGCCTCCGTCGGGCCGTACCCGTTGTAGATCGCACAGTCCCGCGACAGCAGCCGCCGCGCGCCGGTGACCAGCGCGTCGGTCACCTCCTCGCCGCCGAGGTGGACGATCCGCAGCGAGGGCATCGGCGCGCCGACAGCGACAAGAGCCGCGAAGAACGACGGTGTGGTGAGCACGGCGGTGAGCCCGTGCCGGACGATCAGCGCCACGTAGCCTTCCGGCGTGGTGGCCGCCGGTTCGGCGGGGAAGTACAGCGTGCCCCCGGCGCAGACCGTGGACAGCAGCTCCTATACCCCGAAGTCCAACGCGTGGTTGAGGTTCTGCGCGACCGTCGTGCCGGGACCGAGCGGAAAATACCCGATGCTCCAGGCGAGCAGCGGCACCAGATCGCGGTGGTTGACCACCACCCCCTTCGGGGTGCCGGTCGAGCCGGAGGTGTAGATCACGTAGCAGCCCCGGTCGGGATCGCCCGCGGCGTCGCCGGGAGGCTCGACGGCCGAATCGTCCTCACTGCACAGTAGCGTGTGGACCGATGCGGTCCGCTCGGCGAGGCGTTCGGCCCGCTCCCGATGACGGGCTTCGGTGACCAGCACGGTCGTGCCGCAGTCGGACAGCATGAACACCAGGCGTTCGTCGGGCAGCGCCGGGTCCAGCGGGACGAACGCGTTGCCGGACCGGATGATGCCGAGCATCCCGACCAGCGCGCCGGGTCCCCGGTCGGCCAGCAGGGAGACGTGGTCAGGTCATCCGTCGTCCGATTGGTGATCATTGCAAGGCATCCTTGACCCGCGCGGCCAGCGTCGAGGCCACGCTGAGCAGTTCCCGGTAGGTGATGACCTTGTCGCCGCCGCCCGGCAGACCCGTGGTGACACAGGCGGGTGCGTCCGGTGTCCGGTCGCCCTGCGTGGCGATGAACGAATGCGCGGTCAGGTCGGTGGGGTAGCCGGTGGCGGCCCTGCCGCGTTCCGGCCGCCACCAGTGCTCGGCGATGTGGTCCGCTCCGGTCTCCATCGACCCGCCCCTACCGCATTTCCCGGACCGGCCGGGAGCTGAGCACGCCGACGGTCGTGGCCCCGAGAATCACCGCCGCGCCGATGAACATCAGATCGGGGCGGACGTCGGCGAGCGCCCCGCACAGCACCAGCGAGATCGGCGCGACCGCGTAGCCGAGCACCATGTCGAACGAGATCACCCGGCTGAGCATCGACTCGTCGACGTTGCGCTGAACCCAGCTAAGCGTGAACACGCCCTCGAAGCCGATGCCGAAGCCCATCGCCAGCACCGCCGCCACCGCCGTCACCGTGCCGGGCAGCAGGCCGAGCACGAGCATGCCGATGGCCAGCCAACTGGTCAGCGCGGCCACCATCAGGCCGACCCGCGGTCGGATCGAGACCGCGCCGCCCGCCAAGCCGCCGAGCATCGCGCCGCCCGCCAGCGCCCCGCTGAGGATGCCCAGCGTGGTCGCCCCGCCGTCCAGTTGGGTCTTCGCCAGGGTGGCGAACCCCACGGTGAACGCCCCGGCGTAGCAGAAGGTCACCGCCATGTCGGCAGCCACCATGCTGCGAATCCTCGGGTCGGCCACCGCGAAGCGAATCCCCGCCTTGATCCGGGTGAGCATCGACTCCAGTGGCCCTTGTTCGGCGGTGGGCGCGGCGGGCTCGCGCAGGGTGCGGACCCGCGACACGCACAGACCGCACAGCGCGAAGCAGACACCGTCGACCAGGAACGCGAAGTGCGCGTCGGAGAACGCCACCACCACGCCGCCGATCGCGGGGCCGAGCACCGCCGCCCCGCGGGAGCCGACGGACAGCAGCGCGTTGGCGGGCACCAGCATGTCCTTGTCCACCACGGTCGGCAGGATGGACATCCTGGCGGGCTGGAAGAACGCGTCCACCGCACCGAACAGCGCGGCGGCCACGCACAGCAGCACGATGTTGAGCAGTCCCGCGAAGCCCGCCACCGCCACCGCGGTCATCACCGCAGCCCGTGCCCAGCTCGACATGGTCATCAGGGCGCGGGCGGAGAACCGGTCGGACAGCGACCCGCCGACCATCGTCAGCAGCGCCCTGGGGATCGCCTGCAACGCGAGCACGATGCCGAGGGCGAGGGTGGACTGGGTGAGGCTGAGGGTGATCCAGGCGAACGCGATGTAGCTGAACCCGTCGCCGAGCAGGGACAGCACCTGGCCGAGCCAGAGCAGCCGAAACGATGGCAGCCGGGCCGAGGCGAACAGCCTACCGCCTGACGGAGATTCGGACAGTGTCGTGGTCATGGTCGTCTCCGCTCAGTACCGCACCGGCAGCGCGGTGAGGCTTCGGTTCAGCAGCGACGGCTGCCAGTCGTGGTCGTGGCCCGCCTCGGCCGCCCTGGTCAGGATGGTGGTCATCGGGAGGTCTCCTTCGCGATGGCGCCGAGCAGGGTCGCGAACACGCGGACCTGGGGCTCGGCGAGAACGGTGGAGTGGTCGCCCGGCGTCACGTGCACCGTCAGCCCGCCGAGCGCGAGCCCGTGCCAGTGCCGCAGGTAGGCGTCGTAGTCGACGTCCAGGCCGGGCATCGGTCCGCCCTCGGCCGCCTGCGCACTAACCACCAGGTGGACGTGCCCCCGGTACGGCCTCGGCTGGTAGCGGGCCAGCGCGCCGAGCAGCGAGTGCCACACCTCGATCGGCGCGTCCTCGACCAGTCCGGCCTCACTGCTGGACATACCGGCGTCGAGCAGCAGCCGGCGCAGGTGGGCCGAGGCGGCGTGGCGTTCCGGTGACGGTGGCAGGGCCCGCACCTGGTCCCGCAACCGCATCGCCTCGATCATGGCGGTTTCCACCGAGGCCAGGCGCCGCTGGGCGACCGGGTTGGGCATGTATGGCTCGATCAGCAGCAGCGGTGCCACCGGGTGGTCCGCGTCGAGTAGCTGACCGGCCATCTCCAGCGCGATGTTCGCGCCCATCGACCAGCCGAGCAGGGCGTGCGGGCCGGGCTCGCCGTGTCCGACGATCTCGGCGACGTAGTTGGCCGCAATCTCCGGCACCGTGTGCGGGTCGACCCCGCCGAGCAGGCCCCTGGCCTGGAAGGCACGGACCGGCACGCCCTCCGGCAGCGCCCGCGCCAGCGGCACGAACCACATGGCGCTGCCCCCGGCCGGGTGCACGCAGTACAGCGGCGTCCCACCGCCGTTCCGCAGCCGCACCTCGGAGCTGATCGACGCGTGGTCGGCCTGCTCGGCCGCGGCCGAGTCCAGGTGGGCGGCCAGTACGCTGATGGTGGGCCGCTCGACCAGGTCCCGCACCGACAGCGGGACCCCGAGCGCGTTGGCCTTCGCGGTGACCCGCACGGTGGACAGCGAGTTGCCGCCGATCCGGTAGTAGTCGTCGTGCACGCCGATGCCGTCCACGCCGAGCACCTCGCTCCACACCGTGGCGAGGATTCGCTCGGTCGGCGTGCTCGGCGGCGCGTAGTCGACACCGGAAGCGTCGTCGCGGTCGGCGGCGGGCCGGGACAGCGCACCGCGGTCGACCTTGCCGCTGCGGTTGACAGGCATCGCTTCCAGCACAACGAATCGGCTGGGCACCATGTACGCGGGCAGCCGAGACCGCAGCGCCTGCCGCACCTCCTCGATCACCGGGGGCGCGCCCCGCGGCACCAGGTAGCCGACCAGGGCGGGTTCGCCGGGCAGGTCGGTGCGCAGCAGCACCGCGGCCTGCCGCACCTGGGGAAGCTGCCCCAGCGCGTGCTCCACCTCGCCCAGCTCGATCCGGAACCCACGCAGCTTCACCTGCGAGTCCCGCCTGCCCAGCCATTCCACCGAGCCGTCGGTTCGCCTGCGGCCGAGGTCACCGGTGCGGCACAGCCGGGCGCCCGGTTCGCCGTGGGGGTCGGGCAGGTAGGTCGCGGCGGTCAGGCCGGGCCGGTTCAGGTAGCCGCGCCCGGTGGGCAGTCCGCCCAGGTAGATCTCGCCCGGCACACCGACCGGGACCGGCCCCATGTCCCGGTCCAACACGTGCACCGACGCGTTGCGGATCGGCACCCCGATCGGCGGGCGGCCACCGTCCGGCCGGTACTCGAAGTAGGTCGACCAGACCGACGCCTCGGTCAGCCCGTACAGGTTGTGGAAGGCACGGCCACGCGCCCATCTGTCGGCGATCTCGGCCGGGCATGCCTCACCCCCGGTCTGTACGAGGCGCAGGTCCGGGAACTCCTCGTCGGCCAGCACCGCGAGCGCGCTGGCGGGCAGGATCGCCGAGGTCACCCGGGTGGTGCGCAGCGTATGCGCCAGATCAGGGCCGGGGCGCAGCGCGTCCTGGTCGGCGGTGATCATGGTCGCGCCATTGGCCAGCGGCCAGACCAGCTCGAACACGGACGCGTCGAAGCAGGCGGACGCGAACTGCAACACCCGCTCGCCGGGCGTCGGCCGCATCAGGTCCCGCTGCGCCTCCAGCATGTTGACCATCCCCCGGTGCGGCACCGCGACACCCTTGGGCGTCCCGGTCGAGCCGGAGGTGTAGATCACGTACGCGGTGCCGTCCGCCCCGGCGGGGATCCCGGGCAGCTCCCGGTCGTGCACCGGAACCGGCTGGTCGAGTCGGACCGTCGGCCCGTCGAACGGCACGGTGCCGACCAGGCCGGACTGGGTGAGCAGCACCGCCATCCCGCTGTCCGCCGCCATGAACGCCAGCCGCTGCGCGGGCACCTGGGGGTCCATCGGGAGGTAGGAGCCACCGGCTTCGAGCACGCCGAGCACCGCCCTGGCGTGGTCCGGTCCCCGGTCCACGCAGACTCCGACGACCGTCTCCGGACCGACGCCGAGCGTGCGCAGATAGCCGCCCAACTCCCTGGCCGACTCGTGCAGCCGCGCATAGCTCAGTTCGGTGACCGCGCCCGCCGCGGTCAGGTGCGAGATGGCCACCGCGTCCGGGGTGCGCCGGGCGTGCTCGCCGACCCACTCGTGGAACATCAGGGCCGTGTTGGGCCGCACCGGACCCGGAGCCCATTCGGTGAGGTCGCGCTCGCGCGCAGGCCCGGTCAGCGCGGGTGCGGTGACGTGTCCGTGTGGATCGGCCACCATCGACTCGAGAACCGCGCACAGCACGTCGGCGAGCTGGGTCGCGGTGTCCGGTGCGATGTGGCCGGGGTCCACATCGATGGCGAAGCCGTCCACGCCCGCGTTGATGGCCAGCGGGAACATGGTCCTGGCGATCTCCAGCGAGTCGTCCCAGGTCTCCTTGGTGAGTCGGTGGAAGTTGACGTAGTTGAAGACGGCCTCGACCAGGTTGGGCTCACCCGGCCGCAGATCGGCGATGGTGGCCAGCGGCACCCTGCGGTGCGGCAGCATGTCCTGCTCCGCGGCGAACACGTCTCGGACCAGCTCGAGCCAGCTCGCCCCGGTGCGCGGTACCCCGAACGGCACCGTGTTGAGGAACAGCCCGCGCATCCGTTCCGCCCCGGCCTGTTCCGGCCTGCCGTTGGTGACCAGACCGACGGAGTGGCCGCCCGCCGTTCCAGCGGCCTCGCCGAACAGGCTCATGGTGTGGTAGAACGCGGCGAGCAGCACGGTCCGGCGGGGTACCCTGGCCAGCCTGGCCAGCTCGCCGATCCGCTCGGTCAGCTCCCCGAAGGAGCGGCGCACCTCGTGCAGCACCGGCTCACCGGGCAGCGGGTCACGCCGGGCGAACCGCACCGGGCGGAAGTCGCGCAGCGATTCCCGCCAGAACGCCAGCCCCTCCGCCGAGGTGATGGCGGCCAGTTCGAGGGCCACGTAGTCGGCGAAGCGCGGTGCGACGGGTAGCCGCGGCGCGCGGCCGAGCACCTTCGCGGCGCGGTGCAGTTCGAGCAGGTCGGCGACGAACGAGGTGAGACTCCAGCCGTCCAGCACCACGTGGCAGTCGGTGATGGTGAGGCGCAGGTCGATGTCGGTGAGCTGGTGCAGGTGGATGCGCACCAGCGGCGGCGCGGAGAGGTCGAACCGGCGGGTGAACTCCGCCGCCACATGGCGCCGCAGGGCGGCCCGCTGCTCGTCCGCGGAGCGCCCGCGCAGGTCGGAGTACCCGACCGGGAGCGCGGCGGCCCGGTGCACCACCTGCACCGGCTGGGAGTAGCCGACCATGTCGATCGAGGTGCGCAGGATGTCGTGCGCCCGGACGACGGCGCCCACCGCGGCCTGGAACGCGGCCAGGTCGAAGCCCTCCGGCACGGTGATCCTGAGCGCGGTGACGTTGTGGTAGGAGCCCCGCTCCGGGTCGGCCAGCAGCTCGTGCAGCATGCCCGCCTGGAGCCTGGTCACAGGGTAGGCGTCCTCGATACCGTCGGGCAGCAGCCTGGCATCCGCGGGGGTGAGCAGTGCGAACGGTTCGACCGGGGTCGGATCGTCGGCGTCCCCGCTCGCGGTGGCCACCGTGGCGAGGTCGCCCAGCGTCGCGGCCCGGAACAGGTCGGCGACACTGAGCCGCAACCCGGCCGCGCGGGCCAGCCCGATCACCTGCAGCGCGAGGATCGAGTCACCGCCGACGTCGAAGAAGTTGTCGGTGACACCGACCCGGTCGACCCTGAGCACCTCGGCCCACACACCTGCCAGCACCCGCTCGGTCTGGGTGGCCGGCTCGACATGCTCGGCCCGCTGGGCCGCACCCTGACTGTCGGCGGCGAGCAGAGCCTTGCGGTCCACCTTGCCGTTGCCGGTGATCGGCAGCGCGGCGTGCGCCACGAACAGCGCGGGCACCATGTACTGGGGCAGGAAGGCCCGCAGGCTTTCGCGCAGCGCGGCCGGGTCGAGGTCCGTGCCGTCCGCGGGCACCAGGTGGCCGACCAGGCGGACGGTGCCGTGCTCGTCGGGCTTGGCCACCACGGCCGCGTCGGCCACCCCGGGGCAGCCGCGCAGCGCGCTCTCGATCTCGCCGGGTTCGATCCGGTGGCCGCGGATCTTCACCTGGTGGTCGGCCCGGCCGTGGTAGCTGAGCTGTCCGTCCGGCAGCACCCGGACCAGGTCGCCGGTGCGGTACATCCGGCTGCCGGGCCTGCCGAAGGGGTCGGCCGGGAAGCGCTGCGCGGACAGATCCGGCCGGTTGCGGTAACCGCGGGCGACCCCGCCGCCGGAGACGTACAGCTCGCCGACGGTGCCCACCGGGACCATCCGCCGCCCGCGGTCCAGCACGTAGCCCCGCTGGCCCGCCAGCGGCCGACCGATCGGCGAGTACGCCCGCGCCGTGGTGTCCGCCGCGGTGATCTCCCGGAAGGTGACGTGCACGGTGGTCTCGGTGATGCCGTACATGTTGATCAGCGCGGGTCGCCTGCCGGTGAACCAGTCGGCGTAGTCGCGGGCGTCGAAGGCGTCTCCCCCCAAGATCACGTAGCGGAGCGCGAGGTCGCCGATGTCGGCGCGCTGCTGGGCGAGTTGGGCGCGCAGGCCCTTGAACGCGGCCGGGGTCTGGTTGAGCACGGTGACCCGCTCCTGGCGCAGCACCTGGTGCACGCGCTCGGGGTCGCGGGTCTGCTCCGCGGTCAGCACCACCACCCGGCCGCCGCTGGTCAGCGGACCCCACAGCTCCCAGACGGAGAAGTCGAAGGCGAAGGAGTGCGCCAGCGTCCACACGTCGTCGGGACCGAAGTCGAAGTGCCGGTCCGCGGCGTCCAGCAGCCAGCCGAGGTTGCCGTGGGTGACCTCGACGCCCTTGGGCCGCCCGGTCGACCCGGAGGTGTAGATCACGTACGCCAGGTCGTCGGGAGCCGGGCTTGCCCGTGGCTCGTCCGGCACCGGGCCCAGCGGGTCCGCCGGGTCCAGCGCGATCACCTCGACCGGTAGGCCGGCCAGCGCGTCGGCGCCGCCGGTGTCGGCCACCGCCAGGGCTACCCCGCCGTCGGTCACCATGAACCGTCGGCGCGCCTCCGGGTGGTTGGGGTCGATCGGCAGGTAGGCCGCGCCTGCCCGCCACACGCCGAGCACCGCGACGGCGAGGTCCACCGACCGGCCGAGGCAGATGCCGACCAGCGACTCGCGTCCCGCCCCGGCCGCCCGCAGTCGGGACGCCAGCGCGGACGCCCTGGCGTCCAGCTCGGCGTAGGTCAGCGTGCGGCCGCCGCCGGTCACCGCGACCGCCTGCGGTGCGCGCCGGAGCTGCTCGGCGAACCGTTGTATGGCCAGTGCGGGCGAGGCGGCGTGGTCGGCCACGGCGCCGGGACCGTCGGTGCTCAGCAGCCAGTGCCGCTCCGCGTCGGTGAGCAGCTCGATACCGCCGAGCCGGGTGTCCGGCGCCTGGTCGAAAGCGCGCAGTGCGGCGACGGTGTGCGCGGCCAGCGCGGCGATCGACCGCTCGGTGAAAAGGTCGGGTCGGTAGACGAAGGCGAGTCGGTCGGCGGACGCGTCCAGGGTGAGGTCGAACTTCGCGGTGGTCAGGTCGATCGGGAAGGAGGTGCCCGCCGCGTCGCCGAGTGCGAAACCCTCGGTGTCTGCCTCGGCGAAGGTGAACAGCACCTGGAACAGCGGGTTGCGGCTCAGGTCCCGGCGCGGCGCCAGTTCGTCCACCACCCGCTCGAACGGCACACCCTGGTGGGACAGCGCGCTGAGCACGACTTCCCTTGTCCTGGCAAGGAATTCCGCGCAGGTCGGGTCGTCGGTCAGCTCGGACCGCAGCACCAGGGTGTTGACGAAGAAGCCGACCAGGTTCTCGGTCTCCGTCCGGTCCCGGTTGGCGGAGATGGTGCCGATGGCGATGTCGTCCTGGCCGCTGTGCAGCGCCAGCGCGGCCTGGAACGCGGCCATCAGGGTCATGGACGGCGTGGTCCCGGCCCGTCGGCACACCCGGTCCAGCACCTCGGACAGCTCGCCCGCCAGTTCCACCCGGTGCGCCCGCGCCTGATAGGACCGGGTGTCCGGGCGCGGAAAGTCGGTGGGCAGTTCCAGCGGGGCGAGGCCCGCCAGTGCGCCACGCCAGTACGCCAGGTCGGCATGCGCGGCCGCGGAGTCCTCTTCCAGCCGCTGCCAGGCCGCGTAGTCGGTGTACTCGATCGGCATGGCGGGCAGCCGGGGCTGGTCGCCTGCGAGCCGGGCCCGGTACAACTCGCGCAGGTCGCGCACCAGGATGGCCAGCGACCAGCCGTCCGAGACGATGTGGTGCATGGCCAGCACCAACACGTGGTCCCGCTCGGCGACGCGGACCAGGGTGGCCCGGAACGACGGCTCGTCAGCGAGGGTGAACGGCCGGGTGGCCAGTTCCCGCACCAGTTCGCCAAGATCGCCTTCAGCCAGTTCGCTGTCGGTCAGGTCGCCGTCGGTGAGGTCGATCACGGCGAGGCCGGTGCCCACCGGCAGCACCCGCTGCACCGCGACGCCCGCCTCCGCCGGGAAGACCGTCCGCAGTTGGGCGTGCCGGTCGACCAGGTCGGCGACGGCGGCGCTCAGCGCGCCGGTGTCCACCTCGCCCACGATGCGCCACGCGGCGGGCATCAGGTACTCGGTGCTGCCGGGTTCGAGCTGGTCCAGGAAGTACAGCCGCTGCTGGGCGGCCGACAGCGGGGACCGGTCCGCCTTCGGGTCGAGCCGGGGGATACCCGCCGGGGCGGTGCCCGCGTCGGCCTTGCCGCGGAGCCGTTGTTCGAGTAACCGGCGGGCCGCCGGGGACATTCCGGTCGGGGCGGCGGATGGTTCGGGCGCGAAGGTGGTCATGGTCTCGTCCTTCCAGTACGCGATTCGGGTCAGATGTCCAGCGACAGGGACAGTTCGATCTCGTCGTCGCTCATCGCCGAGATCTGCTCGACGGTCTGCCGCCCCACCGCGGCCGCGAGCCGCTCCTCGGTGGGGTTCTGGAAGATGTCGCGGACGTCGATCGGGCAGTCGAACGCGGCCCGTGGCCGGGTCTCCACCGCCACCGCGCGCATGGAGTGGCCGCCGAGCACGAAGAAGTCGTCGTGCAGGCCGACCTGGCGACGCCGAGTACCTCGGCCTCGGTGTGCCCGGTGCAGCGGGACAGCAGCGACTGGTAGACGCCGAGCAGCACCATGTAGCGGGCCGCCCGGTTCGCCTCGGCCACCTGGTGCACCGCGGCCACCACGTCGGCGGGCAGGTTGAACCGGACAACGGCGCCGGAGCCGTCCCAGAACGCCGGTCGCGGCCGGTCAGTGGGCAGCGCCAGCGGGGTGAGCCCGGCCAGCCGGTCCCGCCAGTAGCCGAGCAGTCGGTCCATCCGCGGCTCGGTCAGCCGCTCCTGCTGCAACCGGGCGAAGTCCGCGTACCGCCGGGCGGGCGGCGGCACCGGCTCACCCCGGTAGCCAGCCGTCAGCTCGCGCAACAGCACATCCCATGACCAGCCGTCGACCGCGATGTGGTGCACCACGACGAGCAACAGGTGATCGCCATCGGCCAGGCGGACCAGCGTCATCCGCAACGGCGACACCGCGAGGTCGATGGGCCGGGCCAGCTCGCGCTCGAACGCCTCCGCCACATCCGCCGCCTCGGCGACCTCCAGCGTGGCGCCACCAGGCGCGGTCACCTCGGCGACCGGCTCTCCGCCGACCGCGCGGAACCGGGTGCGCAGCACGTCGTGCCGGTCCACGATCGCGGCCAGCGACGCGGACAGCACGGTGACATCGAGGGCGCCGCGGAGCCGCAGCGCCAGCGGCAGCAGGTAGTCCGCCGAGCCTGGCTTGAGCTGTTCGAGGAACCACAGCCGCCGCTGTGCGAACGATGTCACGGCCACTGTCGACCTCCGTGGTCTGCCGGGGTGCGCGGACTCGTTGGCACAACACTGGGGCCCGCGCCGCCGCGTCAGTAGGGAAGAAGGAGCACGACAGATGTGCGCGTTTGTCCCTACGGCCGGGCTGGTTCCGGCGGGCATCGTTCGTCCCGGCACACCAAAACCACGGACCACACCGGAGGACCGTCCGCGACGACGAGGACCAGTACTCGATCTGGCCCGCGACCATCGCCGTGCCGGGCGGCTGGCACCTCGAGGGCACCGAGGGGTCGCGGGCCGACCGCCTCGCGCACATCGACGAGATCTGGACCGACATGCGCCCGCGCAGCCTGCGCGAGCGGATGGCCGCCACGGGCTGAGCCCGCGTCCGACATCCACCCTGAAAAGGGGGTTCAGCCATGACCGACACGGTGCGACTGCCCGGGGGTGACTGGCGCCTGTGGCGACAGTTCTCCCTGCGGGGCGCGGGTTTCCCGGCCGCGGGCGTGCTGCGGATGGCCCCGGCGGGCGTTGGCCTGGCCGCCGACAAGTTCGGCGCGCGGCCGTCCGGCATCCCGATGTCCGGCCCCGAGTGGGCGGAGTTCGAGCGGTTCTTCGGCGAGGCCGCGGTGCGCACCGCGGTGGCCCTACAGGAGATCGCCGCGCTGCCCGCGTTCCGGGCCGCGGTCGGCTGGCAGAACCGGGCGATCCTGCGGTCCGGCATCGCGTCGTTCCTCGCCTGGACGCCGACCGTGGACAACCGGACCAGCATGCCGAGGTAGCGCGAGGAACTCGTCGCGCACCACTGGCAGCGGTTCTGCGTGAAGAACGACATCGGCTTCTTCGGCCCGGTCGGCTGGGGTGCCTGGAACCTGTCCCGGCGCGGCGTCACCGTCGAACCGGGCGACACCCTGATCGCCACCTCCGAGGTGTCCTTTTCCAGTTGGGCTATCGATATCCTCGCCGAGACCATCAGCGCTGACCCGGGGCTGCGTCGGTGGCTGGCGCCCCGACGGGTGTCCTTCGTCGGGATCGACGGCGGCGATGTCCGGCCGCCCGGCCGCCCGGCGCAGCCGGTGGAGCCCGCCCAGGCGCTGGTTCTCCCGCTGCGCGACGGCACCCGGCAGCCCGCCGTGATCGCCGCCGAGACCGGCCTGGCGCTGTCCGACGTGTTCGACACGCTGGCGGGCATGGCGCAGCGGCGCTGGCTGGTCTGGAAGCTCGACGTGCCGGTCGGCGCGCACCCGGACCACGAGCTGCGCGCCATCCTGGAGCGGGTCGGCGACGCGGGCGTCCGTGACCGGGCACTCGGCCCGCTGGCCGTGCTGGAAGCGGGCAAGGCCAGGGTCCGCGCCGCGGTCGGCGACGCCGCCGCCCTGGTCGACGCGCTGATCGCGCTGGAGGCGGACTTCGTCGAGCTGACCGAGTCCGCGGCGCAGCGGGCGAAGGGCGCCAGGACCTCGGCGAACCGGGCACTGGTGTACTCCGACTCGCGCCGCACCGCCTCCGCCACCATCGGATCGGCGATCCTGGACGAGCTGGCCCCACTGGCCATGTTCCTGACCGCGGCCCGCTGGATGACCAACCGGTTCGCGCGGGCCGCCAGGGAGCGGATCGGCACCGCCTATCGCGAGCTGGCCGCCGATCAGTCCACTGTGGACCTCGCATCGCTGTGGATGCGCTGCGTGCCGGTGCCGCACCCGCGGTCGACCGAGGACATCGACCGGATCACCGACGAACTGCGCCTGCGCTGGCAGCGGATCATCGACGCACCCGACGGCGCGCGCCGGGTCCGGCTGTCGGCCGCGGACATCGCGGACGCGGTGCGCGCGGCGTTCGACGAGCCCGGCGACGGCTGGAACATCGCACGCTACGTCAGCCCGGTGGTGTTCGTGGTGGCCGACGACGCCGCCGCGGTCGAGCGCGGCGACTTCGAGCTGGTGGTGGGCGAGCTGCACTTGGCGATGAACACCGTCCACGCATCGCTGTTCGTCCTGCAGCACCCGGACCCGGCCGAGTTGCTCGACGAGACCGACCGGGACTTCCCCGGCCGCCGGATGATGCCGATGCTGCCCAGGGAGCAGCTGCCCCGCTGGAACACCCGGAGCAGGCCCGCCCTGGTCCGGGCCCGGGACTACCTGGTCGGGATGGTCGACTACACCGCCGCTGATCAGCACCGCCCGCGCACCCTGCCCGCGGCCGATGTCGTGGTCGAGGACCGCGATGGAGTTTGGCAGTGGTCGTCCATCGCGTAACCGATGACTTCCTTCGTGCAGCAGTCGATGACCGTTGCGAGGTACAACCAGCCCTCTCCAGACGCGATATAGGTGATGTCACCGACGAGCTTCTCGCCGGGCGCATCCGCGGTGAAGTCACGGCCGACGAGGTCCGGCACCGGGCCGGCCGCAGCCTGCGTGAGGGTGAACCTCTTCGACCGTGGCAGGCAGGGCACCAGGCCCAGTTCGCGCATGAGGCGGCTGACCAACTCCACGCCCGCGGCTACGCCCCAGCGGTCCAGTTGGGCCTCAGCACCGGCTTCGGGGGCGGGGGCCTGGGGGTCGGTGATCTCCAGGACGTCGATCTCCCACCGTGCCAGCAGCCCGCGCTCGACGGCCTCCATCAGTTCCAGTTCGAACAGCACCGGCCCGTACAGCCGCTGATCGTCCATCGAGGCCACCAGCCGCCCCTCACCACCGGACACGGGCGGTGTCTCCCACAGCCGCGGTGTCGCTGTCATGAACAGCCGCCGCACCGCCGGCACCCGGCCCTGATCGAGCGCCGCCGCCCAGGATTTCCCCAGATCTCCCGACGTGCGGTGCGCCTCGTCCACCACCAGGAGGTCGAAGGCGGGCAGAGAAGGCCCGGTGAAGCCCTCACCGCGCACCGCCCGCTCCAGCACCCCCCGCCGGGCCCGTGCGCTCTCCTGCGGCCCGCCCACGCCCTCCTCGCCGTTCCCGGCGCCGTCCTGGCGGGCGCTCTGCGGCACTAGGGAGGCGTACGTCGCCAACACCACCACCGACCCAGCCCCGGCCACCCACCGCGCCAGCAGCCCCGGATCGGTGGTGCACCGCACTCCCAGGGCCTCCAGCAGCGGATCGTCCCCCAGCGAGCACACGGCGATCATTCGGCCCCGGTGCCCGGCACGCCGCCACGCCTCGGCCGTCTGCGCCAGCAGGTCCAGCGTCGGCACGAGCACCCCGCACCGGCCGCGCGGCACCAACCGGTGCGCGGCCACGGCCGCCGTGATGGTCTTCCCGGTCCCGGTCGCCATCACCACCGTCCCCCGCACATCCCCACCGGCCACATCGGAAAGCCCACGCACAACCGCCGCCACCGCCTCTTTCTGATGCGGACGGAGGTGGAACTCCCCCAGGGAAGGATCGCCGTTCTTCACCGCGTGATCTCCTTACAGCGCCTACTGAGGTTGAACTCGTGGAGTCGTAGGGGCTGACGGCTCCTCGCCGGTGCGGTATCACCGGGGTATGCGGTATCCACAAGGGGGCGGGCTGACCGCCGAACGGCAGCAGTTCCGCGAGGAGTTACGGCTGAAGGCCGCCGAGAGGTTCGCCCAGGGCGAGGCGAGCTCGGTGATCGCCAGGGACCTGCGGGTCAGCGTCCGCTCGGTGCAGCGGTGGCGGCGGACGTGGGATGAGGGTGGTCCGCGGGCTCTGCGGTCACAGGGTCCGGCATCGTTGCCGAGGCTGAGCGAGAAGCAGTTCGCCCAGTTGGAGGTGGAGCTGGCCAAGGGGCCGGCCGCTCACGGCTGGGAGGACCAGCGCTGGACCCTGAGCCGGGTGAAGACGGTGATCGGTCGACGCTTCCACCTGACCTACACGATCCAGGGCGTGCGCAAGCTCCTGGTGCGCAACGGCTGGTCCTGCCAGGTCCCGGCCCGCCGCGCCATCGAGCGGGACGACGAGGCGGTGGCCGGTTGGGCCCGGGAGGTGTGGCCCTGCGCGGAAGACTCGCGGCGGTGAGTGGAGCATGGCTCGTCTTCGAGGACGAAGCCGGATTCTCCATGACGCCGCCGCAGGCGAAGACCTGGTCACAGCGCGGCCGGACCCCGGTGGTGCGGGTCCGCGGCCGTTCCCGCAGGCGGATATCGATCGCCGCGCTGACCTGCTACAAACCCGGCCACCGGTCCCGGCTGATCTACCGGCCGCGCCGGGACGACGGCCGACGCGACGGACGTAAGAGCTTCTCCTGGCGCGACTACCGGGACCTGCTGATCGCCGCCCACCAGCAGCTCGGCGGCCCGATCGTCCTGGTCTGGGACAACCTCAACGTCCACAAGGCCGCCGGCCTGCGGGATTTCGCCGACTCCCGGGACTGGCTGACGATCTACTACCTGCCGCCCTACGCACCCGACCTCAACCCCGTCGAGGGGATCTGGTCCCTTCTGCGACGCGGCTGGCTCTCCAACGTCGCCTTCTCCACCCCCGAACACCTCGTCCAGCGCATCCGACACGGCCTACGCCACATCCAATACCGCAGCCACCTCATAGACGGCTGCCTCGCCGAGACCGGCCTGACCATCAGACCCACCTGAGCGACCCAGCGACATCACGAGTTCAACCTCAGTAACAGAATGCGCGCTTGGTGCCTGCGGTCACAGGTTTTCCGTCTCGCCGTGGGTGATGAACAGTGTCAGGGAGTGCTCCAGCAGCTTCAGGAACTGCCGCAGGTCATCGGCCACCTTGTCGAGCTCCGTTTCGTCCATCGACGCCGTCCGCGTCCGGTAGACCGCCCCATCAGAGGCCGCGACGTAGGCCAGGCCGCCGCCGTTCGAGCCGATGACCGGGCCATGGACCTTTCGGTCTGTGTCGGCATCGACGCTGCCGCCCTCCTGGAGCCGCTGCAGGACGTTCGTGGCTGGTTCGAGGAAGTAGCCATTGCCGACGTCCGCCCAGGTGACATCGCCGATGCTGTCGTAGAAGGTGACCAAGTCACCTGAGGCAGAGGTGACGTGGGCCAGCCTGTGAGCCGCGACTTGATCATCGTGGTTAGCCGGCCGTACCTCGTTGGTCCCAGCGGGGAAGCCGTGCCGATCCTCGAACTCGCCTGTCATGGCCGTGAGAGTCCTGGAGACTCTGTCTGTCCACGAGGCCAGCCAGGCGGGCGAAAGCGATCGGTCACTCATGAGGCCGGATCATGGCATGAGCCCGGGACATCCGATGCCTGACCAGCGGTCCCAGGATCAGCGCAATGCCCTGAGGTGCCGATGAGTGATTGAGACAGCAGGCGAGTTCGAGGAACGCCCCATGGATGTCGGCTCTGCGTTCCCAGCAGATGCCAGACGTCGGAAGCCGTGCAGCCAGCCGAGACTTCGCTCCACGCCCCAGCGGTAGGTGCCCAGCCCCGTGCCGTGCACGGTGCCTCGTCGGGTGATGGCTGGCACGATGCCGCGGGTGCGGACCTGGTCGCGGTAGACGTCATGGTCGTAGCCGCGGTCGACGAATTGGGCATCCGGCTTGCGGCGGGCCCCCGCCCCGACCGCAAACTGGCGGAGTCGCGTCGAGCACCGCCAGGCGCTCATCGACGCCGTGGCCGGCCTGGTGACCGCGCACCGCCGCGCCATGTGGGTGCGGGAGGACGCCCGCCTCACCGGCGCCGCCTCCGACACCTGGGCCGCCGCCCGCGCGGAGAGCCAAGCCGCCGCCCGCCCATCCGCCGGCGGCCCCGACCGTCGCCGCCGACAGCCACCGGTGCATCCCCTAGATTGACCTGATGGCCGAACCTGATGGACAGAACATGCGGGTGGGGCTGCCTGCGCACGCCATCGAGGTCGGCCCCGACCCTCTGGCCCGCCCGACACGGAACTCGGTGGGCGGCTGGCCCTTCCTCGACGAGGACCAGAAGTGGCCGGACTGTTTCTGCGGCGAGCGGATGGTTCTGTTCTTCCAGCTCGACATCCCCTCGGACCTCGAACCTTTCAGCGGAGACCACCTCCTGCTCTTCCACTGCCGCGCGCACAACGATGCCTCCGACCCCCAGATGACCGACGGCCGGCTCGTGCCTCGGTACTGGGACGCTCCGCAGCCGCCCTATCCACGTCCGTTCTGGCGGGTACTGCTCCAGCGTGAGGCGACCCTGCCAGCGGCGGAGCCCGAGCCCTCCCTGCGCGCCCTGCCGCTGACGTTGCGGCCCTTCACGGACGTCCCTGCCGAGGGGCTGGGAGCCCAGACGTTCAAGGTGGGCGGTGCACCATCCTGGGCGCAGTTCCCCGAGTACTACCAGTGCGCGTGCGGCACTGAGCTGGTGTACGTGTGCCAGGTGCCGGAGGACATGGAATTCGCCGTCCGCCCTGGTCAACCGGAGCAGCCCTACAGCGTCGGGGCCGACACCTACGGGCTCTTTCTCGGTAACGAGGTCTATCTGCTGGCGTGCCCAGCCCACTGTGACCCGGCCGCTGTCTGGCCCGTTAACCAGAACTGACCCAAGATTGGGCCCGGTGAAGCCCTCACCGCGCACTGCCCGCTCCAGCACTCCACGCCGGGTCCGTGCGCTCTCCTGCGGCCCGTCCACGCCCTCCTCGCCGTCCTCTGCGTTCTCGGTGCCGTCCTGGCGGGCGCTCTGCGGCACCAGGGAGGCGTACGTCGCCAGCACCACCACCGACTCCACCTCGCACGCCCACCGCGCCAGCAGCGCCAGATCGGTGGTGCACCGCACTCCCAGCGCGTCCAGCAGCGGATCATCTCCCAGCGAGCACACGGCGATCATCCGGCCCCGGTGTCCGGCGCGCCGCCAGGCCTCGGCCGTCTGGGTCAGCAGGTCGAGGGTCGGCACGAGCACTCCGCACCGGCTATGCGGTACCAACTGGTGAGCGGCGGTCGCGGCCGTGATGGTCTTCCCGGTGCCGGTCGCCATCACCATCGTCCCCCGCACATCGCCACCGGCCACGTCGGAGAGCCCTCGCAGAATGGCCGCCACCGCCTCCTTCTGATGCGGACGGAGGGCAAGTTCTCCTCGGGCATGAGCGCCATGGTCCACCACGTAATCTCCTTTACGAGCCGGCGTGAAGAGGGGCCGGTGCAGAGATGGCCCGTGTGCCGATTCTCAAGCTGGAGGCAGACCTGGACCGCGCGACCGAGGAAGCGCTGCCGCCGATGAGGCACCGCGTACGATGCGGCTGGCCCGTTCAGCGGGTGGCCGACGGGATGCTGGATGCGGATCTTGGCGCGCTGTCGAAGCGCAGCCACACGGTGTAGAGGGTCTTTGACCCTGCTGCTGGATGAGCCCCCGGCGGACGGCATCTCCTACCGGATGGTCCGTGCCTGCGCCGCGGTGCGGCGCAGGGAGGTCCGGTGGGAGGGCTGCCGGAGCCCGGAGGAGACGTACGCCCAGTAGCCCCACATAGCTGTGATGAAGCGGAAGTCGACCTCGGCGATGTCCCCACCGTGCTGGCCGGCTCCCGGCTCCTTGCTCCGGGGCGCAGCAGCGGCCAAGAGCCCGAGGGAACTCGCCAGGGGCGACGGGCGAAGGAGAGGTGAAAGCCCAAGCTTTCGATGCGTAGCTTAGAACGAGAGGAGCCCCGATGACCGTCGACCCAGGCGTCCGCACGGGGGTGGACAGCGATGCCTCGGTAATTGCGCGGTCCCGGGACGAGCCCGAGGCGTTCGCCGTGCTCTTCGACCGGCACGCGGACGCGGTACACCGATATCTGGCTCGCAGGCTCGGCGGGGAGCCGGCCGACGACCTCATGGCGGAGACCTTCACCACCGCTTTCCAGCAGCGCCACCGGTACGACCCCGCGCGGGCCACAGGCGACACCGCCCGGCCCTGGCTGTTCGGCATAGCGACCAACCTGGTCGGCCGGCACCGGCGGGCCGAGGCCCGCCGCTTCAAGGCCCTGGCCCGCATCCCGGCTCCCGCCGACCACGAGGAGCCGCTGGCCGACCGGGCTGCGGACCGCGTCGGGGCACAGGCCGTACGCCGCGACCTGGCAGCGGCACTGGCCGCACTACCCGCGCGGCACCGCGACGTGCTGCTGCTGGTGGCATGGGGCAGTCTCAGCTACGAGGAAGTGGCCCAGGCCCTCGGCGTCCCCATCGGCACCGTCAGATCACGGCTGCACCGGGCTCGCAGCAAACTACGCGAAGCGTTGGGCGGATCCGATCCGACGACACTGCGAGAGGCATCCGACCATGACTGACGAACTCGAACTCCTACGGGACTGGGACGCCGACGCGTCCCCGCTCACCGAACCGGCCCGGGCACACGCCCGCCACCGACTGCTCAACACGATCACCCGCACGAAGCAGCACCCTGACACCGGACCCAGCCGCCGACGCGCGCTGCGCCTTGCGACGGCCGGGGTGGTCGCCATGGCGGCCATGGGGACGGCGGTGCTGATCACCACCGAGGGCGAAGGTCCGAACTCCGCGGGCCCCCTCGCCCCGCAGATGCGCGAGGTCGCCGCTGTGACAGTGCTGGAAGGGGCGGCGGCGTACGCGAGCAGCCAGGAGACGCCCGTCGCGCCGCGCGGAGACCAGTTCATCTACTCCAAGCGAATCATCAAGGAGACGGACCGGAAGACCGGCGAGGTCCAGACCTTCGTGGACGTGAACTGGGATTCGGTGGACGGCTCCCAGCGCTCCCTGACCATGGAGCGCGGCAACGTGATCTGGGAGGAGCCCATGAAGGATGGCGGCTCCGTGTGGCCTCCCCGGGAGTGGAGCAAACTCAAGAAACTTCCGACCGACCCGGAGAAGCTCGTTCCGGCCATCATCTCCGCCACCGGCACGACCGACCAGTCGATCGACGACCTCTCCGGCTTCGACTGGTTCCGCGCCTACTTCCTGCTCGGCGAGCTCCTGAAGCAGCCGGCGCTGCCCCCGGGGTTGCGTCCCGCCGCTTACGAAGCACTGGCCCTGGTGCACGGTGTCAAGGCGATCCCGGGCGTGAAGGACGCTGCAGGGCGCACGGGAGTGGGGATCGCTTACACCGGAGAGGGCTCCCAAAAGGGCAGCTACCTAATCTTCGATGAAGAGTCCTACGAATTCCTGGGCTTCCGCAGTGAGGGGTCCACGGCTTCCGGCAGGACGTACATCCAGCTGTCGCACACGGTGGAGTGGGCGATCGTCGACCGCTTGAGACAGCGCCCCTAG